>NZ_CP136759.1:2422500-2722500 GCF_032931615.1 Palleronia sp. LCG004
ACCCCGAAGGGCGCGCTCGACTTGCATGTGTTAGGCCTGCCGCCAGCGTTCGTTCTGAGCCAGGATCAAACTCTCAAGTTGAAAGCTCCGAAGAGCTATCCTTGACGTTCGAACCTCTGCACATCGTCCCGTTGTTCAAACGGGACAGTCTCTGTTCCATGTGCTCAAGGTACCAAAGGTACCGAAAGCCACATCAAACAGTGAAGCTGACACCCCATCATCGGCCGAAACCTAAGGGCGCGATATACAGACGTTGATCCATCGAAATGAACCGAAACCGCCCGCATATCTCTTCAGTATTATAGCGATGTCAAAGAGCGTGAGACAAAAACAAACAAGATGCGCCCTATCTTCGGCGCGCCCCGCCTGCCTGCCTCGAATTTCGTGGTCCGCAGCGTTTACCGAACCTTGTCTAACTCGTCAACACCTTTTTTCGAAGTGCCGCCGAACTAAGCAAAACCGCTAAATCCGCGTCCCGGTAGCGCCTCAGCCCCGCCGGTGAAGCGCTGTCTACGGATATCACCCAAACCCCGCAAGCACATTCCGACAGAAAATCGATAGAAAATCGTAAGTGGTTGATTGGTAATGGGTAAATAGGGGTGGGGTCGGGGAACCAAACCGTCATTTGCTGCGCAGCAACGCCTCTATCTCGGTCCGAAGGGGCATCGACATGGCCGCTCCTGCCCGAGTCACCGAGATTGCGGCAGTCGCATTGCCGAATCTTACGGCGTCTTTTGGATCCGCACCTCGAGACAAGGCAGCTGCGACACCTCCGTTGAACGCATCTCCCGCGCCGGTCGTCTCGGCAACGGGCCCTGCATGCAGTGCAGGCACATGAATTGCGTCGATTCCGTCATGAAAGAGTGCGCCGTTCTCGCCAAGGGTCAGAATCACCGCTCCTACACCACGGGCGACAAGATCCCGGGCCGCGCGCTCCGCTCCTTCGATGCTGGACACATCGATTCCCGTGAGCGCTTCGGCCTCCGACTCGTTCGGGGTTATGAAATCGCAAAGCGCGAGCATGTCGCCGGGAATCTCCGTCGCCGGGGCGGGATTGAGAATCGTCCGCGTTCCCGCACTGCGCGCGATCCGCAATCCGGCATGCGCCGCGTCGAGCGGTTGTTCGAGCTGGGTGAGGAAGATGTCCGCCTCCTCGATCAGCGATCGGTTTGCCTCCACGTCCTCGGGCGAAAGGCCCCCTGCCGCACCCGGTGCGACGATGATCGCGTTGTCGCCCGTCCCCGCGTCGACGAAGATGAAGGCCGCGCCGGTATGATTGTCGGGATCCTCGATCACCCGGGGAATCACCCCTGCGTCTTCCCAAGTCCTGCGGGCAAGATCGCCGAAGGCGTCGCGGCCGAGGCGGGTCAGCATCTGCACCTGCCCCCCCGCCCGCGCCGCGGCGACCGCCTGGTTCGAGCCTTTACCGCCGGGGGTGAGCGCGAACGATTCCCCCAGGATCGTCTCTCCCATCCGCGGCATCCGCGCGGCCCGATAGGTCGTGTCCGCGTTGAACACTCCCATGATGACGATCGACATCTTCCTGCTCCTTCGTTGTCTGCGAGCGGCAGTTCAAAGCAATCGGACAGCGGTGACCAGATCGAATCTCCCGCGGCGATCGGTATCCCGGCTGGACCTCTGGGGGACGGCGGCACGTTGAGGTAGCGATTTCGACACATCCGGAGAACCAAGATGTTCGACAGTACGAACCCGGCAACGGGCGAAAAAGTCGCCACACATCCCGAACTGACCGACGACGAACTTGAGGAGCGGATCGCCAAGGCACACGCTACGTTCCGCAGCTGGCGCAACTCCAGCTACGACGAGCGTACGGCCCTGCTTGATCGAATCGCCGACGTCTACGAAGCCAATGTCGACGATCTCGCGCTCACCATCACCAAGGAGATGGGCAAGCCGATCGAGGCCGCAAAGGGCGAGATCCGGAAATCGGCCACCGCCTTCCGCTATTATGCAAAGAACGGTCCGGCCCTTCTGGAGCCCAAGGAATACGACCTCGGCGACGGCAAGCGCGCCGTCGCGCGATATCTTCCACAGGGCGTCGTGCTGGCCGTCATGCCGTGGAATTTTCCCCATTGGCAGGTTGTGCGGTTCCTCGCTCCGGCGATCATGGCCGGGAATGTCGGCCTCCTCAAACATGCGTCGATCTGTCAGGGCGTGGCACAGGATATCGAGAGAATCGTCCTCGATGCGGGCGCGCCCGAGGGGCTGTTCCAGAACCTTGCCATCAAGTCCGACAAGGTCGACGGCGTGATCGCCGACGACCGGATCGTTGCCGCGACACTCACTGGCAGCGAAGGGGCCGGTCGGGCGGTCGCCGCCTCGGCGGGACACCATTTGAAGAAGGTCGTGCTCGAACTCGGTGGCTCGGACCCCTTCATCGTCATGCCCTCCGCCGACATGGATGCCGCCGTCGAGCAGGCCGTGACCGCGCGGGTCCAGAACGCGGGTCAATCCTGCATCTGCGGCAAGCGCCTGATCCTGCATGCGGACATTCACGACGATTTCCTGGCGCGCTACGCCGAGGCGATGAAGGCCGTGAAGGTCGGCGATCCGATGGATTCGTCGAACGATATCGGTCCGCTTTCCAGCTTCGACCAGCGCGATACGGTCGTGAAGCAGCTCGAAGATGCGAAATCGCGCGGCGCGACCCTGATGTTCGGGGGCGAGGCGCTGGACGGTCCCGGGGCCTATATGTCGCCCGGTATCCTCACCGGGGTGGATCCCAAATCCGACCTGATGTCCGAGGAGATCTTCGGCCCCGTCATGATGGTCTTCAGGGCGGACAACATCGACGAGGCGATCGAGATCGCCAATGCGATCCCCTTCGGCCTCGGATCCTCGGTCTGGACGGAGGATGCCGGCGAGCGGGAGCGATTCATCCGCGATATCGAGGCCGGCATGACGGCGATTAACCAGATCACCGCCTCCGCCCCCGAAGCCCCCTTCGGAGGGGTGAAACGGTCGGGACATGGACGCGAGCTCGGGCCCCATGGCCTGCACGAATTCATGAACCTCAAGACCGTCTTCCTGAGCGATTGACCCGATCGGCGGCGGATCCCGGCAGGGTCCGCCGCTACGCCCTCACGCCGTCTCGGACAGGACCAACCCTCCGAGATCGGCTAGCAGCCGGACGACCTCGTCCACACCCTGCCCCGATTTCAGCGATGCAAAGACGACCGGACCCTCGCCGCGCATCCGCGCCGCATCGCGCGCCATGACGTCGAGCGATGCACCCACATGCGGGGCGAGGTCGGTCTTGTTGATCACGAGGATGTCCGACCGGGTGATCGCGGGGCCGCCCTTGCGCGGAATTTCCTCCCCGGCCGCGACGTCGATGACATAGATCGTCAGATCGGCAAGTTCGGGGCTGAAAGTGGCCGAGAGGTTGTCGCCCCCGGATTCGATCACTACCACTTCAAGATCGGGATGACGCTCCCTCAGCCGCGCGATTGCGGCGAGATTGATCGATGCATCCTCGCGAATCGCCGTATGCGGACAGCCGCCCGTCTCGACACCCATCACGCGATCGCCCGGAAGCACCTGCATCCGCATCAGCGCCTCGGCATCCTCCTGCGTGTAGATATCGTTGGTGATGACCCCGAGCGAGATCGCGGGATGAAGCGCCCGGGCAAGCGCCGCGGTCAGCGTCGTCTTGCCGGCACCGACGGGGCCGCCGATTCCGATGCGCAATGGTCCGTTCATGATCGGAAGATCCTCGGTTGCAATGTCTCGTGTCGCATCGCCGCGATATCCGCGACGAAGCTTGCCGTCGCAAGATCGTCGGGACCGCATCCGTGCGTCTCTTCTGCGATTCGCTGGCAGAGCGGATGGAGCCCCGCGACGATCGCCTGCGCCCGCGTCTGTCCCAGCGGCATGAGACGCTGCGCGGCCGAGACGATGCCGCTCACCATCGCAAGGAGATATTGCGCGACAGTCGCATCGACCGGAAGGCCGAGCCCGCGGCAGGCATGGCCAATCGCCACCGGATAGCAGAGCGCGCGATCCGCGATGGGCCATGCCGCTGCGACAGTCGTCCCGAAGCTTGCCCCCGTATCCTCGATTTCTACGACCCGCTCGGCCGAGGCGGCGAAGGCGCGGGCTGTCCGGTCGAGGTCGGCCAGATCCTCATCCTCGCAGATCGCCGCCGCGCGGATGAGAATCGCATCGGCGCGGCCCGACCCGTGCATCAGCAGATCGCAGAGCCATTCGTCCAGATCGTCGGGCCCCGCTACAGTCCCGTCGGCGATGGCCTGCTCGAGCCCCTGCGAATACGCGAATGCCCCCGTGGGAAAGGCGGGAGAGAACCATTGGGACAGGACAAGCTGCGCCTCATCCATGGCTGTGCCCCATCGTTCGTCCATGGCCATAGGCCCCGCCTTCCGGACGGAACGGCCCCATGAACGGGGTCAAAGTCGCGCCGAGCCCGGAGAGCATCTTCTCCATGACCGGCTCGCGCTGGATGACCAGCCGCGTGGATGAGATTTCGCAAGGGGTGTGGCGATTGCCGATATGCCAGGCAAGACGCGCCAGATCGGGGCCGGTGATCGCGACCAGCGGTTCGTCCGCGGCCAGGACCTCGACCGATCGGCCGTCTTCGAGGACGAGCCGATCACCATGATCGAGCGATGTGACCTGTTCCAGGTCGATCAGGAAGGACAGTCCGCCTTCCCCCGTCAGACGCTTGCGGCGCAGCAGGCGCGCCGCGTAGTCGAGCCGGACGGCATCGACGGGCGCTTCCCCGTCGGCTGTCCCGACTGTCGAGGCAACGGGAAGGAACGCCATTCAGGCATCCCTCCGGTCACATGGCTTCAGGCGTAGTAGACGTCCGCGAAGACGTGACGCACGAGGTTCTCGCGCTTCAGGCCACGCTGGGCAAGCTGCTCGTCGGTCATCGCGTTCAGCGCCTGAAGGCGACGGTAGCGGCTGGAATTCTCGCCCATGGCGATGAGGCCGTGGCCGATCGCCGAGAAGAAGGCCGAGACGGTCTGGCCGAAGGTGCGGCTGTCGGTGCGGGTGTCGTGTGCGGTGTGGAAGGTCGCGTCTGCCATTGGATCGGTTTCCTTTGGATCGTGTGGGTTCCTCTTGCACACGAAGGTAGGGAACGCTGCATCGCAGCAAAACCGACAATGAGGAATGTCCGCCTTGCACGAGATGCAAACCGGACAGCTTCGTTGACCTTATTTTAGGGAATTCTCGCATCAGAACAGGAAATACCTTTGCGCCATGGGAAGAATCTCGGCCGGTTGGCAGGTCAGAAGCTCTCCGTCGGCCCTGACCTCGTAGGTTTCGGGATCGACCTCCATGACAGGCAGGGCCGTGTTGAGGATCAGATCGCGCTTTCCGATGCCCCGCGTTCGCCGCACTGCGGCAGTGGTTTTTCTGAGGCCCAGCGCCGCGCCGATGCCGTTGGCCTCGGCCGCCTGACTCACGAAGAGAACGGCGGAGGCTTCGACCGCACGCCCCATCGCGGCGAACATCGGGCGGGAATGGACCGGCTGCGGCGTGGGGATCGACGCGTTCGGGTCGCCCATCTGTGCGCAGGCGATGGACCCGCCCAGCAGCACCATCTCGGGCTTCACGCCGAAGAAGGCAGGCTTCCACAGCACAAGATCCGCCCGCTTGCCGACCTCGATCGAGCCGATCTCGTGACTCATCCCATGGGCAATCGCCGGGTTGATGGTGTATTTCGCGATATACCGGCGCACGCGCATGTTGTCGTTCTCGCCGCTCTCTTCCGGCAGGCGGCCACGTTGCTTGCGCATCTTGTCGGCGGTCTGCCAGGTGCGGATGATCACCTCGCCCACGCGACCCATGGCCTGGCTGTCCGACGCGATGATCGAGAACGCCCCGATGTCGTGCAGGATGTCCTCGGCCGCGATCGTCTCGCGACGGATGCGGCTTTCCGCGAAAGCGATATCCTCTGGCACACGCTTGTCGAGGTGATGGCACACCATCAGCATGTCGAGATGTTCCTCGACGGTATTGGCCGTAAAGGGCCGCGTCGGGTTGGTCGAGGAGGGCAGAACGTTCTCGTCGCCGCAGATCTTGATGATATCGGGCGCATGGCCTCCGCCCGCGCCTTCGGTGTGGAAGGCATGGATCGTCCGCCCCGCAATGGCATCGACGGTCGTTTCCACAAAGCCGCTCTCGTTCAGGGTGTCGGTATGGATCATGACCTGCACGTCCATGTCGTCGGCGACCGACAGACAGCAATCGATGGCGGCGGGCGTCGTGCCCCAGTCCTCGTGCAGCTTGAGCGCGCAGGCCCCCGCCTCGACCATCTCGACAAGCGCATCGGGACGGCTCGCATTGCCCTTGCCCGACAGCCCGATATTCATCGGCACGCCGTCCAGTGCCTGCAGCATACGACCGATATGCCACGGGCCGGGCGTGCAGGTCGTGGCGAGCGTGCCATGCGCCGGCCCCGTGCCGCCGCCCAGCATCGTGGTCAGCCCGGAATGAAGCGCATCCTCGATGAGCTGCGGACAGATGAAGTGGATATGGCTGTCGAACCCACCGGCGGTCAGGATCCGGCCCTCGCCTGCGATGGCCTCCGTGCCGGGCCCCACCACGATGTCGACACCCGGCTGCACGTCCGGGTTCCCGGCCTTGCCGATCGCGGCGATCCGTCCGTCTCGCAGCCCCACATCCGCCTTGTAGATCCCGGTATGGTCGACGATCAGCGCATTGGTGATGACGGTATCGACCGCACCCTCGGCCCGCGTCGCCTGACTTTGGCCCATGCCGTCGCGGATCACCTTGCCGCCGCCGAACTTGACCTCCTCGCCATAGGTGGTGAGGTCGCGTTCAACCTCCACGATCAGGTCGGTATCGGCCAGACGGACGCGATCGCCCGTTGTCGGGCCGAACATCGCGGCATAATCGGCGCGGGCAATCTTGGTGGCCATCTGGGATCCGGATCCTTGGAAATCTGCCTCAGATTTCCCCGGTGCGTGCGTCACGACAAGACTTCACGCCCGTCGCGACGGCGTTTGCACAAAATTTACGCGAAGTTCGTCAGCCAGGCTGCTTCAACCCGCGCCGACCCAACCGGCGCGCGTTGGAGCGGGTCCGGCGACCGATCGGCTTCAGCCAGGCGGAATAGATCTCGTCGGGCCGGCCGCCCTTCATCGCCGCGTTCCACGCCGCGAGGTTGGCGGCCATCAGGGCCGGCCCCTTCTCGGACACCATGCGGTTGTTTTCGGAAGGCGTGACCGACCAGATCCCGGCCATGCCGAAAAGCCTGTATGTGATGACGGCCTGCGCTTCGGCTGCCATCTGTGCCCCGGCGAGTCCCGCGCGGAACATGTCGAGCGGTACGTTCATGGTCATGGAATATCCCTTCCGAGGAAATGCTGCATATGCGAACACCGCCCAGGTGCCGATGTTCCACGGGCCGGATCAGAGCGGTCCCATCACCTGCCCGCGAAAGCCGAACACGTTGCGATCGCCCGAATACGCGATCAGGCGCACCTCGCGCCTCTGGCCCGGTTCGAACCGCACCGCGGTGCCCGCGGCAATATCGAGCCTGCGACCGCGGGCGACCTCGCGATCGAACTCCAGCGCCGCGTTCGTCTCGGCGAAATGGTAATGGCTGCCCACCTGGACCGGCCGGTCGCCCGTATTGGCGACCATGACCGTCACGGCCTCGCGTCCTTCGTTGAGCGTGATGTCGCCCTCGGCTGTCAGGATCTCTCCGGGGATCATGGCGCACTCCTAGCGGATCGGGTTGTGAACGGTGACGAGCTTCGTGCCGTCGGGGAACGTCGCCTCGACCTGCACGTCGGGGATCATCTCGGGCACCCCCTCCATGCATTGCTCGCGCGTCACGATCCGGGCACCCGCCTGCATCATGTCGGCCACGCTGCGGCCGTCGCGGGCCCCCTCGACCACTGCATCGGTGATCAGCGCGATCGCCTCGGGGTGGTTGAGCTTCACCCCCCGTTCGAGCCTGTTGCGCGCCACGATCGCGGCCATGGAGACGAGCAGCTTGTCCTTCTCGCGCGGTGTCAGTTGCATGGGTCAGAACCTCCAGACGGGGGGAAGCGGTGCGCCCGAAAGGCGCTCCAGAACGGGTATCAGAACGGTCCGCAGCGCAAAGCCGTCCTCGGCCAGAACGCGGCAGACGAGAAGTCCGGGCCGGGGCATCGTGACGCCGGCACTGGCCGGCAGCATCGCCCGCAGGGCTGCCAGTTCGGCCGACACGTCCGGAGCCGCCAGCGCGACGAGCGCCATGGCCCCCGCCCCGCCTCCGATCGCCCGGCGCGCCATCAGCGCGGCAATATCGCCCGAAAGATCGCATCCGTCGCGGAAGATCTCGCTCCCGCCGCGACGCAGCAGGACCCGGTCGGAGAACGCGCCCGCGCGCAGCACCTCGCCGCGCGCGTGCCGCCCGAAGACGACCGGCTCGACCATCAGGAATCGCGCCGACGGGTCCATCTCGATCGACAGCCGGCGCCGCAAGCGCGCGCCGTCGAAGAGGATCGTCTCCTGCGGAAGCCAGTCAAGGGTGCCATTCGCCCCGACGGAAAGCCGCGTGTCCATCCGGCCCGCGATACTGCCCGCCGCGCGGTAGATCCGCTCGGCCGCCTGCGTCGTCAGGACGAGGGACGCATCCGCTTGCGCATTCGCCTCCACGGTGAAGCGGTCGCCACCGGCGATGCCACCGCCGGTATTGATGCAGACCGCCGTCACTGCCGGGCCCCGCGCGGTCGGGAACAGCGCCTTCAGCGCACCGGACTGACGCAGATCCGACAGCCCGCTTGCCCCACTGCGCGCCGCGACCGACACGACCAGCTGCCCGATCGAACGGGGCTGCTGGTTCTGGGTCAGGTCTATCGCGGGAAGGTCGGTCATTTCGCGACCATCCTATCCCGGGTTTCGCGCTTGCCCAGAGGCACACGCCACTGCCCGTCGAAAAACGCGGCGTTCGCCCGAAAATCAGGCAGACGCCGCACCGATCCGCGAGATCCCGATCAGTTCATCGCCTGATCCGTGACCTCGTGCGTCCATGCGCCCTCGGGCTCTTCGGTGATGGCCGGATTCTCTTCCGAAATCGCCGAGAGCAGCGTCTGGACCGTCTGGTCGTAGGCCGCCGGGTCGAGCGTGCCGTCGCTGTTCTTCGTGAGCTCCGAGACCTGGTTCATCATGTAGAGCTGATGATCGAGCGTCTGCGCGCCGGACATGTCGTTGTCGATCACGATCTGCGCGGCCTCCCCGGGATTTTCGGCCGCCCATTCCCATCCGCGCATCGAGGCGCGCACGAATCGCGCCATCTTGTCGACGAATGCCGGATCCTCCAGATCCTCCTCCATGACGTAAAGCCCGTCCTCCAGCATGCCGACGCCCTCGTCGAGATAGTTGAAGTTCACGAGTTCCTCGTCGGTATAACCCGCATCGAGGATCTGCCCGTACTCGTTGTAGGTCATGGTCGAAATGCAATCGGCCTGCCCCTGCAGCAGCGGATCGACATTGAAGGCCTGGCGCAGCACCTCGACGCCGCCCTCGCTGCCATCGGTCGCGATCCCGAGCTGCGCCATCCATGCATAAAAGGGATATTCGTTGCCGAAGAACCAGACCCCCAGCGTGCGGCCCGGGAAATCATCGGGGCTCTCGACCCCGGTCTCGGCAAGACAGGTGAGCTGCAACCCGCCCGAGGCGAAGGGCTGCGCGATGTTGACGAGTGGCAGGCCCCGTTCCCGCGCGGCGAGCGCCGCCGCCATCCACGTGACGATCACGTCCGCGCCGCCGCCCGCGATCACCTGCTCGGGTGCGATGTCGGGCCCGCCGGGATTGATCGTGACGTCGAGGTTTTCCTCGTCGTAGAAGCCCTGATCCTGCGCCACGTAATAGCCCGCGAACTGGGCCTGCGTCACCCATTTGAGCTGCAGGGTGACCTCGTCGGCCTCCTGCGCCTGGGCGGCCCCCGCGATCGTCAGGGCGAGCCCGGCGAGTATCGTCCGTTTCATATGAGTCTCCTTGTTGGGTCGTCCGGGGTTCATCCCCGGTTCGACGGATGCCAGAAGGTCAGACGCCGTTCCGCGATGGCTATGATGCCGTAGAATAGCGATCCGGCAAGTGCGGCGAGCACGATCTCGGCCCAGACCATCTCGAGCGCGAGCTGACCCACCGAGACCGAGATCCGGAACCCCACGCCCACGATGGGCGAGCCGAAGAATTCCGCGACGATCGCCCCGATCAGCGCCAGCGTGGTCGAGATCTTGAGCCCGTTGAAGATGAAGGGAAGCGCCGCCGGCAGCCGCAGCTTCACAAGCGTCTGCAGGTAGCTCGCGCCGTAGGTCCGCATCAGGTCGCGCTGCATCGGCTCGGTGGCCGACAATCCCGCGACCGTGTTCACGAGGATCGGGAAGAAGACCATCACGACGACGACAGCCGCCTTCGATTCCCATCCGAAACCGAACCACATGACAAGGATGGGTGCCGTGCCCACGATCGGCAACGCGGCCATGAAGTTGCCGACCGGCAGCAGCCCGCGCTTCAGAAAGGCGTACCGATCCGCTACGATGGCGACGGCGAAGGCCGCGATCGCGCCGATGATGTATCCGCTGAGCGCGCCCTTCAGGAACGTCTGCACGAAATCCGCCCAGAGCACCGGGATGCGGCTCACGAAGGTGTCCGCGATGATGGAGGGCGGCGGCAGGATCACCCCGGGCACGTCGAGACCGCGCACCACCAGTTCCCACATCACCAGAAGCGTCGCACCGAAGATCGCGGGCACCGCGATCCGGACCGACCGCAACCCCGAGGTGGCCCCCCCTGCCAGCGCCACGTTGAGCGCCCATCCCGCCGCCCAGAGGACCAGTGCCAGCGCGACCAGCATCATCGCCCGAGCCCCATCCGCGCGAGGAACCCGCGCTCGATCACCGCGATCAGCGCGACGAGCCCCGCCGCGAGGATCGCCGCGGCAAAAAGCGCGGACCAGATCTGCACCGTCTGCCCGTAATAGCTTCCGGCCAGTAGCCGTGCGCCGAGCCCGCTCACCGCGCCCGTCGGCAGCTCGCCCACGATGGCTCCGACGAGGCTCGCCGCGATGCCGATCTTGAGCGAGGCGAAGAGATAGGGCAGCGAGGCCGGCAGCCTGAGTTTCGAGAATGTCTGCGCCCGGCTCGCGCCATAGGTCGCAAGCAGGTCGAGCTGCATGGCATCGGGGCTGCGGAACCCCTTCACCATGCCCACCACGACCGGAAAGAACGACAGATACGCGCTGATCACCGCCTTGGGGACGATCCCCTGCACGCCCACCGAATAAAGCACGACGATGATCATGGGCGCGATCGCGATGATCGGCACGGTCTGGCTGACGATAGCCCAGGGCAGCACGCTCATGTCCATGACCCGGCTATGCACGATCCCCACCGCCAGCACGATCCCGAGCGCCGTGCCGATGGCAAAGCCCAGAAGCGTGGCCGACAGCGTGACCCAGGCATGGAACACCAGGCTTCGCGGAGAGCTGACCGCTTCGCCGAAAGTCGACGACCAGAGCTCGGCGGCCACCTGATGCGGGGCCGGCAGGCGCGGCCGCTCCTGCTCGAAGGCGCCCGCGACGCTCACTGCCGGATTGGCGAGCGCCAGCGCCACGCCCCCCATGCCCCGCCGCTCCGAAGCGGTTTCGGGATGCACCGCGATCTCGGCCCGCGCCGCCGCGATCACGGATTGCTGCGCATTCATCGGAATGCAGGCCAGATACCAGAGCGCGAGAATCGCCGCCACGACGGTCAGCACGGGCACGAGCGTGCCGCCCATTCCCCTGAGCCAGAGCGCGACGCGCCCCGACCGGCCGATCCCCGCCTGCGGGGCCGCCAGAGGCGCATCGCTCATCCTCGCGGCTCCCGCATTTTCATCTGTCCGGAAATACTCACGATCCCGACGGTGCCACGAAATGTTTCGCACGCGAAACATTTCCGGGCCCCGCCGCCGATCCTCTCGTGCCGCGTCATGCCGCTTCCATCCCCGCGCGCAGGCCTTCGCGAACCCGGTGCGCGATCTCGATGAACTCCCGCGAATCGCGGATATCGAGCGGCCGCTCCCTCGGCAGGGGGCTGTCGATCACATCGCTGATCCGCCCGGGTCGCGGGCTCATCACGACGATCTTCGTCGAGAGATAGACCGCCTCCGGGATCGAATGGGTCACGAACAGCATCGTCTTGCCCGTCCGCCCCCAGAGCGCCAGCAATTCCTCGTTGAGCCTGTCGCGCACGATCTCGTCGAGCGCGCCGAAAGGCTCGTCCATCAGCAGAAGATCCGCATCGAAGCTCAGCGCCCGCGCGATGGAGGCCCGCTGTTGCATGCCGCCCGACAGTTGCCAGGGAAACTTCTTCTCGAACCCGTCGAGATCGACGAGGGCCAGCGTGTCCTTCACCCTCCGCTTCTTCTCCTCCTCGGAAAAGCCCATGATCTCGAGCGGCAGGCGGATATTTCCCCCGATCGTCCGCCACGGATAGAGCCCCGCCGCCTGGAAGACATAGCCATAGGCCCGCGCCCGCCGCGCCTCCTCCGCGCTCATCCCGTTGACCGAAAGCGTCCCGCCGGTGGGCTGCTCCAGCCCCGCGACGCAGCGCAGGAACGTCGTCTTGCCGCAGCCCGACGGCCCGATGAAGCTCACGAACTCGCCCTGCCCGACCTCCAGATCCACGTCCTTCAACGCATGGACCGGTCCGTCATTGGTCTCGAACGTCAGGTTCAGCCCCCGCGCCGAGACGATCATGTCCGGCATGATATCGTCTTCCCGGTTTCCGCCTCGACGAGATCCCGAAGCGCAAGGATGCCTCCGGCGGTCCTCTCGATCTCGGCTCTCAGACGTTGATCGTGCCCGGGCGGAAACGTTCCGCCCTTCGTTGTCTCACCGCATCGACAGGCGCAGAGCGGCATCGCTCAAACCCCGCTCACTGGGATGCCCGACCGCTCCACCGGGCGCGGCGCGCTGATGGCCTTCCAGGACGAAAGCGCCTCGCTCACCGGGCCTTTCGGCGGGCGCTTGACGAACTGGCCATGGCCTTCTTCGGGGCGCATCTCGCCGTCATGCACCGCCACGCGGCCGCGCGTCAGGGTAAAGCGCGGCAGGCCCTTCACCTTCTGTCCTTCGAAGACGTTGTAGTCGATCGCGGATTGCTGGCTCTCCGCCGTGATCGTCTTCTCCTTGGCGGGGTCCCATACGACGATATCGGCGTCCGATCCGACAAGGATCGCACCCTTGCGCGGATAGCAGTTGAGGATCTTGGCGATATTGGTCGAGGTCACGGCCACGAACTCGTTGGGCGTGAGCCGTCCGGTCTCGACACCATGCGTCCAGAGCATCGGCATCCGATCCTCGAGCCCCCCGGTCCCGTTGGGGATCTTGGTGAAGTCGCCCAATCCCGTCCGCTTCTGATCCGTCGTGAAGGCGCAGTGATCGGTCGCCACGACCGACAGCGATCCGGCCTGCAACCCGGCCCAGAGGCTTTCCTGATGCTTCTTGTTGCGGAAGGGCGGCGACATCACGCGGCGCGCGGCATGGTCCCAGTCTGCGTTGAAATACTCGCTCTCGTCGAGCGTCAGATGCTGGATCAGCGGCTCGCCCCAGACGCGCTTGCCCTGCTGGCGCGCGCGGCGGATGGCCTCGTGGCTCTCTTCGCAGGAGGTGTGCACGACATAGAGCGGCACGCCCGCCATGTCGGCGATCATGATGGCGCGGTTCGTGGCCTCCCCCTCGACCTGCGGCGGGCGGGAATAGGCGTGCCCCTCGGGCCCGGTATTGCCCTCGGCCAGCAGCCGGGCCGACAGGTCCGCGACCACGTCGCCGTTCTCGGCATGGACGAGCGCGATGCCCCCGAGCTCGGCCAGGCGCTGGAACGAGGCATACATCTCGTCGTCCTGCACCATCAGCGCGCCCTTGTAGGCCATGAAATGCTTGAACGTGTTGATGCCACGGTCGCGCACGACCGTCTCCATCTCGTCGAAGACCTGCTCGCCCCACCATGTCACCGCCATGTGGAAGGAATAGTCGCAATGCGCGCGCGTCGACTTGTTGTCCCACATCTTGAGCGCGTCGAGCAGCCCCTGCCCAGGCGAGGGCAGCGCGAAATCGACGACCATGGTGGTCCCGCCCGCGAGCGCCGCACGCGTGCCGCTTTCGAAATCGTCGGCGGAATAGGTGCCCATGAAGGGCATCTCGAGATGGGTATGCGGGTCGATCCCGCCCGGCATGACGAAGCACCCGTCGGCGTCGAGCACCTCGTCGCCCTTCAGGTCGGGCCCGATCTCGACGATCTTTCCGCCGTCGATCAGCACGTCGGCGGCATAGCTCAGGTCGTGGGTCACGACGATGCCGTTCTTGATGACTGTGGTCATGGGTGCCTCGCTTTTCGCATGTTCTTCGTCGTCCCGGAGTCGATCCGGGATCTCGGCCAGCCGGAAATCGACCGTCGGGGATCTGTCCGCTCACGCCCCGCTATTCCGGAATCGGCGCGTCGATCAGCTCCGACATTCGCGCCCCGTGCAAACCCCGCGCGGCCTGAGATATTCCGGGAGCCTGAAACCGAAGCGGCGTTCGACATACCTAGTGCCCGACATACCCCGACACCGATTCCGCACCATGATTTGCCACGCAACGGCGCAGAACGCCGGTCGAGCCGAGATGGCGCGCCCGGCCGGGGCACGTCGCGCGGATCTGGACGACTGACGATCTGTCCGGCCTTCCGCCCGACGAGGCCCCGGATCGGGTCCGGCGCGGCGTTGCGCGGATCGGCGAGCCTCACCCTTCGACGCCCGCCGTCTCGATCACGGCGTGGAGCAGGACATCCGCCCCGGCCTTGGCCCAGTCCTTGGTGATCTCCTCGGCCTCGTTATGGCTCAGACCGTCGACGCAGGGGCACATCACCATGGCGGTGGGGGCCACGCGGTTGATCCAGCAGGCATCGTGACCGGCACCCGAGACGATGTTCATGTGGCTGTAGCCCAGACGCTCCGCCGCGTCGCGCAGCGCCGTCACGCAGCCCTCGTCGAATGCCACCGGGTCGAAATGGCCCGCCTCCTCGATCTCGATCCCGAGGCCGAGCTCGGCGGCGATCGCCGGTGCGGCCTCTTCGAGCGCGGCCTTCATGCCGTCGAGCTTTCCGAGGTCGGGCGAGCGGAAGTCGATGGTGAAGACCGCCTTGCCGGGGATCACGTTGCGCGAATTGGGATAGACGTCGATATGGCCCACCGCGCCCACCGCATCGGGCTGGTTCGCCATCGCGATCTCGTGGACCTTGTCGATGATCCGCGCCATGCCCAGGCCCGCATTGCACCGCAACGGCATCGGCGTCGATCCGGTATGCGCGTCCTTGCCGGTCAGCGTCACCTGCAGCCACCAGAGACCCTGTCCATGGGTCACGATGCCGATCTGCGTATCCTCGGCCTCGAGGATCGGGCCCTGCTCGATATGCAGCTCGAAGAAGGCATGCATCTTGCGCGCGCCGACCTCTTCCTCGCCTTTCCAGCCGATCCGCTCGAGCTCGTCTCCGAAGCTCGCCCCGCTGGCATCGGTACGTCCGTAGGCCCAGTCCTGATCGTGGATGCCCGCGAAGACGCCCGAGGACAGCATGGCGGGCGCAAAACGCGTCCCCTCCTCGTTGGTCCAGTTGGTCACGACGATCGGATGCTTCGTCCGGATGCCCAGATCGTTCATCGTGCGCACGATCTCGAGCCCGCCCAGAACGCCCAGAACGCCGTCGTACTTCCCGCCGGTGGGCTGCGTGTCGAGATGCGATCCCACATAGACCGGCAGCGCCTCGGGGTCGGTCCCTTCGCGACGGGCGAACATGTTCCCCATCCGGTCCACCCCCATCGTGCAGCCCGCATCCTCGCACCAGCGCTGGAACAGGGCGCGGCCCTCGGCATCGGCGTCGGTAAGGGTCTGGCGATTGTTGCCGCCCGCCACGCCCGGCCCGATCTTGGCCATCTCCATCAGCGAGTCCCAGAGCCTGTCACCGTCGATCCTCATGTTCTCGGCGGGGGCGGCGGGCTGGCTCATGGCTGGCTCCTCGAATGTGTTAACGGCTATTTGACCAATCGGTAAAACGAAGGCTAACAGAGGGTCGAAACCAGTCAAGGATCACGATGAGAATGCCGGCGGATGCACAAAGAACGGGCGTATCGCACGGGTCAGGCCGGTTGATTGACCGTTCGCAACATGGCTGAGACCCGCATCCAGTCGCGCAATCGCGCGGCCATCCTCGACGCGGGCCTCGAGGTCTTTTCGCGCCGCGGATTCGGCGGTGCGACGCTCGACCAGATCGCGGCCGAAGCGGGGCTGTCGAAGCCCAACCTGCTCTATTACTTTCCGTCGAAGGAGGCGATCCACCGTGATCTTCTCCTCGGTCTGATGGGGGCCTGGCTCGACCCGATGCGCCGCATCGACCCGGAGGGAGAGCCGCTGGACGAGATCATGGGCTACGTCCGGCGCAAGATGGACCTGACCCGCCATTATCCGCGCGAAAGCCGCCTTTTCGCAAACGAAATCCTCCAAGGCGCGCACCATATCGACGACACGCTCGGCGGCGAATTGCGGGATCTCGTCGACCGGACCGCCGCGTTGATCCAGGGCTGGGTCGATCGCGGCCGCCTTGCGCCCGTCGATCCGCACCACACCATCATCTCGGTCTGGGCGCTGACCCAGCATTACGCCGATTTCGACGTGCAGGTCCGTGCGGTCCTCGGCGACGCGGATCCACTCCTGCGCGCCGAGGCCCATGTCGAGCAGCTCTTCCGCCGGCTCCTCACGCCGCCGGCGGACAGTACGCGCTAGCTCATTCAGCGGCGATCGCGCCGGGATTGTTCGGATGCGTCGTCCAGTCGGCCGGCTCCTTCTCGACCGTCCGGCCGGTGCGCGGATCGACGGCTCCGGGTTCGAGCACTTCCATCGTGATGCAGTTCTCGACCGGGCAGACATCCACGCAGAGATTGCAGGCCACGCATTCGTCGTCCTTCACGGTGAAGGTACGGTCGGCAGACATCGCGATCGCCTGGTGCGACGTGTCCTCGCAGGCGGCGAAGCAGCGTCCGCACTTGATGCAATCGTCCTGGCTGATCCGGGCCTTGGTCACGTAGTTGAGGTTCAGATACTGCCAGTCGGTGACATTCGGGACCGCGCGGCCCACCACCTCGGACACGCTGGAATACCCCTTCTCGTCCATCCAGGCCGACAGCCCCGCCTTCATTTCCTGCACGATGCGAAAGCCGTAGGTCATCGCGGCGGTGCAGACCTGCACGTTGCCGGCCCCGAGGCTCATGAACTCTGCCGCGTCGCGCCATGTGGTGATGCCGCCGATCCCCGAGATCGGCAGGCCGCGCGTCTCGGGGTCGCGGGCGATCTCGGCCACCATGTTCATCGCGATGGGCTTGACCGCCGGGCCGCAATAGCCGCCATGCGTGCCCTTCCCGTCGATCATCGGCTCCGGTGACATCGTGTCGAGATTGACCGACGTGATCGAGTTGATCGTGTTGATCAGGCTCACCGCATCCGCGCCGCCGTTCTTCGCCGCGAGGGCCGGCTTGCGGATATCGGTGATGTTGGGCGTCAGCTTCACGATCACGGGGCGGTCGTAGTACTGCTTGCACCACCGCGTGACCATCTCGATATATTCCGGCACCTGCCCCACGGCCGATCCCATGCCGCGTTCGGCCATCCCGTGCGGGCACCCGAAATTGAGCTCGATCCCGTCGGCCCCGGTCTCCATCACGCGCGGCAGGATCGACTTCCAGGCCTCCTCCTCGCAGGGCACCATGATCGACGCGATCAGCGCCCGGTCGGGCCAGTCGGCCTTCACCCGCGCCATTTCCTCGAGGTTCGTCTCCAGCGGCCGGTCGGTGATCAGCTCGATATTGTTGATCCCGAGCACGCGCCTGTCGGCCCCGTGGATCACGCCGTAGCGCGGCCCGTTGACGTTGACGACCGGCGGCCCCTCGGCCCCGAGCGTCTTCCACACGACGCCGCCCCAGCCGGCCTCGAAGGCGCGGCGGACATTGTATTCCTTGTCCGTCGGCGGCGCGGAGGCGAGCCAGAACGGGTTGGGCGATGTGATGCCCAGGAAATCGGTCGTCAGATCAGCCATTCTCTAGCCTCCTCGTTTGCATGGTCGGACGCTCCCTCGCGCCCCGACCGAAGATGCGGGCCGCCGCGGCCCTAGCCCTGATGCGTCGCGCAGTGATAGGCCGAGCGTCCGCCGACCTTCTTCATCGCGATCGTACCGCCGCAGCGCGGGCAATCGGCCCCCTCGTCGCGGCGATGGATCAGCCAGTCCTCGGGCAGATCCGAATACTGCGCGCCGGTGTCGAGCACGCCCTGCAGCACGTCGCGCATCGTGCCGTGCAGATCGCCGAGCCGGTTGCCGCCCAGATCCGTGCCCGCCTCGTCCGGCGCGATCCCACATTGGAACAGCGCCTCGTCCGACCAGAGATTGCCGATCCCGGCGAGCTTCTTCTGGCTCAGCAGCGCGGATTTCACTGCGCCCCTGCTGCCGCCGATCCGCTCGGCGAAGGTCTCGCCGTCGATCTCCATCGCGTCGGGCCCGAGCCCCCGGTGGGCGACGAAGGCGTCCACGTCGTCGGTCACGCGGACCCATCCGAATTTGCGCGGGCAACGATAGCTGAGCCGCCGCGCACCCTCGAAGACGAAGGTGATCCGCGTGTAGTCCGGCGTCGTGTCGTCGCCGTCATGAACCCTCAGCGACCCGCTCATTCCCAGATGCACGACGATCCACGGGCCAGTGGCCGAGCCCACGAAGATGTATTTCCCGTGCCGCCGCGTCTCGGTGAACTGGCCGCCGACAAAGCGCGCGCGCTCTTCCTCCGACGGCAGGTCCAGATGGGTCACGTCGGTGCCGAGCCGAACCTCCACGACGGTCCGGTTCAGCGCGCCGTCCTCGACGCGCCTGCGATTCGCCTCGGCCTCGGGCAATTCAGGCACGCGCATCCTCTCCGATGACCGCACCGGTAGGGTGGACCGCCGCATCCATGAGCGTCGCATGGATGTCCTCGGCCGCGTCGCGACCCTCGGCCACGGCGACAACGGTCAGATCGTCGCCGCCGGTGCAATCGCCCCCGGCCCAGACCCCGTCGACCGAGGTGCGCCCGGCCCCCGTCACGCGGATCTTCCGACCGTCGAGTTCGAGCCCCCGATAGGTCAGGACCTGACCGATCGCCTTGAAGACCTGATCGGCCGGCAGCCGCAGCTTCTCGCCCGTTCCCCTGAGGCCAGTACCGTCATCGGCGGTGTATTCCAGCTCGATCTCCGCCGCCGCGCCGTTGCCGTGCACCGCCACGGGCTGCGCGTTGAAGATGATCCTGACGCCCTTGGAAGTGGCGAGGTTCTGCTCGAATTCCGACGCGCCCATCCGCGACTTGTCACGGCGATAGGCGATCGTCACGTTCTCGGCCCCGAGCAGCTTCGACTGCACCGCGACGTCCACCGCAGTCATGCCGCCGCCGATCACGACCACGTTGCGCCCGACGGGCAATGTCGTCAGGTCGTCGGCCTGGCGCAGCGCCGCGATGAAGCCCACCGCATCCATCACCCCGTCACGATCGGCCCCCTCCGCATCGAGATCGTTGACCCCGCCGAGGCCCACGCCCAGGAACACCGCGTCGTAATCGCGCCGTAGATCCCCGAGGTCGAGATTCGTTCCCAGCGCCGAGTTGGGCCGAAGCTCGATCCCGCCGATCCCGCACAGCCACTCGACCTCGCGCGCGGCGAAATCGTCGGTGGACTTGTAGGCGGCGATCCCGAATTCGTTGAGCCCGCCGGGCTTGTCCTTGGCGTCGTGCAGCACGACGTCGTGGCCCCGCATGGCGAGCCTGTGCGCACAGGCAAGACCCGCAGGCCCCGCGCCCACCACGGCGACGCGCTTGCCCGTCGCCTCCGCCCGGCGGAACGGATGGCCCTGTCGCGCCATCAGGCTGTCGGTCGCGTGGCGCTGCAGGCGTCCGATCTCGACCGGCTTGCCCTCGGCCGCCTCGCGCACGCAGGCCCCCTCGCAGAGATCCTCGGTCGGGCAGACCCGCGCGCACATGCCGCCCAGAATGTTCTGATCCATGATCGTCTGCCCCGCCGCTTCCGGCTGGCCGGTCGCGATCTGCCGGATGAAAAGGGGGATGTCGATCTCGGTCGGACAGGCCGTGACGCAGGGCGCGTCATAGCAGAAATAGCAGCGATCGGCCGCGACCGCCGCCTCGTGCGGATCGAGCGGCCTGTGAAGATCGGCGAAGTTCTCGGCGATCTCGTCCCGGCCCAGACGGCCGGCCACGATACCCGGGGTCATGGAATCTGGCATGGGACCTCCTGGCTCAATTCCTGCACCCGAGCTTTGCACGGAAATTTTTTTTATCAAACGGTAAATTTTGGGCGGTCCGCGAACCCTGCGACACCTGGTGTCATGGCGGGTCGCGCGGCGGCGCTATCTTGCGGCCCATGTCAGACGACGACGATTTCCCCGGCCGCGCCGTGCCGAGCGCCCGTCTCGCCCGCCTCTTCGGGATGGGCCGGATGACGGGTGGCCTCGCGGGGCGCGCGCTGCGCGGCGGCGCGGGCAAACTCGCCGCCGGCCGGCGGCCCCGGATCGGCGATCTGATGATGACGCCCGCCAATGCCCGCGCCGTGACCGAGGAATTGGCCCGGATGCGCGGGGCCGCGATGAAGGTCGGCCAGCTCGTCTCGATGGAGGCCGAGGATCTCCTCCCGCCCGACCTCGCCGCGATCTTCGCCCGGCTCCAGGCCGATGCCGATCCGATGCCGCCCCGCCAGCTGCGCGAGGTCCTGACCCGCGAATGGGGCGATGGGTGGCAACGCCGCTTCGCGCGCTTCGACGTGCGCCCCGTCGCCTCCGCCTCCATCGGGCAGGTTCATCGGGCGACCACCCGCGACGGGCGCAATCTGGCGATCAAGGTGCAATATCCCGGCGTGCGCGGCAGCATCGACAGCGACATCCGCAACATCGCCGCGATCCTTCGGGTGCCGGGCCTCGTCCCGCGCCAGCTGAACCTCGCCCCCCTTCTGGAAGAGGCGCGCGCCCAGCTCCACGAAGAGGCCGATTACCTGCGCGAAGGGTCGCAGCTCGAAGCCTATGCCGACGTGATCGGCGACGATCCCCGCTTCGTCGTGCCGCGGCTGCATCCGGAGCTTTCGACCCGCGACATCCTCGCCATG
The DNA here is from genome assembly GCF_032931615.1 of Palleronia sp. LCG004. Classification (NCBI taxonomy): domain Bacteria; kingdom Pseudomonadati; phylum Pseudomonadota; class Alphaproteobacteria; order Rhodobacterales; family Roseobacteraceae; genus Palleronia; species Palleronia sp. LCG004. Next base: position 2,443,700 of record NZ_CP136759.1, read on the forward strand.
GATTACCTCGAAAGCGTCCCTCTGGGCACGCTGGCCGATGGCCCGCAAGAGGTTCGCGACGACGTGGCGGCGCGGCTGATCGACCTCGTCCTGCGCGAGCTGTTCGAATTCCGCCTGATGCAGACCGACCCCAATTTCGGCAATTACCGCCGGATGGCGGACGGGCGGATCGCGCTGCTCGATTTCGGGGCGACGCAGGTCATCCCGGACCGGTTGTCACGCGATTTCCATGCGCTCATGCAGGCGGGCCTCTCCTCCGACCGCGAGGCGTCGCGCGCCGCGGCGATCAGGGTGGGCCTCTTCGACGATCCGGTGGCCGAGGGACATCGCGAGACGATCCTCGACATGTTCGCGATGACGATGGCCCCGATGCTGCAGGACGGCCCTTTCGATTTCGGGCAAAGCGACCTCATGGCGCGGATGCGTCTCAAGGGGGCCGAGATCGGGGAGGAGCGCGATTTCTGGCACGTGCCGCCGACCGAGACGCTGTTCGTCCAGCGCAAGGTCGTGGGAACCTACCTTCTCGCCACGCGGCTCAAGGCGCGCGTCGATCTCAAGGCGATCGCGGCGCGCTACCGCTGACGGAAAAAGGGCCCGGATCTCTCCGGGCCCTCCTGTCTCAATCCAGATACGGAAAGATCTTGTCCGGCGTCGCGGGGTAGTCGTAGACCCTCACGCCGCAGGCATTGTAGATCGCGTTGGTGACCGCGGCACCGGCCCCCGAGAGGCCCAGCTCGCCGATGCCCTTGATCTGCATCGGGTTCGCCTGGTCGTCGCGCTCTTCCACGAAATGCACCTCGAGGTCCGGCACGTCGAGATTGACCGGCACGTGGTACTCGGCAAGGTCGTTGTTGACGATGTGACCCGTGCGGGGATCGTGCTGGATCTCCTCGGTCAGCGCGCCGCCGATGCCCCAGATCTGGCCGCCCCAGACCTGGCTGCGCGCGGTCTGCGCGTTGAGGATCCGGCCTGCCGACATGGCGGCCAGCATCCGGCGCACGCGCACCTCGCCCGTCACCTTGTTGACCGCGACCTCCGCGAAATGCGCTCCGAAGCCCGACTGCTCGAAATCGTTCGAGGTCGATCCGGGCTCGATATGCCCCTCTTCGGTGATGGGTCCGTCCATCAGCTCGGCCAGCGGCCGGCGATTGTTGGCCCCCGTCGCCACGCCGTCCTGAAGGCGCAGCTCCTCGGGCGAACAGCCCAGCCGCTCGGCCAGCTTCTTGCGGATGCCCTTCGCACCCAGGAAGACCGACGAGCCGGCCGATGCCGCACCCCAAGATCCACCCGAGCCCGACGCCTCTGGCAGCTCGGTATCGCCGAGCTCGACCGTGACCTTGCTCGGGTCGATCCCCAGCATCTCGGCCGCGATCTGGCCGAGAATGGCATAGGTGCCGGTTCCGATATCGGTCATGTCCGTCTGGACAAGCGCCGTGCCGTCGGGGTTCAGCGTGACGTTGGCGCGGCTCTCCATCAGAACGTTGCTGCGCGCGGCCGAGCCGACGCCCATACCCACATACCATTCACCCTCGAGCCGCTCCTTGGTGCCCTTGCGCTCGGACCAGCCGAACATCTCGGCCCCCTCGCTCAGACATTGCGCGAGCGCGTTCGAGGAAAACGGCAGACCGCTTTCCGGCGATTTTTCGGGCACGTTGCGGATGCGGAACTCGACCGGGTCGATGCCCGCCGCCTCAGCAAGCTCGTCCATCGCGTTCTCGAGCGCGAGCTGCCCCACGGCCTCGCCCGGCGCGCGTACGGCCCCGGAGGCAGAGCGGTTGAGCCGCGCGATGTGCTGGCCATACCGGCGGTTCTCGCCGCCATAAAGGAAATGCGTCGCCACATCGACAGGCTCGGCCATCGATTCGCCCGGCAGGTTGGTTTGCCAGTTCTCGTGACCGATCCCGGTAAGCTTGCCGTCCGCATCGCAGGCAAGCCGCACGCGCTGCTTCGTCTCGGTCCTGAGCGTGATCATCTCGAAGACGTTGTTGCGGTGCAGGACCACGCGGACCGGCCGCCCGAGTTTCTTCGCCGCGACCGCGGCCGCCACGCATTCGGGCGAGATCCCGAGCTTCGATCCGAACCCGCCGCCGACATATGGCGACAGGATGCGGACGTTCTTGGCGTCGATCCCGAGCGAATCCGCCAGCTCGTTGCGGTTGAAGCCAAGCATCTGCAGCGAACCGCGCAGCGTGACCTTGTCACCGTCCCAGTCGGCGACGGCCGCATGAGGCTCCATCGCCGCGGAATTGTGCGGCTTGGTGGTATAGGTCGAATCGATGCTGAACGCGGCATCCGACATCGCCTTGTCGAGATCACCGATATCGACCGGATCGTCGTCGTCCTCGAACTCCGACGCATCGTCCATCACCGTCTTCGCGCCGTCCTCGGCCGTGTAGGTCACCTTGAGAGATTGCGCGATGTCGCGCGCCTGCTCGAAGGTTTCGGCCACGGCGACCGCGATGGGCTGGCCGAGGTAATGCACCTCGCCTTCGGGCTGAACGGGGTTCGTGCCCATCGTGCCCTGCGCCGAGTTGCGCACCATCCGGTCGGTATAGATGCCGAGGAACCCGGGCATGTCCCTGACCGACGCCTCGTCGATCTTGCATTTGCCCTTGGTGATCGCGGCCCGCACCATCACCCCTTCGGCGAGGTCGGGTGCACTCCACTCGGCCGCGTAACGCGCGGTACCCGAGACCTTCAGCGGACCCTCGGGACGCGTCATGGGCTTGTGGATCGCGCCCTGTCCGGTCTCGTCCAGCATGCGCGGCTGGACATTGTCCATCTTGAGATGTTCGGTCATCACGAAGCTCCCGTCAGTTCGCCCAGCACCGCCTTCAACGTGCGACGCGCGAGCGGTATCTTGAAATCGTTGTCGCCATGGCCCTTCGCATCGGCCAGCAGCACGTCGGCCGCCTTGTCGAAAAGCGCCTCGGACGGGGCTTCGCCCACCAGCACCTCCTCCACGGCCGTGTCGCGCCAGGGACGCGGCGCGAGCCCGCCGAAGGCCAGCGCGGCCTCGGTGATCTTGCCGCCCTGCGTCTCGACGATGCCTGCCACGGAAACCAGCGCGAAGGCATAGGACGATCTGTCACGCACCTTGCGATAGGTCTGACGCCCCTTCGGGGCCGTCGGCAGATGCACGGCGGTGATCAGGTCGCCGGGATTCAGGACCGTCTCGACCGACGGATCGTCGCCCGGCAGCACGTAGAACTCGTCCATGGTCAGAAGCTCGGTGCCACGATCGACCGAGTCGATCTCGATCCGCGCATCGAGCGCGCGCATGGCGACCGCCATGTCGGACGGGTGCGTCGCGATGCACTTGTCGGATGCCCCCAGCACGGCGAGGATGCGGTTGGCCCCCTCCATCGCCTGGCAGCCCAACCCCGGCTCGCGCTTGTTGCAGGCCTGCGTGGTGTCGTAGAAATACGGGCACCGCGTGCGCTGCATCAGGTTGCCGCCCGTGGTGGCCTTGTTCCTCAGCTGGCCCGTCGCGCCGGCAAGCAGCGCGCGGCTCAGGACGGGATAGTCGCGCCTGACGCTCTCATGCGCGGCAAGCTCGGAATTGGTCACGAGCGCGCCGATCCTCAGGGAGTTCTCGGCCTGCTCCACCTCGGTCATGTCGAGACGCGTGACATCGACGAGGGTCGACGGTGTCTCGATCTGGTGTTTCATCAGGTCGAGCAGGTTGGTCCCGCCCGCGATGATCCTGCCACCGGCTTCCTTGACGCCGGCCGCATCGCTTGCGCGGACATAATCGAACGGTTTCATTCGGCGGCCTCCGTTCCGGTGTTGCGTTCCTCGGGCGCGGCTTCCTCGATCGCCGCGCAGATGCCCGGATAGGCCGAGCAGCGGCAAAGGTTCCCGCTCATCCGTTCGCGGATCTCGGTGCGACTGAAATCGGGAACGGCGGTCAGGTCGTCTGACACGTTCGACGGCCATCCGAGGTCGAACTCGGCCATCATGCCCTTGGCCGACATGATCTGGCCGGGCGTGCAGTACCCGCACTGATAGCCGTCGTTCTGGACGAAGGCGCGCTGCAGCGGCGACAGCGATCCGGGCTGTCCCACCCCTTCGATCGTCAGGATCTCGTCGCCCTCGTGCATCACGGCAAGCGTGAGGCAGGCGTTGATCCGGCGTCCGTTCAGAAGGATGGTGCAGGCCCCGCACTGACCGTGGTCGCAGCCTTTCTTGGACCCCGTCAGTTCGAGATGGTTGCGAAGCGCATCGAGAAGTGTGGTGCGCGGATCGATGTCGAGGTCGCGATCCTCGCCATTCACGTTCAGCGTTAATTTCATGACGATTCCTTCGTCTTAGGATATTCCAGACGCCCGCCCTGACCGGATCGTCCCCGGTCGCGGGCGCGCTTGCACGGGTCCGCTCGGTCCCGCAGGCACATGATGACATTCGTAGCGCGGGACCGCATGCGGGCCACCCCTCCTCCGTCTGTCGATGATGCCAGGCTCGGGACCGTGCACGAGATCTGAACGCACCGCACGCCGTTTCGGTCCCACCTTCGGGAACATCCGTTCCGCATCGACCGCCCCGACGGGTCAGGCGACCATCGCCTCGGCCTTCTTCAGATCCACGCTGACAAGCTGCGAGACGCCCTGCTCGCCCATCGTCACGCCGAAAAGCCGGTCCATCCGCGCCATCGTCACGGCATGATGGGTGATGATGAGGAACCGCGTCTCGGTCTGGCGGCACATCTCGTCGAGCATGTCGCAGAACCGCGTGACGTTCGCGTCGTCGAGCGGCGCGTCCACCTCGTCGAGCACGCAGATCGGCGCGGGATTGGCGAGGAAGACCGCAAAAATCAGCGCCATCGCCGTCAAGGTCTGCTCTCCCCCGCTCAGAAGGCTCAGCGTGCTCAGCCGCTTGCCCGGCGGCGAGCACAGGATCTCGAGCCCAGCATCGAGCGGATCGTCCGATTCCACCAGCTCCAGCCGCGCCTCTCCGCCTCCGAAAAGGTGCTTGAAAAGCATGCCAAAATTCTCGTTCACACGCTCGAACGCGGCCAGAAGACGCTCGCGGCCCTCGCGGTTCAGCCCGGCGATCCCGCGCCGCAGCTCGGCGATCGCGCCTTCGAGATCGGCCTTCTCGGCGACAAGCCCGGAATGCTCGCCCTCGATCTCGCTCGCATCCTCCTCGGCACGCAGGTTGACCGCGCCCATCGCGTCGCGTTGTTGGCGCAGCCGGGCGATCTCGGCCTCGATCTCGTTGGCCGGCGGCATCTTCTCGGGATCGGCCCCCAACCCTTCGAGCAATTGCGCGGGCGTCGTGTCGAGCGCCTCCTCGATCCGGTGCGCGGCGGCCTCGGCGGCCTCGCCTGCGGCATCGCGTCGCGCGCCCGCGCTCGCCCGCGCCTCGCGCGCCTCTCCGGCCGCGCGCTCGGTGTCGCGTTCGGCGCGTGCGGCCTCCGTCAGCGCGCTCTCGGCGGCACTCAGCGCCTCGGCCGCCTTGACGCGGCGCGCCTCCGCGCCGCTCGCATCGCGGTCGAGCGTTTCGCGGCGGGCCTTCAGCTCGGCGGGGCGGCTCCGCGCGGCGGCAAGCTCGGTCTCGGTCGCCTCGCGGCGGCGCGCCAGATCCGCGAGCCGGCTGTCGGCATTGCCGAGCCGCCCGCGCCAGCCCGCCAGCTCCTTCTCGATGGCCGTCTGCCGCCGCTCCCGCGCCGCGATCTCGCGATCGAGCTCGTCATGAGCCGAGCGTTTCGACAGCATCGCGATCCGCGCGGCCTCGACCGCGATCTTCAGATCCTCGACCCGCGCCCGCAGCGCATCCAGATCGTCGAGCCCGTCGCGCTGCGCCTCGGCCTCGGCCATCGCCTTGCGGGCGGCCCCGGCCTCCTCGTCGTGGCGCGCGACGGCGAGGCGCGCGGATTCGAGCTTGCCGTCGGCGATGTTGCGATCGGCCTCGGCCCGGCTCAGATCGCGCCCCAGCGCCGCGACCGACGCATCGGCCGCGCGCCGCGCCTCGCGCGCATCGGCCTCGGCGCGGGATTGCGCCTTGGCCTCGACCCCGATCGCCTCATGCGCGTCCCGCGCCTCGCTCGCGCGGGCCTCGAGCCCGGCCAGATCGGCGCGCAGGGCCTCCAGCCGATTGACCTGCTGCAATCTCAGCGCCTCGGCCGACGGCGCGTCGGCCGCCCGCGCGCAAAGCCCGTCCCAGCGCCAGAGGTCGCCCTCGCGGCTGACGAGCCTCTGTCCCGGCTTCAGATCCGCCTGCAGCCGCGCCCCATCCCCGGCCTCGACGATGCCCACCTGCGCCAGACGCCGCGCGAGCAGATCCGGCATCTTCACCTGCGCGGCGAGCGGCCCAACACCGGCCGGAAGCGCCTGCGGTTCGTCGTAATCGGGCAGCGTCCGCCAGCCCGATCCCTCCTCCGAGACCCGCGCGCGCAGATCGTCGGCCAGCGCCGCGCCCAGCGCGGCCTCGTATCCCGGCGCGACGCTCAGCGCATCGACGAGCTGGTCGCCCGCATCGTCGCCGCGCGCCACCAGCTTTTCGAGCGCCGCGGCCTCGGCCCGGATCGCGCCGAGTTCGCCCTCGATCTCGGACCGCGCGGCGCGGGCCTCGGCCTCGCGCGACTGGATTTCGGCACGGCTCGCCTCGACCCCGGCAAGCGCGGCCTCGGCCGCCTCTGCCCTGGCCTGTGCGTCGCCCTGCGCGCCCTCGGCGACCTCCTGCGCGGCACCGGCGCGGGAGAGCGCGGCCTCGGCCTCCTCCACGGCGGTGCGCGCTTTGGAGGCGGCGGCCTCGGCGCGGTCGCGGTTGGTGCGGCCCTCGGCCACCAGCCGCTCGGCCGATTGGTGCCGCGCGGCGAGGCGGGCGACCTCTTCGGTCATGCGCCCGAGATCCCCTTCCCGATCGGCGAGGATGCGGGCGGCCGTCTCGGCCTCCCCTTCGGCCTCGGAAAGCGCATCGGCGGCGCCCTCGCCCGCCTGGGTCAGCTCGGCGGCCTCGGCCATGAGCCTGTCGATGCTCTCGCCCGCATCGGCGTTGAGCGCCTCTTCCCGCGCACCGTCGCGGGCGATCTGTTCGAGCCGGGCCTCGAGCGTCTCGATGGCGCGCTCCGCGCGGGTCGCCTCCTCGTCGAGCGTCGCACGCTCGACCTGCAGCCGCTGGAGGATCGCGGCGGCGATGGAATCCTCCTCGCGGAGGGGCGGCAGCGCGATCTCGGCCGCCTCGCGGGCCTCGACGGCCTGCCGTGCGGCGCGTTCGGCCTCGCCCGCTCGGGCGACACGGTCTTCCATCTCGGCGACGGCAACCGCGCGGGCGGTGTCGGCCTCGCGCCAGCGGCGATAGAGCAAGAGCCCCTCGGCCTCGCGCAGGCGCGCGCCGATCTCGCGGTAGCGCGCCGCCTGCTTCGCCTGGCGGGCGAGCTGCGAGAGCTGCTGGGCCATCTGGTCGATCACGTCGTCAAGCCGCGCGAGGTTCGCCTCGGCCCCCTTGAGCTTGAGCTCGGCCTCGTGGCGACGCTGATAGAGCCCCGAAATGCCCGCCGCCTCCTCGAGGACGCGGCGGCGGGATTTGGGCTTGGCGTTGATGAGTTCGGAAATCTGACCCTGCCGGACGAGGGCCGGAGATTGCGAGCCGGTCGAGGCATCGGCGAAGAGCATCTGCACGTCGCGCGCCCGGACGTCGCGGCCCGCCGCCTTGAAGGCCGAGCCCGCATCGCGGGTGATCCGGCGGATGATCTCGATCTGGTCGGTATCGTTGAAGGCCGCCGGGGCCAGACGCTCGGAATTGTCGATATGGATCGCGACCTCGGCGAAATTGCGCGCCGACCGGCTCGACGTGCCGGCGAAGATCACGTCCTCCATCCCGCCGCCGCGCATGGCGGTCGGGCGGTTTTCGCCCATCACCCAGCGCAACGCCTCGAGCAGGTTGGACTTGCCGCAGCCATTCGGCCCGACCACACCGGTCAGCCCGTCATGGATGACCAGGTCGGTCGGGTCCACGAAAGACTTGAAGCCGTTGAGCCTGAGCTTCGTGAATCGCATGGGCGCTCCGCAGATAACTTGCACGCGTCAGGTTTCGCGGCGAAACCTCCGAAGTCAACCACACTGCGCCAGATAACGGCCCCTCGGCCTTGTTTTCCACAAGATATCGCGGGTCCCATCCGATATTGCGGTCCCCGGCGGCGGCTCGCCGAACCCGATGCGTCCGGGCCGGCAGGCCGCCGGGGGATCAGTCCTCGTCGTCCTCCGCGTGGCCTTCGGGGCCGCGGATGGGCTTGTCACGCATCTCGTCGGTCGCGAAATCGTCCATGCCCTTGGAGGGCTTGTCGAACTTCGTCTGCCCACCTTCGGGCTTTTCCTCGGCCGCGATCGGGCCTTTCGCGTCGTCCTTGGTCATCGAATGCTCCTTCTCGATCCTGCGAGGGCAAAGATCGACGGCCGGCCGATCGTTCCCCCGATGGACAATCGACCGCACCCGGGGGATGCGCGATCGCCCGCCGGGAAATTGCCGCTTGCCCGGAGACGCCGCGTGGCGGATCACGGGGAGGTGATACGTCGCGACCCGGCGCAACGGAAGGATCCCAGCATGATCGTGCCCATCGTCGTTCTCCTGATGCTGCAGCTCGCGGGGGAGGTCGCGGCGCGCGGGCTCGACCTGCCGGTGCCGGGGCCCGTCATCGGCCTTGTCCTGCTGCTTGTCGCGCTGGCGCTGAGACCGTCGCTGGAGGATCTGCTGCGGCCGGTGACGAGCACGCTGCTGGGCAATCTCTCGCTGCTCTTCGTGCCGGCGGGCGTCGGGATCGTCGGGCATCTCGACACGCTGAGGGAGAGCGGCGTCGCGCTGGTGGGGATCATCATCGCCTCGACCATCCTCGCGCTGCTGGCGGGGGCATGGACATTCGCCGCGATCGCGCGCGTGACGGGCGGGGAGGACCCGACATGACCGAGATCTGGTCCTATCTCCGGCAGGGGGAACTTCTGTGGCTGACCGCGACGCTGCTGGCCTATCTCTGCGGCGACAGGCTGTTCCGGCTGTCTGGACGCTCGCCGCTGGTCAATCCGGTGCTGGTCGCGATCGTCATCCTCGGGGCCGCGCTGATCCTGAGCGGGACGCGCTACGACACCTATTTCGAGGGCGCGCAGTTCGTCCACTTCATGCTGGGGCCCGCGACCGTGTCGCTGGCCGTGCCGCTCTGGGCGAACCGGACGCGCGTCGGACGGGTGATGCTGCCGATGGGGGCCGCGCTCCTCGTGGGGTCGATGGTGGCGCTGCTCTCGGCGCTCGGGATGGGGATGGCGCTGGGGCTCGACCGGACGGCGCTCGTCTCGCTCGCGTCGAAATCGGTCACGGCCCCGGTCGCGATCGGCATCACCGAGGAACTCGGCGGCGCGCCGACGCTGACGGCGGTCCTCGTGATCCTGACGGGGATCATCGGCGCGATCGTGGTCACCCCGCTCTTCAACCTCGCGCGGCTGACGGACTGGCGCGCGCGCGGCTTCTCGGCGGGCGTCGCCTCGCACGGGATCGGCACGGCGCGGGCCTTTCAGGTCAACGAGACGGCCGGGACGTTCTCGGGGATCGGGATGGGGCTGAACGCGGTCCTGACCGCGATCCTCGCCCCCATCGTGATCCGCCTGATCCTCTAGGTGGCGGCGGCGCTCAGGGCGCGCCGTCGATCAGGGCGGGGGACAGCATCTCGATCAGCTCGGGCTCGAGATCGCGGAGCACCTCGACCAGGATGGCGGAATAGATGAGGCCCGTGGCGACGAGCACGAAGACGTGCCAGATCGTCGTGTGATAGGGCAGAGCTTCCCACAGGAAGAAGGCCACCCCGATCGTGTAGAGCAATCCGCCGATCACGATGAGCCACATCGCGCCGGGGCTGAGCGAGGAGAAGACCCCGCCGCCCGCCCAGACGCCGACCCAGCCCATCCCGAGATAGAGCGCGAGCCCCAGCCAGCGCAGCCGGTCGGGGGCCAGCATCTTGAGAGAGGTGCCGCCGAGCGCCGCACCCCAGAGCCCCACGAGGAACGGCACGCCCGCCCCGCCCGTCAGCGCCACGAGCGGCGTGAAGCTGCCCGCGATCTTGAGGTAGATTGCCGAATGGTCGAGCCGTTTCAGCACGGGGGTCCAGCGGTGCTGGCCGGTGATGTTGTAGACGGCCGAGGCCCCGAGCATGGCGAGAAGCGTGGCGCAATAGACGCCGATCGCCGTCACGACCATCCAGTCGCCGCGCCGGTCGACCGCCAGCACGAGGAGGGCGGGCACGGCGAGTGCCGCGAGGCACAGGCCCGCGTAATGCACGATCGCGTCGCTGCGCGATTCGATCCGGTAGGCCTTCTTGTATCTGCGCTTGGGGCTCATGCCCCGAAGATACGTACCGGGCCGTTAATTTTAAACGACGATCGCCTGACGAAGCGGTGACCTGGCGTCAGCCGCGAGGCGTGCCGTCGCGCTTGAGCGCGTCGCGGATCTCGAGCAGGACGTCGATCTCGGACGGGCCCGTCTTGACCTCGGGCACCACGTCGTCGGGCCGTTCCGCCGCCGATTTCACGCGATTGACGATCTTCACGAGCATGAAGACCACGAAGGCGATGATGAAGAAGTTGATGACCGCCATGACGAAGCGCCCGACCGCGAAGACGGGAACGCCCGCCGTCTGCGCCGCCTCGATCGAGCTGTAGTCGCCCTCGCCCAGCGTGTAGAACCACCCCGAGAAGTCGATACCCCCGGTGAAGACGGCGATGACCGGGTTGATGATGTCGCCCACGAGCGAGCTGACGATGGCCGTGAAGGCCGCGCCGATGATGATCCCGACGGCGAGATCCATGACGTTGCCCTTGGCGATGAAATCCTTGAATTCCCTGATCATGGCCCGTGCCCCTGATTTCCTGCGGCCTCCGCCGCCCCGGTTTCGCGAAAGTTCGATTTCCGAAGGAATGGCAAGCTGCCGTGCGGGACGCAAGACCCGGCCCGCGACGCGGCTCTGTCTTGCGCGGGGATGCGCGCTAGGTCGGGGCGGGACCACAGAACGAAGGTGCCGACCATGACAGACCTCAGAGATTTCGAGATCACGCGCAAATGGCAGCCGGAAGACCCCTCGAAGCTGCAGCTCTATTCCTTTCCGACGCCGAACGGGCAGAAGGTCGCGATCATGCTCGAGGAGCTCGGCCTGCCCTACGAGCCGCACAAGGTGACGCTGTCCGACGCGGACGTGAAATCGCCGGAATTCCTGTCGCTGAACCCGAACAACAAGATCCCCGCGATCATCGACCCGGACGGGCCCGGCGGAGAACCCATCGGCCTGTTCGAGAGTGGTGCGATCCTGATGTACCTGGCCGAGAAGACCGGCCGCTTCATGGGAACGGGCACGCAGCGCTGGGAGACGATCACCTGGCTGCAATGGCAGATGGCCGGGCTCGGGCCGATGTTCGGGCAGATGGGATTCTTCGTGAAGCTCGGCGGCAAGGAGATCGAGGACCCCCGCCCGCGCGAGCGGTATGTCGGCGAGGCGAAGCGGCTTCTCGGGGTGCTCGAACGCAAGCTCGACGGCTACGACTGGGTGGCGGGAGAGTATTCCATCGCCGACATGGCCATCGCGCCGTGGCTCAGGGCGCTCGATTTCTACGAGGCGAAGGAGATGGTCGGATGGGACGGGCATCCGCGGGTCGCGGCCTATCTCGACCGGTTCCTCGAACGGCCGGCGGTGCAGCGCGGGCTCGACATCCCCAGCCGGGAGTGAGGCGCTTGCAAGCGCACGGGGCCGCGCATAGGTCGCGCGGATGACGCAGCGACGAGAAAGACGAGGAACGCCCATGCCCGACGGATCCGCGATGGTGGGGGACACGTCATGGGCGTGACCCGCGAGGACGTTCTGAGCGCGCTCGGCGGGCTGAAGGATCCTGCGACGGGGCAGGACCTCGTCGCGGCCGACGTCATCCGGGCGATGACGGTCGATGGCGGCACGGTGCGCTTCGTGATCGAGATCGACCCGAAGGCGGCGAAGGCCTACGAGCCCGTCCGCGCGGAGGCACAGGCGCGGGTGCAGGCGCTGCCGGGGGTCGAGACGGCCTCGGTCGTGCTGACGGCGCATTCGAAACCCGCCGATCCGCCGGAACTCAAGGCGGCGCGCAAGCCCGCGCCGAAGCCCGAGGCCGTTCCGGGCGTGGACCGGATCGTCGCCATCGGATCGGGCAAGGGCGGCGTCGGCAAGTCGACCGTGTCGGCCAACCTCGCCTGCGCGCTCGCGGCCGAGGGACGGCGCGTCGGCCTTCTCGATGCGGATGTCTACGGGCCCTCGCAGCCGCGCATGATGGGCGTGTCGGGCCGCCCGGCGAGCCCCGACGGCAAGACGATCCTGCCGATGCGCAACCACGGCGTCACGATGATGTCGATCGGCCTGATGGTGGCCGAGGGACAGGCCGTGGCCTGGCGCGGACCGATGCTGATGGGCGCGCTGCAGCAGATGCTGATGCAGGTAAAATGGGGCGAGCTCGACATCCTGCTGGTGGACCTGCCGCCCGGGACGGGTGACGTGCAGATGACGCTGGCGCAGAAGGCGCGGCTCGACGGGGCGATCATGGTCTCGACCCCTCAGGACGTGGCACTGCTCGATGCCCGGAAGGGGATCGACATGTTCAACACGCTGAAGACGCCGCTTCACGGCCTGATCGAGAACATGAGCACGCATGTCTGTTCGAATTGCGGCCACGAGGAGCATATCTTCGGCCATGGCGGCGTCGCGCGCGAAGCCGAGAAGCTCGGGGTGCCGCTGCTGGCGGAGATCCCGCTCCATCTCGATATCCGGACGGCGGCGGATGACGGCGTGCCGATCGTGGTCTCGCATCCCGACAGCGCGCAGGCGCAATCGTTCCGCGACCTCGCCCGCCGCCTGATCGCGGACGGCCTCGCCTGACCGGAGGCTTCTGAAGGCCGCCGGTCGGGAAGGTCCTCAGTTCCTGCGGCTGTCGTCCATCACGCGGCGCATCTCCGCGATCGCGGGGGCGAGGCCGCGGAAGATCGCCTCGCCGATCAGGAAATGCCCGATATTGAGCTCGACCACCTGCGGGAGGGCCGCGATCGGCGGCACGCTCTCGTAGGTGAGACCGTGGCCCGCATGAACCTCGAGCCCGCGCGCCGCGGCATGGCCGGCCATCTCGGCGATGCGGGCAAGCTCGGCATCCCTGTCCCCGAAATGCCCTTCGGCATGGGCATCGCAATAAGCCCCCGTATGCAGTTCGACTACCTGCGCGCCGATCCGGGCCGCGGCGTCGATCTGGCCCCGGTCGGCGGCGATGAACATCGACACCCGCGCGCCGGCCTCCCTGAGCGGGGCGATGAAGCGCGCGAGGCGGTCTTCCTCGCGCAGGATGTCGAGCCCGCCCTCGGTCGTGCGCTCCTCCCGCCTTTCGGGGACGAGGCAGACGGCATGCGGCCGGTGGCGCAGCGCGATGGCCTGCATCTCGTCGGTGGCGGCCATCTCGAAGTTGAGCGGCACCCTGAGGGCATCCATCAGCCGTTCGATGTCGTCGTCCGAGATATGGCGGCGATCCTCGCGCAGATGCGCGGTGATGCCGTCGGCCCCCGCCTCCTCGGCCAGCTTCGCGGCCCGGACCGGATCGGGCAGCGCGCCGCCGCGGGCGTTTCGCACGGTGGCGACGTGATCGATGTTCACGCCCAGTCGCAACGGATCACTCATTCGGCGCTTCCTTTTTCTGCCGGATCGCGGCGGTCTTCTGCGCGGCGCGGGCCTGCTTGTCGAATTTCCGGCGCAACCGGTTGATGCGCCCTTTCTGATAGGCGGCGATCACGGGACGCGAAATCGCGTAGGCCGCGATCGCGGCGATGATGCCGGGAAGAATCCCCCCCACGAGATAGGGCAGGAAGACCTGCGTCGCGAAGACCTCGAATCCGTCCCAGTGGACGGCGCGTCCCGTCAGAAGCGCGCTGAGATTGGCCCAGAGCTCGACCGAGACGCGGCTGAACGCGTCGAACGTCTCGTCGAGCGGCAGGGCATGGCGCCGTCCGAGCATCCGCGAGCCGATCTCGACCGAGATCCCGGCGATGATCGGAAAGGTGACGGGATTGCCCACGAAGGTCGCGAGCAGCGCCGCCAGCATGTTGCCGCCGATCAGCCATGCGAGACCGGCCGAAACGAGGAAATGCAGGCCGAAGAAGGGGGTGAAGCTCACGAACACCCCGGCCGCGATCCCGCGGCTGATCTTGTAGGCGGGATCCGGCAGCCTGCGCAGCCGGTAGGCCATGTAGCGGATGGCGCGCCACCAGCCGCCGCGTGGATAGAACCATCGCCCCACGCTGGCCAGCATCGATCTGCGCGTGCGTCGCTTGAACACGAATGTCCACCTTTCGTCCTGCCCTATGCGGCGCGATGCCTGTCGCGCACCCGTGCGATGGTCACCACGTCCTGATCGGCCTCGAGGGCAAGGCGCACCGCATGCATGTGTTCCACAGAGCGCAGATCTATGTCTATGCGCACGCGATAGAAATCCGGTTTCTTGTCGCGAAACTCGAGATCAGAGATGTTCGCCTTCTGTGCGCCGATGAGCGTGCAGACCCGGCCGAGGACGCCCGCATCGTTGGTGATGGCAAGCTCGAACGTCACGGTATGGATCGCGGGATGCGTGCCGCCGTGCCAGTGCAGGTCGATCCAGCGGTCGGGCTGGTCCTCGTAATCGGCGAGGACGGGGCAATCGATGGCATGCAGCGTCACGCCCTTTCCGCGCCGGCTGATGCCGACGATCCGCTCGCCCGGGACGGGCTGGCAGCATTGCGCGCGCTCGAACGCGGCGTCGCCCTCGAGCCCGACGATGGCGGCGCGGGCGTCGATCTCGTCGCTGTCGCGCGTCGCGAGTTCGGGATAGAGCACCCCGATCACCTGGCGGCTCTGGATCTCGGCCGAGCCGAGCCGGGCCAGAAGCTCGTCCGCGTCCTGCAGGTGAAGCTCCCGTGCGGCGGTGGCCAGCGCCTTCATCGACATCCGCTTGTTCACGCCGTCGAAGGCCACGCGGGCAAGTTCGGTCCCGAGACGGATGAACTTGTCACGGTCGGCCGCCCGGAGCGACCGGCGGATGGCGGATTTCGCGCGGCCCGTCACCACGATGTCCATCCAGGTCGCCTGCGGGCGCTGCGCCTCGGCGGTCAGGATCTCGCAGCTCTGCCCGTTGCGGAGGCGGGTCCAGAGCGGCACGCGCACCGAATCGACCTTGGCCCCGACGCAGGCATCGCCGATCCGGGTGTGGATCGCATAGGCGAAATCGAGCGGCGTGGCCCCTTTCGGCAGCTTCACCACCTCGCCCTTGGGCGTGAAGCAGAAGACCTGGTCCTGGTACATCTCGAGCTTCACGGCCTCGAGGAACTCGTCGTGGTCCTGCGCCGAATCGAACTGCTCGTTCAGGGACGAGACCCACCCGGCGGGATCGACCGCGAAGGGATTCTCGACCCGCTCGCCGTCGCGGTAGGACCAGTGCGCGGCCACGCCCGTCTCGGCCACCTCGTGCATCTGGCGCGTGCGGATCTGCACCTCGACGCGCTTGCCGTCGCGCCCCGAGACCGAGGTGTGCAGCGAACGGTAGCCGTTCGATTTGGGCTGGCTGATGTAATCCTTGAACCGGCCCGGAACGGCGCGCCAGCGCTGGTGGATGGCCCCGAGCACGGCGTAGCATTCCTGCTCCGTCGCGACGATGACGCGGAAGCCGTAGATGTCCGACAGGCGCGAGAAGCCGATCTGCTTCTCCTCCATCTTGCGCCAGATCGAGAAGGGACGCTTGGCGCGGCCCCGCACCTCGCCCACGATTCCCACGCGGTCGAGTTCGGTCCGGATGTCCGTCGCGATCTTGTCGATCACGTCGCCAGATTCGCGCTGCAGCGTGACGAAGCGGCGGATGATCGAGTTGCGGCCCTCGGGGTTGAGGACCGAGAAGGCCAGATCCTCGAGCTCCTCGCGCATCCACTGCATGCCCATGCGGCCGGCGAGCGGCGCGAAGATGTCCATCGTCTCGCGCGCCTTGCGCTGCTGGCCCTCGGGCTTCATCGACTTGATGGTGCGCATGTTGTGCAGGCGGTCGGCGAGCTTCACGAGGATGACCCGCATGTCGCGGCTCATCGCCATGAAGAGCTTGCGGAAGTTCTCGGCCTGCTTGGTCTCGTTGGAATTGAGTTGCAGCTTGGTGAGCTTCGTCACGCCGTCGACCAGATCGGCGATCACGGGGCCGAATTCGCGCACCAGATCGGCGTGGGAGGCGCGGGTATCCTCGACCGTGTCGTGCAGGAGCGCGGTCACGATCGTGGCGTCGTCGAGCTGCTGTTCGGCGAGGATGTTCGCGACGGCGAGCGGATGGGTGATGTAGGGGTCGCCGGAATGGCGGAACTGCCCGTCATGCATCGTCGCGCCGAACGCATAGGCACGCAGGATGAGGCCGCTGTCGCTGTTGGGGTGGTAGCCTTTGACGCGGGTGATCAGACCGGAGATCGTGTCCATGAAATCCGACCGCCCGCGCCGTGTGACTTATTGCTGACCCTGCGCTTCCATCAGCGCGCGGAGCAGCTTTTCCTCGGAGAGGTCGTCATCGGCGGGCTTGTCCTGCTCGCCGCCACCCATGAGGAGGGACATCGAATCCTCCTCGGGCTCGTCGACCTCGATCTGGGTCTGGTAGGATTCGATCATCCGCTCGCGCAGATCGTCGGCGAGCTGCGTCTCCTCGGCGACCTCGCGCAGCGAGACGACCGGGTTCTTGTCGTTGTCGCGATCCACGGTGGGCGCGGAACCTGCGGTGATCTCGCGCGCACGATGCGCGGCCAGCATCACGAGCTCGAACCGGTTGGGGACTTTATCGACGCAATCTTCGACGGTCACGCGGGCCATGGGGCACCTCTTCGACGGAATGAGAAGGTATCGACGTAGATCATCCGAAAGGGATTGACAAGGTGGCTGTCTCAGGGAAACCCGCCGTCGATGGGCACGATCGCGGCAAGCTCCCCGGGCGGACGGGCTGCCAGCATCTGCCTCACCGTGAGACCCAGCACCGGATGCCGCCAGTCGGGCGCGGTTTCGGCCATGGGAAGCAGGACGAAACCGCGATCCTGCATCCGCGGATGCGGCAGGATCAGCCTTCGCGGCGTCAGCCGGCGCTGCGCGGACGGGGGCAATCGCATCCACCGCGCAAGCGACGGAACATCGGGACGAATCGATCGTTCAACTGCAAGGAGATCGAGATCGACCGTTCGCGGCCCCCACCGCGACAGACGCATCCGCCCCAGAGCGCGCTCGCACGCATGCAACCGCGCCACGATCGCGGAGGGTGGAAGCGGTGTGGAAAAGGCGGCGACGGCGTTCACGAAATCCGGCCCCGACCCGGCGGGAAACGCCGGGCTGCGGAACAGGCGGCTGAGAGATAGGAGACGGAAATCATGTCGCCGTAAATGCTCGACGGCCATCATCAATGTCCGCTCCGGCGCGCCGCCGGGGCCGGGGAGATTCGCCCCGAGGGCAATGTGACATTTCCGTGGCGTCACCAGGTCGGGGCCTTATTGCGCGTAACCATGATGTGATTAAGTGTCTCGCCTATATTCTACAACAGCACAACGAACGGACACGGCCCGAAGGCCTGTTCGAGAAGGAAACCCAATGTTTTATCGCGACGAACGGCTCGCGCTCTTTATTGACGGTTCGAACCTTTATGCGGCCGCCAAGGCCTTGAGCTTCGACATTGATTACAAGTTGCTGCGGCAGGAATTCATGCGCCGGGGCAAGCTTATTAGGGCGTTCTACTATACCGCACTGCTCGAGAACGAGGATTATTCCCCGATCCGTCCCCTCGTCGACTGGCTGAACTACAACGGGTTCACCATGGTCACGAAGCCCGCGAAGGAATTCACCGACAGCACCGGCCGCCGCAAGGTCAAGGGCAACATGGATATCGAGCTGACCGTCGATGCGATGGAGTTGGCCCCGCGGGTCGATCACATCGTCCTGTTCTCGGGCGACGGCGATTTCAGGCCACTGGTCGAATCGCTGCAGCGCGCCGGTGTGCGCGTCTCGGTTGTGTCGACGATCCGCAGCCAGCCGCCGATGATCGCCGACGAGCTTCGCCGTCAGGCCGATAATTTTATCGAGCTGGACGAGCTTCGCGACATCATCGGCCGCACGTCGCGCGAGACTGCCATTCATTCGACGCCGAACCAGGCCGTCAACGAATAGCGCGGCCCGAAAGGTATCTGGGGGCTATCCTCCGCCCAAGCGGGCGCATGCGCCGCGCCTCGGGTGAGGTCGCGCCGAACGGTGGCGTCGTACCGGAACGGGGCCGGACGCCCGCGGAATTCGCGGGCGCGACGCCGTGCCCGCCTTTACGGCGGCGCGGCTCTTGCCTAGGTCTTTGGCAGGAACAGGAGAGATCCTCATGACCAAACCGCCCCTGACCCTCTATCTCGCCGCGCCGCGCGGTTTCTGCGCGGGTGTCGAACGCGCGATCAAGATCGTCGAGATGGCGATCGAGAAATGGGGCGCCCCGGTCTATGTCCGTCACGAGATCGTCCATAACCGCTATGTCGTCGACGATCTGCGCGACAAGGGGGCTGTCTTCGTCGAGGAGCTCGACGAGGCACCGGACGACCGGCCAGTGATCTTCTCGGCCCATGGCGTGCCGAAATCGGTTCCGGCCGAGGCCCGCGCGCGCGAGATGGTCTATGTCGATGCGACCTGCCCCCTCGTCTCCAAGGTTCATATCGAGGCGGAGCGCCATCACCAGAACGGCCTGCAGATGGTGATGATCGGCCATGCCGGCCACCCCGAGACGCTCGGCACGATGGGGCAGCTGCCCGATGGCGAGGTCCTGCTGGTCGAGACGGTGGCCGACGTGGCCGAAATCGCGCCGCGCGACCCCGAACGGCTCGCCTTCATCACCCAGACGACACTGAGCGTCGACGACACGGTCGATATCGTGGCCGCGCTCAAGGAGCGGTTCCCGGCGATCGTCGGGCCGCACAAGGAAGATATCTGCTACGCCACGACCAACCGCCAGGAGGCGGTCAAGGCGATGGCTCCGAATTGCGACGCCATGCTGGTCGTGGGCGCGCCCAATTCGTCCAATTCCAAGCGCCTGGTCGAAGTCGGCTCCAAGGCCGGATGCCGGTATTCGCAACTGGTCCAGCGGGCGACCGATATCGACTGGCGCGCGCTCGACGGGATCGAAAGCCTGGGCGTCACCGCCGGTGCCTCGGCCCCCGAGGTGCTGATCGACGAGGTGGTCGATGCCTTCCGCGACCGCTACGACGTGCGGGTGGAGCTGGTCGAGACTGCGGTCGAGACCGTCGAGTTCAAGGTGCCGCGCGCGCTGCGCGAGCCTGTCCGGGCCTGAGACCCGTGACGGATCGCACGCGACCGGAACGGCCGGAAACGACCATCGCCGTATCGGGAACAGGGTCATGATCGTCCCGCCCGCCCCCCTGCTTCTCGGGCTTGCCGGCCTTCTGCCGTTCGTCTGGGGCGCGGCCACGATGCTGATCCCGGGCCTTGCCATGTGGACGGCCGAGGCGATAGGGCCGCGCTTCGTCGGGCCGTATGTCCAGCTTGCCTACGGCACCGTGATCCTGAGTTTCATGTCGGGCGCGCTCTGGGGGTTCGCGACGCGCGCCCATGGGCAGGTCGCGGCGACGGGCTATGCGCTGTCGGTGATCCCCGCGCTCTGGGCGTTCTTTCTCGTGGGGGGCGGCCCGGTCTCGGCGGCGGTCTATCTCGCGCTCGGCTTCGTGGGGATCCTCGGGCTCGACTGGCTTTTCTGGCGGCAGGGGCTTGCGCCCCCGTGGTGGATGGCGTTGAGGCTGATGCTGACGACGGGCGTGGTGCTCTGCCTGCTGCCGATCATCCTCTGACGGGCCGGATTGCACCCGGGCGGCACCGCCCCTAGAACGCCTCTTTTCAGGAGGTCGCCCATGCCCAAGCTCTTCGCCTATACCGACGGTGCCTGCTCGGGCAATCCGGGGCCCGGCGGCTGGGGTGCGCTGCTCGTCGCGCGCGAGGGAGAGGCCGTCCTGCGGCAGCGCGATCTGAACGGCGGCGAGGCGCAGACGACGAACAACCGGATGGAGCTCCTGGCGGCGATCTCGGCGCTCGAAAGCCTGAGCCGCGCCTCGCAGATCACGATCGTCACCGACAGCCAGTACGTGAAGAACGGCGTGACGAGCTGGATCCACGGCTGGAAGCGCAACGGCTGGAAGACCTCGGCCAAGAAGCCGGTCAAGAACGACGATCTCTGGAAGCGGCTCGACGCGGCACAGGCGCGCCACGACGTGACGTGGGAATGGGTCAAGGGCCATGCCGGCCACCCCGAGAACGAACGTGCCGACGAGCTCGCGCGCGAGGGGATGGCCCCCTTCAAGCCCGGTCGCTAGCCAAGCAGCTCCGGCAGGCGGAAGCCGCGCAGGGCCTCGTCGGCGGTTCCGGGCTTGCGGCCGGCGCGCTGAAGCTCGAGCAGTTCGACGGCCCCCTCTCCGCAGGCGATGCGGTGGCCGCCCAGAACCTCGCCCGGCGCGCCCTGCCCATCGGCCATGCGGGAGCGGAGAAGCTTCACGCGCCCGCCCGCGATCTCGCACCATGCACCCGGG
Organism: Palleronia sp. LCG004; assembly: GCF_032931615.1. Lineage (NCBI taxonomy): Bacteria > Pseudomonadati > Pseudomonadota > Alphaproteobacteria > Rhodobacterales > Roseobacteraceae > Palleronia > Palleronia sp. LCG004. The sequence goes on from NZ_CP136759.1 coordinate 2,464,277, forward strand.
AAGGGCGAAAGCCCGCGGATCTTCCTGTCGACCTCGGCAGCCGGAAGGGACCAGTCGATCCGCGCCTCGGCCTTGTCGATCTTGGCCGCATAACTCACGCCGTCCTCGGGCTGAGGCACGGGGGGCAGCGCGTCGATCCGCGACAGCGCCTCGACGATGGCCGCGGCCCCCATGCGCGACAGGCGGTCGTGCAGGTCGCCCGTCGTCTCGGTCGCGCCGATCGGAGTCCGCTCGGTCAGCAGGACCGGCCCGGTATCGAGCCCGGCCTCCATCCCCATGACGCAGATCCCGGTCTCGGCATCGCCCGACATCACCGCGCGGTGGATCGGCGCCGCCCCGCGCCAGCGCGGCAAAAGCGAGGCATGGATGTTGAGACACCCCCGCCGCGGGGCGTCGAGTACGGCTTGCGGCAGGATCAGGCCATAGGCCACCACAACCGCGATATCGGCCCCGAGGGCGGCGAATTCGGCCTGTGCCTCGGCACCGCGCAGGCTTTCGGGGTGACGGACCTCGAGGCCCAGCGCCTCGGCCCGGGCATGAACCGCACCAGGGCGCGGGCGCTTGCCGCGCCCTGCCGGGCGGGGCGGCTGGGTATAGACGGCCGCGATCTCGTGGCCCGCTTCGACCAGCGCGTCGAGCGGCGGCACCGAGAAGTCGGGCGTTCCCATGAAAACGATGCGCATGGACTATCCTTTCCGCTTGGCCGCACGACGGATCAGCATGTCGCGCTTCACCCGTCCGAGCCTGTCGAAATACATCCGGCCCGCCAGATGATCGATCTGGTGCTGGACGCTCGTCGCCCAGAGATCGACGAAGTCACGCTCGACCCATTCGCCCTGCTCGTCGAGGAACCGGACCGTCACCGCGCGGGGCCGCGTCACCACCGCCGAGACGCCCGGCAGGTTCGGCGATGCCTCCTCGTGGTCGCGCGGCTTGACGCTTGCATGCAGGATTTCGGGATTGGCCATGCGGATCGCACGGCCGCGCGCCTCGGACGCATCGACGACGGCAAGGCGGAGCATCACGCCGATCTGCGGCGCGGCGAGGCCCACGCCCGGCATCGCCTCCATCGTGTCGATCATGTCGGTCCAGATGGCGCGGATCTCGTCGGTGACGGCGTCCACCGGCGCGGCGGGCCTCCGCAGGCGCGGATCGGGCCAAGGGATGCAGGGACGGACGGCCATCAGACGGTGCCCGCGCTCAGCCTGTCGGCCAGATACCCGTTGGGCGAGGGCGCGCCCTGCATCATGTGGCGGATCCATGCGTCGCGCTCGTGCATCAGCACCGGCAGCTCCCACACGCAGGCCGTGAGCGGTCGCGCATCGACGGAGGCGAAGCCCGCCCCGTCGTCGAAGCTGAGCCTCTGGCACAGGATGTCGCCATGCGCCCACCAGTCGAGCAGCAACCAGGTTCCCGCGACGCCCTCGTGGATCACGGCGAACCCGAGATCCTGCGAGCCGCCCTCGCTCGCGCACTCGCCCTCCATCCGGCGGGCCTCAACTTCGGCGGAAGCAAGGCGTTCGGGGGCAAGCTCGCGCGCGCCGATATGATAGGGTTTCACCCGGACCGGCCCGATCCGCCATTCGGGCAAGGGCCGAACGGGCCGGGGCTCGTAGACCGGGAGGAGGTCAGGCACGGGCCTGTTCGCGCTTCAGCTTGACCATCCTGCGGGTGATCATCTGCCGCCGCATCGGGCGGAGGTAGTCGATGAAGAGCTTGCCGTCGAGGTGGTCGATCTCGTGCTGGACGCAGGTGGCCCAGAGGCCCTCGAACCGCTCGGTGGCCTGCGTGCCGTCGAGCGTGGTCCAGCGGACCTCGACCGTGCTCGGACGCTCCACGTCGGCATATTGTTCGGGGATGGAAAGACACCCTTCCTCGTAGGTGCTGAGCTCCTCGGACCGCCAGATGATCTCGGGATCGACGAGGGTCATGGGGCGCGGCTCGGCCCCCTCCTCCTTCACGCAATCCATGACGAGAAGGCGCACCATCGCCCCCACCTGCGGCGCGGCGAGACCGATGCCCGGCGCGTCGTACATCGTCTCGAGCATGTCGGAGGCGAGCGTGCGGATCTCGTCGGTGATCTCGCCCACGGGGGCTGCGGGCTTCTTCAGGCGCGGATCGGGATGGATCAGGATGGGGCGTATCGTCATGGCGAAGGATCTAGTCGGGCCCCTTCTCGGATGCAACAAATGTCGCGCATTCCCCATTCGCCCTTGAGCCCGCCGCGAGAGCCGGACAGGTTGGGCCCGAAGACGAGGAGCCGCAAGATGTCATTCGACGAGATCATCGACCGCACGAACACCCATTCGGTCAAGTGGGACATGATGGAGCCGATCTACGGCGTCCCGCCCGGGGACGGCATCGCCATGTGGGTCGCCGACATGGATTTCCGGCCGCCCGATTGCGTGAACCGTGCCGTGGCCGGGATGCAGGCGCACGGGATCTACGGCTATTTCGGCGACGACCGGCCCTATCGCGAGGCGATCCGCTGGTGGATGGAGACGCGCCATGGCTGGCAGCTCGATCCGGAGCACGTCTTCACCACGCAGGGCCTCGTCAACGGCACGGCCATGTGCGTCGACGCCTTCACCGATCCCGGTGACGGCGTCGTGCTCTTCACGCCGGTCTACCACGCCTTCGCCCGCGTCATCACGGCCGCGGGGCGCGAGGTCGTGCAGTGCGAGATGCCCGTCGAGGACGGGAAATACGTGCTCGATTTCGACGCGTTCGACGCAGCCATGACCGGGCGCGAGAAGATGCTGGTCCTGTGCTCGCCGCACAATCCCGGCGGCCGCGTCTGGACCCGCTCCGAACTCGAGGGCGTGGCGGACTTCGCGCGCCGTCACGACCTGATCCTCGTCTCGGACGAGATCCACCACGACCTCGTCTTTCCGGGCGAGAGCCACACGCCCATGGCGCTGATCGACGGGATCGCGGACCGGCTGGTCATGATGACGGCCACCACCAAGACCTTCAACATCGCGGGCAGCCATGTCGGCAACGTCACGATCGCCGACGAGGGGCTGCGCGCGCGGTTCGGCGCGCGGATGGCGGCGCTCGGGCTGTCGCCCAATTCCTTCGGCCTGCACATGGCGACGGCCGCCTATTCGACCGAGGGCGCGGCATGGGTCGACGATCTCGTTGCCTATCTCGACGGCAACAGGCGGGTCTTCGACGAGGGGATCGCCGCGATCCCCGGCCTGCATTCCATGCCGCTGGAGGCGACGTATCTCTCCTGGGTCGATTTCTCCGGCACCGGGCTCACGCGGGCGGAGCTGACGGGACGGGTGCAGAAGGATGCGCGCATCGCCGCCAACCATGGGCCGACCTTCGGAAAGGGCGGGGAAAGCTTCCTGCGCTTCAACATCGCCACGCCGCGCAAGCGCGTCGAGGAGGCCGTGGAACGCCTGCAATCGGCCTTCGCCGACCTGCAATAGCTTGACAGCGGGCCCTCGCCCGCCGATATGCCACATCAAGACGCCGATCCCTGCCGCGTGAGCAGACGGGCCCCAAGGCCCCACGAGATCGACGCACCGTTTCCCAGATCACGCGGGGAGGCACGCATTCAGGACGGCCCGGCGGCAATGCGGCCCCGAGTCAGTTCCCGGATGTCTCCTCTTGCTGCACGGACACCCCGGCATCCTGCCGCGGGCCTCCGACCCATTTTCCGAAAGGATCCATTCGATGGATTTCGATATGCTGGGCCTCTCGCCCAAGATGACCGCCCGCCTGGCCGAGATCGGCCTCAAGGACCCGACGCCCATCCAGAAGCAGGCGATCCCGCATGCCATGAACGGCCGCGACGTCATGGGCCTCGCCCAGACCGGCACCGGCAAGACCGCGGCCTTCGGCCTGCCGCTCGTCCATGCGCTGTCGGCCGAAGGGACGAAGCCCGAGCCCCGCTCGGTCCGCGGGCTGATCCTCGCGCCGACGCGCGAGCTTGCCAACCAGATCGCCGAGAGCCTCAGGAATTTCGCGGGCGGCACGCATCTGTCGATCGCGGTCGTCGTGGGCGGCGTGTCGATCAACCGGCAGATCGGCCGACTGGAGCGCGGCACCGACCTGCTCGTGGCGACGCCCGGCCGGCTCATCGACCTGATCGAGCGCAAGGCCGTACGGCTTTCCGATACGCGCTTCCTCGTCCTCGACGAAGCGGACCAGATGCTCGACATGGGATTCATCCACGCGCTGCGCCAGATCGCGCCGCTGCTCCGGCCCGAGCGTCAGACGATGCTCTTCTCGGCCACGATGCCGAAGCTCATGTCCGAGATCGCGGACAAGTACCTCACCAACCCCGTCCGCATCGAGGTCGCCCGCCCCGGGCAGGCCGCCGACAAGGTCGAGCAGGAAGTCCATTTCGTGTCGAAGGAAGGCAAGCAGGACCTGCTGGTCGAATGCCTTTCGCGCCACAAGGACGAACGTGCGCTGGTCTTCGGCCGCACCAAGCACGGGTCCGAGCGCCTGATGAAGCAGCTCGACCGCGCGGGCTTTGCGACCGCCTCGATCCACGGCAACAAGAGCCAAGGACAGCGCGACCGCGCGATCCAAGGCTTCAAGGACGGCACGATCAAGGTTCTGGTCGCGACCGACGTGGCCGCCCGCGGCATCGACATCCCCGGCGTCGAATACGTCTACAATTACGAGTTGCCGAACGTGGCCGAGAACTACGTCCACCGGATCGGGCGGACCGCGCGTGCGGGCCGTGACGGACAGGCCGTGGCCTTCTGCGCACCCGACGAGATGTCCTATCTGCGCGATATCGAGAAGGTGCTGAAGACGAAGGTCACGGTCGCCTCCGGCGCGCCCTGGGCCGAGGACACCCCGCCGCCGAAACAGGGCGGCCGCGGTGGCAAGCCCGGTGGTGGCGGTGGACGCGGCGGCCCGGCGAAGGCGAAATCGGGCCGGCCGCGCCGCCGGTCGAAGCCCGGTGGCAATCGCCGCGCGGCCTGACGACCCCCGTCCAAACGCCCCGGCCGCCTTCGCGCGGCGGGTGCGCAGTCCCGGCAGCCGGGACGACGCGATTGATCCGACCCGCCCGTTCAGGCGCGCCGGTTCATTCCCAGATGTGAGTGGATACTGGAGAGACGAGCCCCGGCGATCCGACTGGATCGCCCGGAGGTGCGTTTCAGCTGCGGCGCAGCCGGATGACCACGTCCACCGCGCTGATCCGCGTGCCGTCGGGGGCCGTGGGAAGGGATTCGATCTTGAGCTCTTCGGCCGGGGCGTCGGTCAGGCGACCGTCGTCTTCCCAGTAGAAATGCGGATGGTCGTCCATTCGGGTGTCGAAATAGCTTTTCGAACCTTCGACGGTCACTTCCTGCATCAGGCCCGCATCGCAGAACGCCCTGAGCGTGTTGTAGACCGTCGCAAGCGATACGGCCTCGCCGGTCTCGCGGCTCGCCGCATAGAGGCTCTCGGCGGTGACGTGCCGGTCGCGACCGTCGCCCACGAGAAGGGCGGCAAGCGAGACGCGCTGCCGCGTGGGCCTGAGACGTGCGGCATTCAGCCACTCGATCCCGCGATCGCGTGCAAGGGTGTCCACGATGTTGCCTCTTTCACTCATAGCAGCACATATAGGACAGGAAATGCCCCGATTTCAATCGGCAATCCCGCCGGCCCGCGCCCTTGCACGCGGGAAGAGGCCGGTGATAGACCGCTCGGACAAGGAAAACGAGCCCAAGGGGAGGCCTTCCGCATGACGCGCTATCCAACGAGCTTCGATCGCGACGCGCTGCTGAAATGCGCGCGCGGCGAGCTGTTCGGACCCGGCAATGCGCAATTGCCCGAGCCGCCCATGCTGATGATGGACCGGATCACCGACATCTCGGACGATGGCGGCGCGCATGGCAAGGGTCACGTCGTGGCCGAGTTCGACATCAATCCGGACCTCTGGTTCTTCGAGTGCCATTTCCCGGGCAATCCGATCATGCCGGGATGTCTGGGGCTCGACGGGCTCTGGCAGCTCACGGGCTTCAACCTCGGCTGGCGCGGCTGGCAGGGGCGCGGCTATGCGCTGGGTGTGGGCGAGGTCAAGCTGACCGGCATGGTCCGCCCCGAACGCAAGATGCTGACCTACACCGTCGATTTCACGAAGGCCGTGCAATCGCGCCGCCTGACGATGGGCGTGGCCGACGGGACCGTCCATGCCGACGGGGAACTGATCTATCAGGTGACGGGGATGAAAGTCGCCCTGTCCGAAAGCTGATCCATCCAGAGGGAGAGCGCCATGCGCCGCGTCGTCGTCACCGGGCTGGGCATCGTCTCGCCCATCGGGAATAACGCTGAGGAAGTGACCGCCGCGCTCAGGGCCGGCCGATCGGGCATCGAGGCGAGTGCCGACATGGCCGAGCACGGCTTTCGCAGCCAGATCGCCGGAACGCTCAAGATCGACGTGGCCGACCATGTCGACAAGCGCACGCTGCGGTTCATGGGGCCGGGTGCCGCCTATGCCCATATCGCGCTGCAGCAGGCCATCGCGGATGCGGGGCTCAGCCCCGATCAGGTCTCGAATCCCTCGACAGGGCTGATCGCGGGGTCGGGCGGCCCCTCGACCTCGGCCATGTTCGAGGCGCACCAGACCGTCCTGCAGAAGGGCAGCCCCAAGCGCATCGGCCCCTTCGCGGTGCCCAAGACCATGTCCTCGACCGTGAGTGCGAACCTTTCGACCGCCTTCGCGATCAAGGGGATGAACTTCTCGATCACCTCCGCCTGCTCGACCTCGCTGCACTGCATCGGCATGGCCGCGCAGCAGATCGCGGTCGGGGGCCAGGACGTGATGTTCGCCGGCGGCGGAGAGGAGCTCGACTGGACGCTCTCCTGCCTCTTCGACGCGATGGGCGCGATGAGCTCGAAATACAACGACACCCCCGAGAAGGCGAGCCGCGCCTTCGATGCGAACCGCGACGGATTCGTCATCGCGGGCGGCGGCGGAATGGTCGTTCTCGAAAGCCTCGAACACGCCCAGGCGCGCGGTGCAAAGATCTATGCCGAGGTCACGGGCTTCGGCGCGACGAGCGACGGGCACGACATGGTCGCGCCCTCGGGCGAGGGCGGCGAGCGGGCGATGCGCCTCGCGCTCAAGGATTTCGAGCCGTCGCGCGTGGGATACATCAACGCGCACGGCACCTCGACGCCGGTGGGCGATGTGGGCGAGGTCGAGGCCGTGCGCCGCGTCTTCGGCGAAGGCACCTCGCCTCTCATCAGTTCCACCAAGTCGATGACCGGCCATTCGCAGGGGGCCACCGGTGCCCAGGAGGCCGTCTATTGCCTCCTGATGCTAGAAAACGACTTCATCGCGCCCTCGATCAACGTCGAGACGCTCGACCCCGCGATCCGGCCCGGAGAGATCGCGACGGAACTGGTGGAGAATGCCGGGCTCGATACGGTCATGACCAATTCCTTCGGCTTCGGCGGGACGAACGGGTCGATGCTTCTCACGAAATTCAGGGAATAGGCTCATGGCGGATCTGCTCCGGGGCAAACGCGGTCTCGTCATGGGCGTGGCCAACGATCACTCGATCGCATGGGGCATCGCCCGCGCGATGGCCGCCGAGGGGGCGGAGCTCGCCTTTTCCTACCAGGGAGAGGCCTTCGGCAAGCGGGTCGAACCGCTGGCGGCCTCCGTCGGCAGCGACTTCCTGATCGACATCGATGTCGGCAGCGACGACAGCATGGATGCGGGATTCGACAAGATCCGCGAACGCTGGGGCGGCCTCGACTTCGTGGTCCACGCGATTGCCTTTTCCGACAAGAAGGAACTGACGGGCCGCTTCATCAACACGACGCGGGCCAATTTCGGCAATTCGCTCGCTGTCAGCTGCTATTCATTCATCGACGTGGCGAAACGCGCCTCCGAGCTCATGCCTGAGGGCGGGACGCTCCTGACGCTCACCTATCAGGGGTCGAACAAGGTCACGCCGTTCTACAACGTCATGGGCGTGGCGAAGGCCGCGCTGGAATCCGCGGTCAGGTATCTCGCGAACGATCTCGGGCCTGACGGCATCCGCGTCAACGCGATTTCGCCGGGGCCAATGAAGACTTTGGCCGGCGCGGCGATCGGCGGCGCGCGCAAGACCTTCAAGCATACGGGCGAGAATGCGCCGCTCAGATCCAATGCGACGCTCGATGCCGTCGGCGGCACGGCGGTCTATCTCGCCTCCGAGGCCGGGTCGTACACCACGGGCGAGATCGTGCACGTGGATGGCGGCTACCACGTCCTCGGCATGCCGCAGCCGGACCACATCTGAAACGAAAGCGGGCCGCCCCATGGGGACGGCCCGGCATCGCGACGGCACCTCGAGGATGCCGTCGCCGAATTCGCGCAGGCTCAGGCGGCCTTGATGTCGACGAGCTCGACGTCGAACTTCAGTTCCTGACCCGCAAGCGGGTGGTTCGCGTCGAGCATTACCTCGGTGTCGTTCGCCTCGGCCACCATCACGGGAATCGTCTGACCGTCGGGCGTCTGCATCTGCAGCTGGGTGCCCGGATCGGTCGGGATGTGATCGGGAAGCTGGTCACGCGGAACCGCTTGGACGCGCTGCGGATCGCGGGGGCCGTAGCCCTCTTCCGGCGTCACGGTCACGGTCTTCTTGTCGCCGACTTCCATGCCGGTCAGGGCATTGTCGAGGCCCGGGATAATCTGGCCGGTGCCGAGCTGGAATTCCAGCGGCTCGCGGCCTTGGCTGCTGTCGAACTGGGTGCCGTCCGTCAGGCTGCCGGTGTAATGCATGGAAACGGTGTCGCCTGCCTTTGCCTGGCTCATGTCGAACTCCTTCGATGTCGGATGAAATTTGAAGAGGCCGCCAATCTCGGCGGGTGCTCTGTCGCGTCTTGCGGGTAGACCTAGGGATCATTGCGCGGCTGTAAACCCCCGAAACCCTGCATTTCGGGCCAAAAACATGCAAATTCGGCGATTTTTCCGCCGGTTTTCGTGTTGTTTCGCAAAACGCCACCTTCCGCCACATGATGTTGCGCAGCGCCCGCCCCCGGTGCATCCTCGCCCCGCCGGGGGCCGAAGAGCCCCCGAAATGACGAGAGGTCGCGCCGATGCCTGATTTCACCACCTCCGACGGTCTCAGGCTTCATTACGAGGATCGCGGCGAGGGCACGGCGATCCTCTGCCTGTCCGGCTTGACGCGCAATTCGACCGATTTCGACTATGTCGCGCCGCACCTTTCGGGCCGTGTCATCGCGCTCGATTATCGCGGGCGGGGAAAATCCGACTGGGCCGAGAGCGACAGCTACAGCGTCCCCGTCGAGGCGCGCGACGCGCTCGAGCTTCTCGATCATCTGGAACTGCCCCGTGCCGCGATCCTGGGCACGTCGCGCGGCGGGCTCATCGCCATGCTGATCGCCGCCACCGCCAAGGACCGTCTCACGGGCGTCTGCCTCAACGATATCGGCCCCGAGATCGCGCCCGAGGGGATCGCCGCGATCATGGACTATATCGGCCGCGCGCCCGAGCAGGCGACGCTGGCCGAAGCGGCGGCGATCCGTTCGGGCCTCATGGCGGGGTTCGAGGAGGTGCCGCAATCGCGCTGGATCGACGAGGTCGCCAAGCATTACGTCGAGGGCGAGAACGGCCTGACCATCAACTACGACCCGGGCCTCGCCGATGCCGTCCGGGCGGGCGGCGCCGAGCCCGCGCCGGACATGTGGCCGCTCTTCGACGCGCTGGAGGGGCTGCCGCTCGCCGCGATCAGGGGGCGCAACTCGAACCTCCTGTCGCCCGAGACCTTCGCCGAGATGCAGCGCCGCAGGCCCGACATGATCGCGGTCGAGGTGCCGGGGCGCGGCCACGTCCCCTTTCTCGACGAACCCGAGGCGCTCGACGCGCTTGCCAGATGGCAGGCGCTGCTGTGACGCCCGACGCCATCGACGCCGCCGCGCGGAGATTGCAGGGCCATGCCCGACGCACGCCGCTTCTCTCAGCGCCGCTTCTCGACGAGGTGGCCGGCCGGCGCGTGCTGGTGAAGGCCGAATGCCTGCAGCTCACCGGCAGCTTCAAGTTCCGAGGAGCCTTCTCGGCGATCAGCGCTATGGACGAGACGACGCGCAATCGCGGCATCCTCGCCTATTCCTCGGGCAACCACGCGCAGGGCGTGGCGCTCGCCGCCCGGATGCACGGCGTGCCCGCGACGATCGTGATGCCCGCCGACGCGCCCGCGACGAAGCTCGCCAATACGCGCGCCTACGGGGCCGAGATCGTGACCTATGACCGCCATGCAGAGGATCGCGAGGCGATCGGCGAGACGATGGCGCGCGACCGTGGCCTGACGCTCGTCCGTCCCTATGACGAGCCGGATGTTATCGCGGGCCAGGCGTCCTGCGGGATCGAGATCGCGGAGGAGCTGGGCGATGCCACGGGCGACGTGCTCGTCTGCTGCGGCGGCGGCGGGCTCACATCGGGCATCGCGCTTGCGCTGGCCGAGCGTGCGCCGGGCCTGCGTGTGCGACCGGTGGAGCCTCGGGGCTTCGACGACACGGCCCGTTCGCTTGCCGCCGGAGAGATCCTGCGCAACGCGCCGGACGCCCGCAGCATCTGCGACGCGATCGTGACGCCCGCGCCGGGGCAGTTGACCTTTCCGATCATGAAGCGCCATTGCGGTCCGGGCATCGCCGTTACCGACGACGAGGCGCTGCACGCGATGGCGCTGGCCTTCGCGCGGCTGAAGATCGTGCTCGAGCCCGGCGGTGCCGTCGCGCTTGCCGCCGCGCTCTTCCATGGCGGGGAGGTCGCGGGCGACACGGTCGTCTGCGTGGCCTCGGGCGGCAATGTCGATCCCGCAACCTTCCGGGCGGCGCTCGAACGGTTCGGCGATGGCTGAGACCGGCGCGCCCCACCGCCCCACCCCCCTATCGGAGCCTTCCCATGCCCATCGCCACCTTTGACGGTTTGCATCTGCATTACGAGGAAAGCGGCGATCCGGACGGCGCGCCGATCGTCTTCGCGAATTCCCTCGGCACGGACATGCGGCTCTGGGATGCGATCCTGCCGCTGCTGCCAGCGGGCCTCAGGATCATCCGCTACGACAAGCGTGGCCACGGGCTGAGCGATTGCCCACCGATGCCCTATTCCATGGGCATGCTCATCACCGATGCCGAACGGCTCATGGACCGTCTCGATGTGCGCGACAGCCTCTTCGTGGGGCTTTCCATAGGCGGCATGATCGCGCAGGGCCTTTCGGTGAAGCGGCCCGACCTCATCCGCGCCGTGGTGCTGTCGAACACCGCCGCCAAGATCGGCACGCCCGAGATCTGGAAGGACCGGATCGACACGCTCAAGATCGACGGGATCGAGGCGCTGGCGGATGCGGTGATGGAGCGGTGGTTCTCGGCCGAATTCCGTGCGACGGACGAGATCGTGAAATGGCGGCACCTGCTCTGCCGCACGCCGCGCGACGGCTATGGCGGATGCTCGGCCGCGATCTCGGGCACGGATTTCTACGCCTCGACCGCGACGCTGCGCCTGCCCGCGCTCGGCATCGCGGGGTCCGAGGACGGCAGCACGCCGCCCGACCTCATGCGCGAGACGATGGACCTGATCCCCGGATCGGACTTCGCGCTGATCCGCGGGGCGGGACATCTGCCCTGCGTCGAGAAGCCCGAGGAATACGCAGGGATCCTGTCGGATTTCATTCGCCGCACCGGCCACGTCTGAGGCATGTCCCGCGCGCGGGGTACCTGAGCGCCGACCCGCGTCCGCCTGCCGCAGGATTGACACCGCCCGGAGCCCGCGCGATGACGCGCGCTTGCGCCAGCGACATCCGTCGCGCCTTTGGGAGACCCGATGAAAGACCGCCTGCCCCTGACCTTCATCATGGTGACACTCATCATCGATGCGATGGGGATCGGCCTCGTCCTGCCGGTGATGCCCGACCTCATCGAGGAGGTGTCGGGCGGCAACCTTGCCGAGGCCGCGCTCTGGGGCGGGATCCTCTCGACCAGCTTCGCGGTGATGCAGTTCCTCTTCGGCCCGTTCCTCGGATCGCTGAGCGACCGGTTCGGACGACGTCCGGTCCTGCTCGTCTCGCTTCTCGTCATGAGCCTCGACTATCTCGTCATCGCACTCGCCGGCAGTATCTGGGTCCTGCTCGCGGGACGGATCGTGGGCGGCATCGCGGCCTCGACGCAATCGACGGCGACGGCTTTCGTCGCCGACATCTCGACCCCGGCGCAGAAGGCCGCGCGCTTCGGCATGGTCGGTGCGTCCTTCGGGGTGGGCTTCGTGCTCGGCCCGCTGCTGGGTGGCGTGCTGGCCGAATACGGGACCCGCGCGCCGTTCTACATGGCGAGCGTTCTCGCCGCGCTGAACCTCTGCTTCGGCTATTTCATCCTGCCCGAGACCGTGACCGACCGGATCAGGCGGCCCTTCTCGTGGGTCAGGGCCAATCCGCTGGGTGCGCTGCTCGATCTGGGCCGGATGGAGGGGGTCACGCGGCTGGTCCTGATGTTCTTCCTCTATCAGGTGGCGTTCTTCGTCTATCCCGCGATCTGGGCCTACTTCACCAAGGCGCGGTTCGGGTGGAACCCGCAGATGGTCGGCCTGTCGCTCGCCTTCTTCGGCATCGCGCTGGCCCTCGTGCAGGGCTGGCTCATCCGCTACATCCTGCGCTGGCTGGGAGATCGGGGCACGGTGATCTACGGGCTGATCTTCAACAGCATCGCCTTCATCCTGCTGGCCTTCGTGACAAGCGGGACGGTCGCGCTGATCCTCACGCCGCTCGCGGCCCTAGGCGCGGTCGTGACGCCCGCACTGCAGGGGATCATGTCGCGGACCATTCCCGACAATGCCCAAGGCGGCCTGCAGGGCCTGCTGACGAGTGCGGGCGCGCTCGCCATGATCGTCTCGCCGCTGATGATGACGCAGGTCTTCTGGCTCGCCACGGCCGACAGCACGCCCTTCTACCTTCCGGGCGCGCCGTTCCTCCTGTCGATGCTGCTTCTCGTCGCCTGCGCCTTCGTGTTCCTGACCCGACGCCGCAAGCCCGCCGCCTGAGCCTCAGAGCCCGGCGGCGCGGATCGCCTTGACGGTGGTGCCCACGATCTCGTCCACGTTCTCGCGCGAGAGGCTGAGCGGCGGGGCGAAGCCCAGGATGTCGCCGCCGGGCATGGCGCGCGCGATCACGCGCTCCTCGGCCATCTTGCCCACGACCTTGGCCGCCACCTTGCGCGACGGATCGAAGAACCTGCGACGCCCGCGATCCTCGACCAGCTCGACCGCGGCCAGCATTCCCTCGCCACGGACTTCGCCCACATGGGGATGGTCGGCAAGCGCCGCGCGCATCTCCGAGGTGAGATAGGCCCCCACGGTCCCTGCATTCTCGACGAGCTTCAGGTCGTCGATGAGCTTGAGGTTCGCGACGCCCGCCGCCGCGCCGATCGGATGCGCGGAATAGGTCCAGCCATGGCCGAGCGGTCCGTTCTCGTCCGTGCCCTGCTCGAGCACCTTCCAGACCTTGTCGCTGACGATGGACCCCGAGAGCGGAGCATAGGCGCTGGTCAGCCCCTTGGCGATCGTGATGAGGTCGGGCTCGATCCCGTAATGGTCCGACCCGAACATGGTGCCGAGCCGACCGAAACCGGTCACGACCTCATCGGCGACGAGAAGGATGTCATGACGTTTCAGGATCGGCTCGATCGCCTGCCAGTAGCCCTCGGGCGGCGGGACGATACCACCGGTTCCGAGCATCGGTTCGGCCCAGAAGGCGGCGATCGTCTCGGGGCCCTCGCGCTCGATCAGTTCCTCAAGATCGGCCGCGCATTGCGCGACGAACTGGGCCTCGCTCTGATCGGGATCGTCGCGGTGGAAATAATATGGCGCGGTCGTGTGCAGGACGGGGGCGAGCGGCAGGTCGAACTTGCGGTGGAAGAGCTCGAGCCCGGTCAGCGATCCGGTCATCAGGCCCGATCCGTGGTAACCCCGCCAGCGCGAGATGATCTTCTTCTTCTCGGGCAGGCCACGGATATTGTTATAGTACCAGACGAGCTTGAGGTTCGTTTCGTTCGCGTCGGACCCCGACAGTCCGAAATAGACCTTGGACATGTTCCTGGGCGCGCGTTCGATCACCATCCGGGCAAGCGTGATCGACGCCTCGGTCCCGTGGCCCACATAGGCGTGGTAATAGGCGAGCTCCTGCGCCTGCCTGGCGATCGCGTCGGATATTTCCCGCCGGCCATAGCCTACGTTCACGCAATAGAGCCCGGCAAAGGCATCCAGCATGCGGTTGCCGTCGGAATCCTCGATATGCACGCCCGAGGCGCTGCGGATCACGCGGGTCGCCGTCTCTCCGCGGGCATGTTGGGCCAGATGTGTCGACGGATGCAGAAAATGGTCGCGATCCCATTTGGAAAGCTCGTCGTTCAGGCGCAGATCGTCCATGTCGCGGACCCTCCTTTTGCGATATGCTCGAGGCTAGCCGCAGGCGGCGGCGCTTGGAACCCCCCAAGGGGGACGACCGCGACCCCGAAGGAGGATGCCCATGACGAAACACGAACCTGCCTTCAGCGTCGCGGAATACCAGAGACGATTGTCGCTGGTGCGCGGCCGGATGGAGGCGGAAGGGCTCGACATCCTGTTCGTCACGAACCCGTCGAACATGGCCTGGCTCACCGGGTATGACGGGTGGTCGTTCTATGTCCATCAGGGCGTGATCGTACTGCCCGATGCCGATCCGCTCTGGTGGGGGCGGTACATGGACGGGTTCGGGGCGCATCGCACCGTCTGGATGAGCAACGACCGCGTTCTGAGTTATTCCGACGACTACATCCAGTCCGACGACCGCCATCCGATGCAGACGCTCGCCGCGCATCTGGGCGATCTCGGAGGGGCCGAGGCCCGGATCGGCGTTGAGAAGGAGAACTATTACTTCACCGCCCGCGCGATGGAGGTGCTGAGCGCCGAATTGCCGCAGGCGGTGTTTGTCGATGCGACGAATCTCTGCAACTGGCAGCGCACCGTCAAATCGGCGGAAGAGCTCGTCTTCATGCGCAAGGCAGGGGCGATCAGCTCGAAGATGATCCGCGGGCTGATGGAGCGCGTCGAGGTCGGCCTGCCCAAGAACGAGCTCGTGGCCGATATCTATCGCGATGCGCTGATGGGCGTCGACGGCGATTGGGGCGACTATCCGGCGATCGTGCCGCTGCTGCCCTCGGGATCGGACGCGGCCGCCGCGCATCTGACCTGGGACGGGCGACCCTTTCAGAAGGACGAAGCGACCTTCTTCGAGATCTCGGGCTGCTACCGCCGCTATCACGCACCATTCTGCCGGACCGTGTTCCTCGGCGATCCGCCGCGCGAGATGCGCCATGCCGAGGCCGCGGTCGCCCGCGGGATCGAGGCGGGGCTGAAGGCGGCAACGCCCGGCAACCGCGCCTGTGACGTCGCCATAGCGCTAAAATCCGAACTCGAACGGGCGGGCATCACCAAGACCGGGCGTGTGGGCTATGCCGTCGGGCTGAGCTACCCGCCCGACTGGGGCGAGCATACGGTCAGCCTGCGCGAGACGGACGAAACGCTGCTCCGACCCGGCATGACCTTCCATTTCATGCCGGCGCTCTGGATGGAGGATTGGGGGCTGGAGCTGACGGAAACCATCGTCATCGGCGAAAGCGGCCCGGCGGAATGCCTGTGCGACTTTCCCCGCGCGCTCGTCGCGAAATGAGCCGGATCGACGAGACGGTCACGATTCTGGGCGAGCTCATCGCCTATCCGACCGTATCCTCCGACAGCAACCTCGCCATGATCGATTTTCTCGCGGACTGTCTGGGCGCCCTGGGCGCACGGTGCGAGATCCTGCGGGACGAGACAGGCGGGAAGGCGAACCTCTTCGCCACGATCGGACCCGAGACCGGCGGCGGCATCCTGCTGTCGGGACATACCGACGTCGTGCCCGTTGCCGATCAGGACTGGAGCACGGATCCCTTCGCGATGCGGGAGGTGGACGGCCTGCTCTACGGGCGGGGGACGTGCGACATGAAGGGGTTCATCGCAGCATGCCTCGCCACCGCCCCGGTCTATGCGCGGGGGACGCTGTCGCGGCCCGTGCATTTCGCCTTCACCCATGACGAGGAGGTCGGATGCCTCGGCGCGCAGGCACTGGTGGCCGAGATGCGCGGCCGCGACACCCGCCCCGCCCTCGCCATCATCGGCGAGCCGACCTTGATGCGCGTGATCGAAGGGCACAAGGGGTGCTGCGAATACACGACCCGCTTCCACGGACTCGAAGGACACGGATCGGCGCCCGATCTGGGCGTCTCGGCCACCGAATACGCCGCGCGGTTCGTCGTGCGGCTTCTGGAGCTGCGCGGAGAACTGGCCGCGCGCGCGCCAGAAGGCAGCCGGTTCGACCCGCCGGGCAGCACGGTGCAGACGGGCCGCATCGCGGGTGGCGTCGCGCATAACGTGATCGCGGGTCTGGCGGAGGTCGATTGGGAGCTGCGCCCGGTCACCGCCGCCGACAAGGATTTCGCGACGCGGACGATGCGCGACTATTGCAACGACACGCTGCTGCCCGCGATGCGCGCGGTGCATGAGGGCGCGCGGATCGAGACGCAGGTGATCGGCGACGTGGAAGGGCTGGAGCCCGTCACCGACAACGAGGCGGCGCGGATCGTGTCGGAGCTGACGGGCGCGAATGGCGCGGATGTCGTGGCCTTCGCGACCGAAGCGGGCCTGTTCCAGAGCCTCGGGATGCAGGCGGTGGTCTGCGGGCCCGGAGATATCGCACAGGCGCACAAGCCGGACGAGTTCGTGGCGCGCGACCAGCTTGCCGCCTGTCTCGCGATGCTGGAAGGGCTCGACGCGAAGCTGCGTTAGGCCCAGCTCTTTTCCAGCACGCGCAGCCAGTTGCCGTGGCAGAGCTTTTCCATCAGCGCGTCGTCGTAGCCGTGATCGCGCATCGCGCTGCGCAGCCTGGGCAGGTCGGCGACGCTCGTCAGATCCTCCGGCACCATCGCGCCGTCGTAATCCGAGCCGAGCCCCACGCGATTCTCGCCGAGCCGGTCGATCAGGTGATCGAGATGGCGCAGCATGACGTCGATCCCGACATCCGCGCGCATCCTGCCGTCGGGGCGCAGGAAGGCCACCGCGAAGTTCAGCCCCACCATCCCGTCGCTTTCGGCGATCGCGTCGAGCTGCGCATCGGTGAGGTTGCGCGCATGCGGGCTGATCGCATGCGCGTTGGAATGCGTGGCGACGAGGGGCCGCGTGCTGGTCCTGGCCACGTCCCAGAACCCCGCCTCGTTCAGATGCGACAGGTCGAGCATGATCCCCAGCTTGTCGCAGCGCCGGACGAGCCGGATCCCCGCATCGGTGAGGCCGGGCCCCGTATCGCCGGTCGAGGGGAAACGGAACGGCACGCCATGACCGAAGATCGTCTCGCGGCTCCAGACGGGCCCGAGCGAGCGCAGGCCGCGATCGTAATAATCGTCGAGCTCGGTCAGATCGGGGCCGATGGCCTCCGCTCCCTCCATGTGCAGGATCGCGGCCATGCCGTCGCCGCCGATCGCGGCGCGCAGATCCCCGACACTGCGGCATTGGGTCAGAAAGCCGAGCCGCACGAGGTCGTCGAAGATCGCGATCTGGTCGTTCACGACCTTCGTTGCCTCGTCCTGCGGCACCATCCCGGGCAGAGGCATGTCGTATCCGTCGCCCTGCATCGCCGCCATCTTGGCGATGACATCGACATGCGACGGCACCCAGAGTGCAAAGAAGCCGCCGGCGAAACCGCCCTCGCGCGCGGCGGGTGCAAAGATCGCACCCTGCCCCTCGCCGCCAACGCTTTCGGGGCCGTCGGGCGCACCATAGAGCCGCGTCAGCAGATCGTTGTGACCATCAAAGATGAGGGGTGCGCGCATGGCCGGAACCTCCCGGGGTGGCGGACCGCCCGGGCGCATGACGATCGCGATCGAGAAAGGTGGTGGAGCCGAGGGGGATCGAACCCCTGACCTCGTCATTGCGAACGACGCGCTCTCCCAACTGAGCTACGGCCCCAACGGGCCGAGGCATCGCGCGTCGCGCAGCAATTGTCAAGCGGATGCGGAACCGGGCGCGGACCGCGACGTTCGACGGGATGATAACTTCGGTCTACTGGCAGGTACGGCGGTTCGCGCGCCGATTCTGGGTGCGCGTGACGCTGATTTCCTGCCTCGCGATCCTCGCGGCGGTGCTGTCGCCACTGTCGCATTTCCTGCCCTTTTCGCTGAAGGCCGAGATCGACGAGGAATCGCTCGACGATCTGCTGTCGATCCTGACCAATTCGATGCTGACGGTGACGACGTTCTCGCTGTCGATCATGGTGTCCTCGCATCTGGCCGCCGACGGAAACGCGACACCGCGGGCCCACAGGCTCCTGCGCGAGGACGGGCGCACGCAGACCGTCATCGCGACCTTCATCGGGGCCTTCATCTATGCGCTGACGATGACCGTGATGCTCAATCTCGGATTCTTCGAGCAGGACAATTACGGGATGATCTATCTCGTCACGGTGGGGGTTCTGGCACTTCTCGTCGTGGCGATGCTGCGCTGGGTCGCGCATCTTGCCGGGCTCGGCTCGATCGAGGCGACTATCGGCCGGGTGGAGGAAAGCGCGATCGCCTCGCTCAAGGCGCGCTGCGCGTATCCGTTCCTAGGCGCACGTCCGCTGTCGGAAGCCGAGATCCCGGAAGACGCGGCCGTGTTTCATTCGAAGCGCTTCGGATACATTCAGAACATCGACACAAACCGGCTGAACGAATGCGCCTCGGACTGGGCCACGCGGATCTTCGTCTCCGTCTCGCCCGGGGATTGGGTGGGTGCGGGCGATCCGCTCGGCCAGGTCGATCTCGAGACGCTCGACGAGGAGCAGGAGAACGCGATCTACGCGGCCATCGCGATCGGCGACCAGCAGGATTACGATCAGGACGCGATCTTCTCGCTGGTCGTGCTTGCCGAGATCGCCGAACGCGCATTGTCACCCGGCATCAACGACCCGCGCACCGGCATCGACGTGGTCAGCCGCCTGACCCGCATGATCGGTGAGATGCCACCCGAACGGCCGATCGATCCGCCGACCGCACCCGCGGTCTATTGCCCCCCGCTCGACATGCGGCAAATGCTGCTCAGCACGCTCGACCCGATCGCGCGCGACGGGCGCGCCTTCGTCGAGGTGCAGATCGCCGTGCAGAAGGCCTATGCGCTGCTCTCGCGTCACCGCGACCCGGATCTTGCCGAGGCCGCGGTGGCATTGTCGGCGCGCGCGCTCAGCTACGCGCGCGAAGGGATCCCGGTGATCGAGGATCTCCAGCGTCTGGCCGCCGTGGCCCCCGCCGACTACCTCGCCGAAACGACGGCGAGCGAACCGAGCCGCCGGGTCAGTTCCCTTCTCGGCGACGAGCGCCAGATGAACATCGAGCGCTCAGACGGCTAGGTATCACTCGGCCGCGTCGAGATAGGTCTCGAGCGGCGGGCAGGTGCAGACGAGGTTGCGGTCGCCATAGACGTTGTCGACACGGTTGACCGGCGGCCAGTACTTGTCGACCCGGAACGCGCCCGCCGGATAGCATCCCGTTTCGCGGCTGTAGGGCCGATCCCAGTCGCCGATGAGGTCCTCGACCGTATGCGGCGCATGCTTCAGGGGGTTGTTCTCGGCATCGCCGCCCTCCTCGATCGCGCGGATCTCCTCGCGGATCGACAGCATCGCGTCGCAGAAGCGATCGAGTTCGGCCTTGGTCTCGCTCTCGGTCGGCTCGACCATCAGCGTTCCGGCCACGGGCCAGCTCATCGTCGGAGCGTGGAAGCCGTTGTCGATCAACCGCTTGGCGACATCGTCGACCGTCACATGGGCCGACTTGTCGAAGGGCCGCGTGTCGAGGATGCATTCATGCGCGATGCGTCCGTTCCGCCCGCGATAGAGGACGTCGTAGGCCCCTTCGAGCCGCTTGGCGATGTAGTTCGCGTTGAGGATCGCGACCTTGGTGGCCTGCGTCAGCCCCTCGCCCCCCATGAGCAGGCAATAGGCCCACGAGATCGGCAGGATCGAGGCCGACCCGAAGGGGGCCGCCGAGACCGCGCCGCCATTCTCGCCGAAGCCCGGCAGATGCTCGGCCAGATGGGCGCGCACGCCGATCGGCCCCATGCCGGGACCGCCGCCGCCATGCGGGATGCAGAAGGTCTTGTGCAGGTTCAAGTGGCTTACATCGGCACCGATCTCGCCCGGTTTCGACAGGCCGACCATCGCGTTGAGGTTCGCTCCGTCGAGATAGACCTGCCCGCCATGCCGGTGCGTGATCTCGCAGATCTCGCTCACCGTTTCCTCGAAGACGCCGTGGGTCGAGGGATAGGTGATCATGCAAGCGGCGAGATCGTCGCCCGCGGCCTCGGCCTTGGCGCGGAAATCCTCGACATCGACATCGCCGCGCGCGGTGCACTTCACAACCACGACCTTCATGCCGCACATCTGCGCCGAGGCGGGGTTGGTGCCATGCGCGTTGACGGGGATGAGACAGATCCGGCGATGCCCCTCGCCGCGCGCCTCGTGGTAGCGCTGGATCGTCAGGAGGCCTGCATATTCGCCCTGCGCGCCCGAATTGGGCTGCATCGACATGGCGTCGTAGCCGGTGATCTCGCAGAGCTTGGCGCTCAGATCCCCGATCATCTCGGCATAACCCTCGGTCTGGTCGGCGGGCGCGAACGGGTGGATCATCGCGAATTCCGGCCAGGTGATCGGGGCCATCTCGACCGCGGCGTTGAGCTTCATCGTGCAGGAGCCGAGCGGGATCATCGCGCGGTCGAGCGCGAGATCGCGATCCGACAGACGCCGCATGTAGCGCATCATCTCTGTCTCGGCCCGGTTCATGTGGAAGACCGGATGGTCGAGATAGCCGGTCTGCCGCGCGAGCGCCTCGGGGAAGCGCGCATGGGTCGGGGCCTGCGTCTCGGGATCCTCGATCCCGAAACAGCCCAGAAGCTTCACGACGGTTTCGAGCCGCGTCGTCTCGTCGAGCGCGATGCCGAGCCTGGTCCGCCCCACCCGACGCAGGTTGATCCGCTGGCGAGCGGCCTCGGCGAAGATCGTGCCCTGCAACGCGCCGACCTCGACCGTGATCGTGTCGAAGAAATGCTCGGGCGCGACCGAATAGCCGGCCTTCGCCAGTGCCTCGGCCACGTGGACGGCCTTGGAATGTATCCGCTCGGCGATGGCGCGAAGGCCCTCGGGGCCATGGAAGACCGCATAGAAGCTCGCCATCACGGCGAGGAGCGCCTGCGCGGTGCAGACGTTGCTCGTGGCCTTCTCGCGGCGGATGTGCTGCTCGCGCGTCTGCAGGCTCAGGCGGAAGGCCTGATTGCCGCGCGCGTCGACGCTGACGCCCACGATCCGTCCGGGCATGGAGCGCTTGAGCGGGTCGCGGCACGCCATGTAAGCGGCATGCGGCCCGCCATAGCCCATCGGCACGCCGAAGCGCTGGGTGGAGCCCACCGCGATATCGGCCCCCATCGCGCCCGGCTCCTTCAGGAGGGTGAGCGCCATTGGGTCGGCGATGACGATGCCGAGCGCGGCGTTGTCGTGCAGCGCCGCGATGATGTCGGTGAAATCGATGAGCCCGCCATGCGTGCCGGGATACTGGAAGATCCCCGCGAAAACGGAGGCGGGGTCGAGATCCGCGGGCGCGCCCACGATCACCTCGATCCCCAGCGGGGCGCAGCGGGTGCGGATCACGTCGATATTCTGCGGGTGGCAGTTCTCGTCGACGAAGACCGCTCGGGCCTTCGACTTGGCGGTGCGCTCGGCCATCGTGACCGCTTCGGCCGCCGCCGTCGCCTCGTCGAGGAGCGAGGCATTGGCGATGTCGAGCCCCGTGAGGTCGCAGACCATCGTCTGGTAGTTTAGAAGCGCCTCGAGCCGGCCTTGGCTGATCTCGGGCTGGTAGGGCGTGTAGGCCGTGTACCAAGCCGGATTCTCGAGGATGTTGCGCTGGATCGCGGGCGGCGTGACCGTACCGTGAAAGCCCTGGCCGATCATGGTCGAGAAGACCTGGTTCTTGCGCGCGGTCTGGCGCATGTGCCAGAGCAGCTCGCGCTCGGACAATGCCGGCCCGAAATCGAGCGGTTTCGCCTGCCGGATCGAGGACGGCACCGTCTCGTCGATGAGCTGGTCGAGCGACCCGGCCCCGAGCCGGTCGAGCATCTCGGCCATTTCCGAGGGAGACGGTCCGATATGGCGCCTGTTGGCGAAATCGTAGGGATCGTAATCGGTCGGCTCGAACGTCATGGCCAGTCCTTTCCTTGCCGCGGGCCCGGGGTTCCCGATGGAAAGCCCGGGCCCCGCGATCAGATGAATTTCTTGTAGGCGGCTTCGTCCATCATCGCGTCGAGATCGGACATGTCGGCGACGCGCATCTTGAAGAACCAGCCCGCACCCAGCGGGTCCTCGTTCACGAGCGAGGGATTCTCCTCGAGCGCGGTGTTCACCTCGATGATCTCGCCGTCGCAGGGGGCCATGATGTCGGATGCGGCCTTGACGGATTCGATCACGACGACCTCGTCCTCCCTCGCGATCGTGGTCCCTTCCTCGGGAAGCTCCACGAAGACGAGATCGCCGAGCTGCTCGGCGGCGTGTTCGGTGATGCCCACGGTCACGACGTTCTCCTCGTCGTCCTCGGGGCGGAGCCATTCGTGCTCTTCGGTGAATTTCATGGGCGGCGTCCTTCTCAGCGTTTGTACGTGGCGGGTCGGAACGGCATCTCGACCACGGTGACGGGCAGCCTCCTGCCGCGCACCGCGCCCCAGATCTTGGAGCCGATTGCGGAATGGTCAATCGAAACGTAGCCCATGGCGAGGGGCCGCTCGATGCTCGGCCCGAAAGCGCCCGACGTGACGGTGCCGATGGGCGTTTCGTCATCTTCTGCGGCAAAGAGCTCGGTGCCCTGGCGCATCGGGGCGCGCCCCTCGGGCAGAAGGCCCACGCGCAGCCGCGCGGGGCCCGTCGCCAGCCGGTCGAGTACGATCCCGGCCCCAGGGAAGCCGCCTTCCCGCGCGCCGCCCGCGCGCCGGGCCTTCTGGATCGACCAGAGGAGGTTCGCCGAGACCGGGTCGGTCGTGCGGTCGATATCGTTGCCATAGAGGCAGAGACCGGCCTCGAGCCTGAGCGAATCGCGTGCGCCGAGCCCGATCGGCGCGACGTTCTCGTGCGAGAGCAGCGCGCGGGCGAAATCCTCGGCTCTGTCGGCCACGACCGAAATCTCGAACCCGTCCTCGCCGGTATAGCCCGAGCGCGACACCCAGAGCGGCCCGAAATCGGAGCCGAGGGTCGCCACGTCCATGAAGGACATGTCGCGCGCGCCGGGGGCCAGCGCGTCGAGCGCATCCTCGGCCGCCGGGCCCTGCAGGGCGATCAGGGCGCGATCCGCGATCTCCTCGACCTCGCATGTCCGGGACAGATGCTCGTGCAGATGGGCGATGTCGCGGGCCTTGCAGGCTGCGTTGACGACGAGAAAGAGGTGGTCGCCGCGATTGGCGACCATCAAATCGTCGCGGATCCCGCCCTCGTCGTCGGTGAAGAGCGCATAGCGCTGACGCCCGTCCTTCAGCGCAAGGATATCCTGCGGCACAAGCGTTTCGAGCGCGCGGGCCGCGTCGGCGACGTCGCCCGATCGGGGCCTGAGGATCACCTGACCCATATGGCTCACGTCAAAGAGACCGGCGGCGGCGCGGCAATGAAGATGCTCCTTCATCACGCCGGGGACGTATTGCACGGGCATCTCGTAGCCGGCGAAAGGCACCATTCGACCGTCGAGGTCGCGGTGGAGCGCATGGAGCGGCGTCGTCAGAAGTTCTTCGGCCATAGCGGGGGGACCTCCGGCATCAATGTCGCGCGGAATGACCCGCGTCCGATGCCCCCTCTGTCCCTTGCGCCTGAGATCGCTATCCCTTCGGCGGGCGCGGCTGCGCCACTCTCCAGAGTTCGTGTGAGCGGCGGTCCTTTTGCCTGAGAGTTTACCGGGGCGGTTGCTCCTTCGGCACCGGCATTCACCGGCTTCTCCCGTCGCTCGCGGCCTCATGCCACGAAGCCGCGGGGTTGCCAAGCCCCACGTGACGCGGCAAACCGCGTCGCCATGAGCGATCCCTATTTCTTCGGCTATGGCAGCCTCGTCAACGTAGGCTCCCACGCGTATCGACCGACCGTACGCGGGGTCCTGCCCGGCTGGCGGCGTCGCTGGCGCGCCACCCATCTGCGTCCCGCCGCCTTCCTGACGGCGGCGCGCGACCCGGATGTCGAGATCGAGGGCCTGATCGCGCCGGTGCCGGGGGCCGACTGGGCCGCGCTCGACCTGCGCGAGGGCGGCTACGACAGGCTCGAGGCCGCCGGTCTGCGCCACGATCTGGGGCGCGACGCGCATGTCGCGGTCTATGCCATCCCCGAGAGCATGGATCCCGCCGACGGGCCCTGCCCGATCCTGCTGAGCTATCTGGACGTCGTGGTGAAAGGTTATCTCGACGAGTTCGGCGAGGCCGGCGTCGCGCGGTTCATGGAAACGACCGACGGGTGGGAAACGCCCGCGGCCGATGATCGCGATGCGCCGCTATACCCCCGTGCGCAGGATGTGGGCGGCGATGTCCGCACCCTCGTCGACGACTGGCTCGATCGGCTCGGCTGTCCGCACATCGACATCGCCGAGACCGCGCTCGGCCAGGCGGGCTAGGGCGCAACGGGGGGCTGCTGCCGCACCCGCTTGGCGCGCGCCTCGCGGATCGTGATGACGAGAACGGCCCCCACGATGACGATGCCGCCCGTCACGACATAGGCATCGACCCCCTCGTCGAAGACGAACGCGCCCAATGCCGTCGCCCAGATCAGTTGCAGGAAGGTCACGGGCTGCGTCACGGTGATGGGTGCCGCGCGGAAAGCGAGCGTCATGCTCAGATGTGCGCTGGTGGCGACCGTCGCCACGAGGAAGAGCCAGCCGAGTTCGGACCAGGTGGGCCAGACCCAGACTGCCATCGCGAAGGGGGTGAGCCCGATCGTCACCGTGATCGACAGCATGGCCACCACGACGGTCGGCGCGACCTCGTCCGACAGGACCTTGGCGATGAGGTAGGAGCCGGCGAAGAGGATCGCCGTCCCGATCATGGCGATGTGGCCGGGGCTGATCTCGCGGAACCCGGGGCGCAGGATGATCGCGACGCCGACAAGCGCCACGAGGATCGCGACGATGCGCGGCCAGCGCATGCGCTCGCCCAGAAACAGCGCCGCGCCGATCGCGACATAGACCGGCGAGACGTAGTTCATCGCCGTGACCTCTGCGATGGGGATCTGCGTCATCGCGAAGAACCACAGGATCACGCCCAGCGCGTGCAGCAGCCCCCGCACCCCGAAGAGCGTCGCGACCCGTCGGTCGAACCTGACGCGCCGCAGCGCACCCAGCATCGGCAAAAGAAAGACGAGGCCCAGGGCATAGCGCAGGAAGGCCGCCTCGGCCGCGGGGACGCGACTGCCCAGATGTTTGACCATCGCGGTCACCGCAACGAAGAGCACTCCCGTCAGCAGCATCCAGAGCGCGCCCGCCACGGGCCTGTCCTGCCGCACGCTCATCCCGTCACCAGCCTGAGCGCGATGGCCCACATCACGATGCCCACGCCGATGTCGAGGGTTCGCCAGGCCACCGGCCGCGCGAAGAGCGGGGCCAGCGCCCGCGCGCCGTAGCCCAACGCGAAGAAGAACGCGAATGAGGCGGCGACCGCTCCCACCCCGAAAAGCAGCCGGTCGTCGGCCCCGGACGCGACCGAACCCAGCAGAACCACCGTATCGAGATAGACATGCGGGTTGAGCCACGTCAGCGCCAGGCAGGTCAGAACGGCCGAGCGGCGCGTCTCGCGCGAGCCGTCCGAGAGCGTCATCGCGGCCATCCCGCGCCACGCGTTGCGGAACGCCATCGCGCCGTAGACGGCGAGGAACGCGGCCCCGCCGAAGGTGAAGACCGGCTCGATCCAGGGGGCCGCGGTGACGAGCCATCCGAACCCGGCGACCCCCACGGTCACGAGGATCGCATCGCTTGCCGCGCAGGTCAGCACCACCGGCAGGACATGCGCGCGCCTGAGCCCCTGCCGCAGGACGAAGGCGTTCTGCGCGCCGATGGCGAGGATCAGGGAAAGGCCCAGCAGGAAGCCGGCCGAGAGAGACGACATGTCACCGGGCTATCCCCGTTCCGGGCCGGCCACAAGCCGGCCCGATCCGTCAGAAGGAATAGCCGAACACCCAGGCCCCGAGCGTGTAGCAGAAGACCGTGATGAGGAAGACGCCCACGATGTTGAGGATCACGCCCCCGCGCATCATTTGCGCGATGGAGACCGCGCCCGTGCCGAAGACGATGGCGTTGGGCGGCGTTCCGACGGGCAGCATGAAGGCACAGGTGGCAGCGAACGCCGCGGGGATCAGCAGGCCCAGCGGATCGGCACCGATCCCCGCCGCGACGCCGCCCAGGACCGGAATGAAGGTGGCCGCCGTGGCGGTGTTCGACGTGATCTCGGTCAGGAAGAGGACGATGGTCACGACCGAGGCGACGAGCAGGATGGCGGGCAGCGAACCGAGGCCGCTCACCTGTTGGCCGAACCACTGGTCGAGACCGGTCGAGGCCACCGCGCTCGCCAGGCTGAGGCCACCGCCGAAGAGCAGCAGAACGCCCCATGGCAGCCCGTCCTCGGCATCCTTCCAGTCGAGGACCATGCGGTGACGCCCCTCCGCGGGGATGAAGAACATCGAAAGGCCGGCCGCGATGGCGATCGCGGTATCGTCGAGCCCGTCGAGGAAGCCGAGCCCGGGGATCGAGGCGAGCAGCCCCGGCACGACCCAGAGGAAGGCGGCACTTCCGAAGACCGCCATCACGGCCTTCTCGCCCTGCGAAAGCGCCCCGAGATCGCGGATCTGATCGGCGATCAGGCTGCGACCGCCCGGGATCTCCTCGAGGGAGAAGCGATAGAGCACACGCGTCATCAGGACCCAGCCGATCAGGATGAAGATCGCCGCGATCGGAACGCCGACGAGCATCCATTCGAGAAAGCCGATCTCGCGACCGAGCTCGTCCGCCGCATATCCCGCGACGATCGCGTTGGGCGGCGACCCGAGAAGCGTGCCGAGCCCGCCCATCGAGGCCGACCACGCGATGGCGAGGACGAGGCATACGCCGAACCGCTTGATATCGGGGTCCGAGATCACGTCGCTGATCCGTCCGCCCTTGTGCAAATCGTCACCCACATCGGCATCCGCACTGCCCTTCTTCGCGGACCTTTCGGCCACCAGCGTCAGCACCGACAGACCGATCGGCAGCATCATCAGCGTGGTGGCGGTGTTCGACACCCACATCGACAGGAAGCCCGTCGCGATCATCATGCCGAGCACGATGCGCCGCGGCTCGACCCCCACCCGGGCGAGCGTCATGAGCGCGATGCGCCGGTGCAAGTTCCACTTCTCCATCGCGATGGCGATGAGAAAGCCGCCGAGGAAGAGAAAGACGATGGAGCTTGCATAGGGGGCCGTCGCCTGGCTGACCGTCTGATCGGTCAGCGCGGGAATGAGCACGATGGGCAGGAGCGCCGTGGCGGAAAGCGGGATGGCCTCGGTCATCCACCAGATCGCCATGAGCGTCCCGATCGCCGCGACCCAGCGGGCATCGGGCGAAAGCCCCTCGCTGCCGCCCAGTAGCAGCCAGACCGCGACGGCGGCGACGAGGCCGATCACGCGGTTGACCCACATCAGGCCCGAGCTTTCGGTGCCGGGTTCCTCGGCAGTCGCGTAATCGTTCCTGCCCGATCCCTGTGGCCCGTCACTCATCGATATTCCCCCGTCTCGGAACGCAAAATTCGCGCGATCTTGATGCAGGCGCGCCTGCTCCACAAGCGGTAGGGGCTCGAAAACATTGCATGCGACCGCCATCCGCGCTTTTCTGCCGCCGAAACCCAGCGAGGGAGAGTGCGATGGCCGGAGGATGGACCCGTGACGGTGCGGTGAGCGAGCAGATCGAAGCCTCGATCTCGGACGAGCTCAAGCGCCTTGAAGCCCGCCGCAGGCAGGCCGGAGGCGAAAGCCGCACCCATTGCGCCGAATGCGAGGAACCGATTTCCGAGGAACGCCGGAAGGCGGTGCCGGGCGCGCAGCTCTGCATCGACTGCATGCGCGAACGCGATCGTGCCGACGCACCGCGCGGCGGCATCAACCGCCGCGGCAGCAAGGACAGCCAATTGAAATGACCTCCGATTTCCGCCGACCCGTCATCCGTTCCCGGCCATCCGCATGAAGGCGTCCTTCGTTCTCGTCGCTATCCCGCTTCTCCTCGCAGGCTGCGCCGAAGGGCCCGGACTTGCGACCCCGGGCGACCCGGCCCCGCGGGCGGTCACGCTCTACCGCGACACCGTGACGGTCGAGATGCGCGACGGCGCGCTCTGTACCGGGGTGCGGCCGGCTGGACAGGGCCCGTGGCGCACGACGCTCAGGGGCTGCCCCCACACCTGGCCGGTCTCGGTGCTGCGCCCGACCGAGCGTCCGCGCCTGCCGCTCGCCCCCGAGGATGCGGCCCCTTGGGTCACGCTCTCACCGCCCGGCGGCGCGGCGATGGGATACGGCCCCCGCCTTGGGTCTTGATGCGGAGGGCCGCTTCCGACTATATGCCGTGCGATCCCCCCGCGTGACATGATGAGGTGAGCCATGGCTGGCCATTCCAAATGGGCCAATATCCAGCATCGCAAGGGGCGTCAGGACGCCGCTCGCTCGAAGCTGTTCTCGAAACTGGCCAAGGAAATCACGGTGGCCGCCAAGATGGGCGACCCCGATCCCGAGAAGAACCCCCGCCTGCGCCTTGCCGTCAAGGAGGCCAAGACCCAGTCGGTGCCCAAGGACGTGATCGACCGCGCCATCAAGAAGTCGCAGGGCGGCGACATGGAGAACTACGAGGAAATCCGCTACGAAGGCTACGGGCCGTCGGGCGTCGCGATCATCGTCGAGGCGATGACCGACAACCGCAACCGCACCGCCTCGACCGTGCGCTCGACCTTCTCCAAGAACGGCGGCAATCTGGGCGAGACCGGATCGGTGAGCTTCATGTTCGACCGCAAGGGTCAGGTGACCTACCCCGCCGCCGCGGGTGAACCCGACGACATCATGATGGCCGCCATCGAGGCCGGTGCCGAGGATGTCGAAAGCTCCGAGGACGGCCACGTCATCTGGTGCGCCGATACCGACCTGGCCGACGTCGCGACCAAGCTCGAGGAGCAGCTCGGGGAATCGGACTCGACCAAGCTCGTCTGGCGGCCGCAGACCACGACCGAGCTCGATCTCGACGGGATGCAGAAGCTGATGAAGCTGATGGACGCGCTCGACGACGATGACGACGTGCAGAACGTCACCGCCAATTTCGAGACCACCGACGAGGTGATGGCGCAGCTCTAGCCCGCCACGCGCCGTCCCGCGACCCAGGTCCCGGCGACGGCGCGATCGTCTCCCATCATGATGGTCGGAAAGACCGCCTCCCAGATATCGTCCGCCCGCGCGCTCCGCTGTGCGATGGCGGGCGTGGAGCCCAAATCGAGCGCGACGAGATCCGCCGCCGATCCGACGGCCATCGTCCCGATCTCCTCCTCCGCATGGAGGATCCGGGCCGACCCGGCCGTCGCGAGCCACAACAGCTCCGCCGGATGGAGCGGACGTCCGGTCAGCTGTCCGATCTCGTAGGCCGCCGCCATCACCCGCAGCATCGAAAAGGACGACCCGCCCCCGGTATCGGTGGCGAGACCCACGCGCTGCCCCTCGGCCAGCCGCGCGCCCATCTCGAAAAGCCCCGACCCGATGAACGTGTTCGAGGTCGGACAATGAACGAGCCCCCCGCCGACTTCGGCCAGCCGGTCACGCTCGCGCGGCTCCAGATGGATCGCATGCCCGTAGAGTCCCCGCGAGCCCAGAAGCCCATGCGCCTCGTAGGTATCGAGATAGTCGCGTGCGGAGGGATAGAGCCCGCGCACCCAGTCGACCTCGTCCACCTGCTCGCTCAGATGCGTCTGCATGAGGCAATCGGGATGCTCGGCCCAGAGCGCACCCAGCGCCTCGAGCTGTTCGGGGCTCGAGGTGGGCGAGAATCGCGGCGTGATCGCATAGCGCGCCCGCCCCGCCCCGTGCCAGCGCCCGAGCAGCGCCGCGCTCTCGTCATAGGCGCGCCGCGCGTTGTCGCGCAGACCTTCGGGCGCGTTGCGGTCCATGCACGTCTTGCCTGCCACGACAGCCATGCCGCGCGCCTCGGCCGCGCCGAAGAAGGCATCGACGCTTTCGGGATGGATCGTGCAAAAGGACGACAGCGTCGTCGTCCCGTGGGCCAGCGCAAGGTCCAGCGTCAGGTCGGCCTGCGCACGGGCATAATCCGCATCGCCGAACCTCATCTCCTCGGGAAAGGTGTAGGTCTCGAGCCAGTCGATCAGCCGCTTGCCCCAGCTCGCGATCATGCCCGTCTGGGGATAGTGCATGTGCGCGTCGACGAATCCCGGCAGGATCAGCGCATCCCCGAGATCCGTCACGCGCGCCCCGGCAAAGTCGCGCCCGAGATCGGCGGCACTGCCCAGCGCCAGGATGCGACCATCCGCGATCGCGACCCCGCCATGCAGCCGTGCGGCCTCTCCGGGCTCCGGGCCAAAAGGCTCCGCCACGAATTCCAGCACCCGTCCCAGGATCAATTCGACCATCTTGCATCCTCGTTCTGTCGCTTCTTCCTGCCACAGATCGAGACGGACTGGCAGGCCCCGGCGAAACAACCTAGGTTCCCGGCGACTGCGCACAGGAAAGGACGATGCAATGGCTGATCCGGCCCCGGACGAGATCCTTCCCGAGCGCGCGATCGAGGACGATGTCTATGCCCTGCGCGAC
Organism: Palleronia sp. LCG004; assembly: GCF_032931615.1. Taxonomy (NCBI): domain Bacteria; kingdom Pseudomonadati; phylum Pseudomonadota; class Alphaproteobacteria; order Rhodobacterales; family Roseobacteraceae; genus Palleronia; species Palleronia sp. LCG004. Next base: position 2,495,152 of record NZ_CP136759.1, read on the forward strand.
GACACGATCCGCATGATCCGCGACGCGGTCGAGACGGACGATCGCGACGCGCTCGTCGCCGCGCTCGACCCGCTCCACCCCGCCGACATCGCCGACCTTCTCGAACAGATGGATCCCGAGCCGCGGCACAGGCTCATCGCGCTCTACGGTACCGAGTTCGACGGAGAGATCCTCTCCGAGCTCGACGAATCGATCCGGAGCGACGTCGTGTCGTCCCTCTCGCCGGAAATCCTGACCGAAGCGGTTCGCAGCCTCGAATCGGATGACGTGGTCGACCTGCTCGAGGATCTCCAGGAGGACCAGCAGAGCGCCATCCTCAAGGTGCTCGAGCGGCGCGACCGGGTCGCCATCGAACGCGCGCTGAGCTTCCCCGAAGGCTCCGCCGGCCGGTTGATGCAGCGCGAGGTGGTGACCGCGCCCGAACACTGGACCGTGGGCGATGCCATAGACTTCATGCGCGAGCGGCTCGACCTGCCCGAGCAGTTCTACCACATCGTCCTCGTCGATCCGCGTCATCGCCCGACAGGCCACGTGACGCTCGGCAAGGTCATGTCGTCGGATCGCGTGACCCCGCTCATGGAACTGAGCGAGCCGAGCTTTCGCACCATCCCCGCCGATCAGGACGAGGAGGACGTGGCCTACGCTTTCAACCAGTATCACCTGATCTCGGCCCCGGTCGTCGACGATGACGGACGCCTCGTGGGTGTGATCACGATCGACGACGCCATGATCGTGCTCAGCCAGGAAAACGAGGAGGACCTCCTGCTCCTCGCGGGTGTCGGCGACGAATCGATCTCCGACCGCACGATGCAGATCGTGCGGCAGCGCTTCCCCTGGCTGCTCGTCAACCTCGGCACCGCGATCGTCGCGTCGCTCGTCATCGCGCAGTTCGAGGCCACCATCCAGGCGATCGTGGCGCTGGCCGTGCTGATGCCGATCGTCGCTTCGATGGGCGGCAATGCCGGCACGCAATCCATGACCGTCGCGGTGCGCGGCCTCGCGACGCGCGACCTGACCGGATCGAACGCGCTGCGCGTTGTCCGGCGCGAAGTTGTGGCCGCGCTCCTCAACGGCCTGCTCTTTGCGGTCATCATGGGGGTGATCGGCTATCTCTGGTTCGGCACGATGATGCTGGGCGTGGTCCTCGGTCTCGCCATGATCATCAATCTCGTGGTCGCGGGGCTTGCGGGCGTGCTCGTGCCGCTTCTTCTCGGCCGCGTCGGGATAGATCCCGCGCTGGCCTCCGGCACCTTCGTGACGACCGTGACGGATGTCGTGGGCTTCTTCGCGTTCCTCGGCCTCGCCGGTGTGATGCTCCTGTGACCGACAAGGCCGCGCTGCGCCAAGCTGCGCTCGCCGCCCGCGACCGCGCGCACGCTACCGTCCCTCCGGACCACGCCGCGCATCTCCTCGCGGCGCTCGCGCCGCATCTCGGACGCCCCCTCGCGGGCTACTCCCCCATCCGGACCGAGATCGATCCCTCCCCCGCCATGGCCCATGCCGCGGGTGCCGGCCCCGTCGCGCTCCCCGTTGTCACGGGGCGCGGCATGCCCCTTCGCTTCCGTCGGTGGCATCCCGATGCCGTCATGACCGACGGCCCCTTCGGCGCGCGCATTCCCGCGGAAGGCGACTGGATCGACCCCGAGATCCTGATCGTCCCGCTCGTGGCCTTCGACAGAAGGTTGAACCGCCTGGGCTACGGCGGCGGGTTCTACGACCGGACGCTTGAAGGACTACGCGCCGCACGCCCGACCATCGCCATCGGTTTCGCCCATTCCGCGCAGGAACTGCCCGAAATTCCCGTCGAGCCCACCGACCAGCCGCTCGACCTCGTCGTAACGGAACGAGAGATCATCGCGCGCTGATGCGCCCTCTTTGCTTTTCAAAATACGCATGTCGGTCCGTCCGCCGCACTTGCCACGCTCTGCCCCGACGCCTAAGGGCTGCCGCATGAGACTTCTCTTCCTCGGGGACGTGATGGGCCGATCCGGGCGGGCCGCCATCGCCGACCGCCTGCCCCGCCTGCGTTCGGAATGGCGACTCGATTTCGTCGTCGTCAACGGCGAGAACGCCACCCACGGCATGGGGCTTTCGCCCGATCATGCGCGCCTGTTCCTCGACGCAGGCGCGGATGTCGTGACGCTCGGGGATCACGCCTTCGACCAGCGCGACATGCTCCAGGGGGTCGAGCGCGAGGCGCGGATCCTGCGCCCGCTCAACTATTCCAAATCCGCGCCCGGCCGCGGCGCGCGCGTCTTCGAGGCTCCGGGCGGACGGCGCGTGCTGGTCGCGCAGGTGCTGGGCCAGGTCTTCATGAAAAGGCCTTTCGACGATCCCTTCTCGGCGATCGACGGGACGCTCAGGAATGCCCGCCTCGGCGCGGCGGTGCAGGCCGCGATCGTCGACATGCATTGCGAGGCCACGTCCGAAAAGATGGCGATGGGCCATTTCTGCGACGGCCGTGCCTCGCTCGTCGTGGGCACCCATACCCATGTTCCGACCGCCGATGCACAGATCCTGCCGGGCGGGACCGGATATCTTACCGATGCGGGGATGTGCGGCGATTACGACAGCGTCATCGGCATGGACAAGGCCGAGCCCATGACCCGTTTCGTGACCGGCATGCCGAAGGGCAGGTTCCAGCCTGCAAGCGCCGAGGCCACGCTGTCGGGCGTCTTCGTGGAAACCGACGACCGTACGGGCCTCGCCCTGCGGATCGCGATGGTGCGTCAGGGCGGACGGCTCCAGCAGGCCGCCCCCTGATCGACAGGGGTGGCCGCTGGGCCACCCCTCCCGTGCACCGTCAAAGACTGATGCGGTAGCGATAGAACCCGTCCTCGGCCTCGCCCATCGGCTCGATCTCGACGCCTTCGACCTGATCGGCGTAGCGCGTCCCGAGCGGTCCCGTCTCGAAAAGGACGGTCGTCCCTTCAAGCGGCACGAAGGTCCAGTTGGCATCCGCCTCGGGGTTCACGGTTCCCTGCTCGACGATGTAGCGCACGATCACGTCGCGGTTCGTGTCCGGCCCCTCGAAGACGATCTTGGAGGGCAGGTCGCCCGGGAACGACCCGCCGCCACCGGCGCGGTAATTGTTCGTGGCCACGATGAATTCCTGATCGGGGTCGATCGGCGCGCCTTCGTATTGCAGGTTCACCACGCGGTTCGCGTCGGGATTCGCGACCTCGCCCTCGGGGCCGTATTTCGACGGCTGCGACAGGTCGAACTGATAGGTCACGCCGTCGATCACGTCGAAATTGTAGCTCGGGAAGTCGGGGTTCAGAAGTTGCTGATCCGCCTCTCCGGGCGTGATCCGCTCGAACATGCCCGCGCTGCGCTCGAGCCATTCCTTCACCTCCGCGCCGGTGATCTTCACCGCCCGCACCGTGTTGGGATAGAGGTAGAGATCCGCCACGTTGCGAATCGCGATGTCGCCGGGCTCCACGTCGGTATAGTAATCCGCGCCGCCGCGACCGCCGGCCTTGAATGGCGCCGCGGCAGAAAGGATCGGAAGCCCCTCGTATTCCGTCCCTTCCATCATCTGCCCGATATACCAGATCTGCGCGTTCGACACGATCTGCACCGACGGATCGTCCGCCACGAGCGCGAAATAGGAATGGAGCGGCGCATCCGTGCGCCCGACTGCCCGCCGCACGTAGTCGAGCGTCGCCTCGTGCTCCTCCCGGATCGATTCGAGGACCGCCTCGTCGGATGAGACCGTCGGCTCGATCTCGCCCTCCTCGTCGCGCAGATAGATCGGCCGCGCCTCGGAGGTCGCCCGCGCGATGCGCCAGCCATCGCCCTCGCGCACCAGCATCAGATCGACGAGGCCCATATGGCTGCCCCAGAATCCCGCCATGACGGCGGGCTTGCCGCCGATCGTGCCCGCCTCGGCATCGACGCCGGGCGTGCCCTCGTAATCGGGCCCCGGAAAGACGCGGTGATGGTGCCCGGTCATCACGACGTCGATCCCCTCGACACCCGCGAGCGGGATCGCCGCGTTCTCCATTCCCTCGGTCCATTCCGCCGGCCCGATCCCGGAATGGGCGAGCGCGACCACGATGTCGGCTCCCTCGTCCTTCATCTGGGGGACATAGGCGCGGGCCGTCTCGACGATGTCGCGCGCCACGACCTCTCCCTCGAGATGCTGGCGGTCCCATGTCATGATCTGCGGCGGCACGAAGCCGATGATGCCCACCCGGATCGGATGCGTCTCGCCCGCGCCGTCGGTGATCTCGCGTTCGAGGATGACGTAGGGCTGGACGAGCGTCTCGTCCGCGGTCGGGCTGTCGCCCTCTTGCGTCGCGACATTGGCCGTGACGATCGGGAAATCCGCCCCCGAGACGGAGTTTCTCAGGAATTCCAATCCGTAGTTGAATTCGTGGTTGCCGAGCGTCGAGGCGTCGAAGCCGAGCGTGTTCATCGCCTCGATCACCGGATGCATCGCACCCTCGGGCATGCCGCGCTCGTAGGCGATGTAGTCGCCCAGCGGATTGCCCTGCAGGAAGTCGCCGTTGTCGAGCAGCATGGAATTGGTCGATTCGGACCGCACCCCGTCGATCAGCGACGCCGTCCGGGCGAGGCCCACCGTGTCGATCTCGCGATCCGCGTAATAATCGTAGGGATAGACGTGGACGTGAAGATCCGTCGTCTCCATCAGGCGCAGATGCGCCTCGCTCGCCTGCGCGCGGGCCGAGAATGGATGGAGCGCGATCGCGCCCGCGCTGCTGGCAAGGAATGTCCTGCGGTCGATCTTGAGGGGCATGGCGGGCTCCGGTTCGGGTGATGTGGCTGGAGCCGAGCCTAGCGATCCCGGCGCGCGCCTCAAGCCGTGTCGCGACGGCCCGACCGAGGGGATCGGCGATGATCCCCTCCGAGCCTCGCGTCACAAAGGCGAATCGTCCTCCGTCCGGCGGCGGCGGTCGACGGTTCGCGCATCGTACGGATGGGGGGAGGTTTCGCGGCGAAACCTCCCCCCGCGCGCCACGGGGCCGATCGCGGTGCGGCAGGTGGCGTCGTTTCGGACTTCACCCCGGGCGATCGGGCTGGCAGATGGGATCTGATCGAAACGTCGAGGGGGTTCCCATGAATGTTCCAGCCATCGCCGCGATGACGGCGCTTCTGATCGCCTCGGGATGCGCCGGGTCCTCGGGGCGGACCGTCGTTCAGGGAACCGGGCCGGACGATCTGCTCAAGCTGCGCGCGGGGCCCGGGCTCGGGTATCGAGTGATCCTGGGTCTGCCCGACGACACGCGGCTCGTCCGGCGCGACTGCGTGACCGAGGTGGGCCAGCTCTGGTGCCGGGTCTCGCTTGCCGAGGCGCGCGGCGTCACCGGGTATGTCGCGGCGGATTACCTGGCCGACAGGTAGACCCGGCGCATCACGCCTCGCGCGACCAGAATGCCCGATGCAGTTCGGCCCCTTCCTCCTCGAGGAGCGGGCCCACGACGTCGATCTCGCGCTGACCGGCGGCTATGACCGTCCGGCAGGGCAGGTCGAGGGTCGGATTCTCGGGGTGGTTGCCGGTCATCGCCTTGAGACGCGTCTCGCCCAATCCGTAGACGATGCGCCCGATGCCCGCCCAGTAGGCCGCGCCCGTGCACATCGCGCAGGGCTCGGCCGAGGTGAACATCGTGCAACCCGCCAGGACCTCCGCCCCGTAGGTCGTCGAGGCACGCGTCATCAGAACCCGCTCGGCGTGGCCGGTCATGTCGTGGTCGGGCATGAAGGCATTGCCCTGTTCCATCATCACCTCGCCGTCGGGACCCGCGAGGATCGCGGCGAAAGGATGGTTGCCCGAGGCCGCGACCTCGGAGGCCAGCGCATAGGTGCGCCGCAGGAGGGCGAGATCGCGATCGGATGCGGTGTCGTTCATGTTGAATTCCCTGTCCGGTGAACGGGACGCGACCGGCACGCCCCGTTCCCTGGCTTCACTTCTTGCCGAAATTCGCGCCGAGGCGCATCTGGATGTAGTCGTGGCCGGTCATGGCCTCGTACTTGCCCTCGGGTCCCTGAAGGACGGTCTCCATGTTGGCCTGTGCGAAATAGGCCATCGAATAGCGTGGCCCGAGGCTTTCGCCGGGCTTCGGCATCCGCACGCGATGGAGGTTCGACAGAAGCTTGTCGTCCGACCAGCGCATCAGCATGTCGCCGATATTGCAGGTGACGACCCCGCCCAGGGGCGGCACGTCGGTCCAGGCGACGGCGCGGCCCTGCGCATCCTTGCCGGGACAGAGCTGGAGCCCGCCCTGCCCCTCCTTCTGGTGCAGCAGGGTGAGGCAGTCGAAATCGGTATGCGCGCCCGCACGCCAGAACTTGAAATCCTCGGGCTTGGCATCCTCCATCCCGAGATAGTGGATAAGTCGCAGCGTCGATTGATAGCCGGGATCCTCGGGGTCGTGGCCCTCGGTGAAGGTGTCGGTCTCGAAGCCGAGCCTGTCGGCAAAGCACGACAGCACCCGCATGGCGAGCGCCCAGTTGTGCCGCTCGAAGGCGAGCATGGTGGACTTGAACTGCGCCACCTCGGCCCCGGTGGGCCAGAGGCCCTTCATCCGCGGCAGCGTGATCTGGTAGCTTTCCTTCTGGTCGGCGGTGCCGGTAGAGGGGCGGACCTGCGCCTTGTATTCCCAGCCCGCATTCGTACCAGGCTTGAGGGGATAGTGCGCCTTCGCCTCTTGCGGCAGGTCGAAGAAGCGGGCCGACAGAGCGAATGCCTCGTCGATCAGCGTTTCGGGGATGCCGTGGTTGAAGAGCTGGAAGAAGCCGATGCCGGTCGCCGCCTGCCAGAGATCCTCGGTGATCTCGGCCTTGCGGGCGAAGAAGTTGGACATGTCGATCTTCGGGATGTCGCGCTCGACCTCCTCGCCGTAGCTGCCGTATGTCGCCTCGCGCCTGAGCTCCTCGAGGCCGTGTTCCGTGGTGGTCATGGGTCTTCTCCTTCTGGGTGCGCGGGCGGTCCCGCGCGGGTTGGGGAGCAATGACCGGCGCGGGGCGGATCGCCCGCGCTGACTGCTTCTACTCCGGATGCGCCACGGCCTCAGGCGGCCGCGGCGTGTCGGTGACGGCGGATCATCCGCTCGGTGACGCGCCGCGCATCGTCGCCGAGAGCCCCGAGATCGAGGCCGGCGGGCACGCCGTCCGTGACGATCTCGCGCCCCGCGACGAAGGCATGGCGCAGGGTCAGCCCGCCGCCCGAGACGACGGGACCGACGGCCGCATCGTGCTGTCCGAGATAGCGGGGATGCGACAGATCGACGATCGCGATGTCGGCGGCCTTGCCGATCTCGAGCGTGCCGACAGCATCGAGGCCCAGCACCCGCGCGCCCCCGGCGCTCGCCCAGTGAAGGATCGTCTCGGCACGCACGGCCCCCGCCCCGCCCGTCGCGCGGTGGAGGCAGAACGCGGCATAGAGGGCCGACCCCATATCTGCCGCCTCGTTCGCACCGGCCCCGTCGACGGCGAGCGACACGGTGCCCCCTGCCGCATGGAGCGCGGCGGCAGGCGCGATCCCCGATCCGAGCCGGGCATTGGCCTGCGGGCAATGGGCCATGGCCGAACCGCTCTCGGCCAGGATCGCGACCTCGTCGGCATCGGCCTCGACCAGATGGGCGAACCAGACGTCGGGTCCGAGCCAGTCGTGCTGTGCCAGCCAGGGGACGGGACGCATTCCGAACCGGCTTTCGGTGAAATCGACATAGGCGCGGTTCTCGCTCAGATGCGTGTGGAGGCGCAGACCGCGCCCCCGCGCCGTGGCGGCGATCTCGCCCAGCGCGCCGGGATCGACGTTGAAGGTGGGGGTCGTGGGGGCCACAGCCACCCGCGTCATGGCGTCGGGGGCGGGGTCGTGCCAGCGATCCGCGATCCGCTGAACCCGGGAGAGCCACCCGTCGAGCGGATCGCAGGGGATCGGCGGGACGGAGGGATCGCTGGTGGCCCGTCCCTTGGTGCCGCCGCCATGGGCCAGCACGAAGCGGATGCCGAACCGGGCGGCGGTCTCGAACAGGATTTCGGCCGGATCGTAGTCGAACCGGTCCGACCAGATGTAATGGTGATCGCAGATCGTCGTGCAGCCCGACATCGCCAGTTCGGCCATGCCGATGGTGACTGAAATGCGGAATGTCTCCTCGTCGAGGAAGGGCCAGAGACCGTAGGGCACGGCCATGAGCCATGGATCGAGCGGCAGGTCGAGCGCCGCGGGCACCGCCTTCATCACCGACTGGAAAAGGTGATGATGCGTGTTGACGAGGCCCGGCATCACCACCGCGCCGCGCGCGTCCATCACGCGCTCTCCGGGTTCGGGGGAAAGCGCGCCCATCGCCGCGATGCGTCCGTCGCGCACGCGCAGCGCGCCCTCGAAGCGCTCGCCCTCGCCCAGGCGGCCGGTGAGCCCGTGGGCGATGTCGGTGAGAAGGAACGACGTCATTTGCGATTTCCCGAAAGCGACCAGGGGAAGAAGACGCGCTGCGCGAGGTTCACGGCCTGGAAGAGCGCGAGCGACAGCGCCACGAGCACGGCGAGCCCCGCCCAGGCCTGCGGCAGGCGGAACATCGAGGTCGAGAACTGGATGAAATACCCAAGCCCCGCCTCGGCCGCGACGAACTCGGCCACGACCGCCCCGATGACCGACAGCGTGATCGAGATCTTCAGCCCCGCGAAGATATGCGGCATCGCGTAGGGAATGCGGATCTGCGAAAGCTCGCGGCGCAGCGGTGCATCGAGCGAGCGCGAAAGCTCGATCAATTCGGGCGGGGTGGAGGTGAGGCCCGTCGTCATCGACACGACCAGCGGGAAGAAGGCGATGAGGAAGGTGATCGTGATGCGTGGCGCATCCCCCGTACCGAGCACGACGATGATGATCGGCGCGACCGCCACGACCGGAACCGACTGGATCACGACGAGCAGCGGATAGAGGCAGCGCGACAGCAATGCCGATCGCGCGAGCCCGATCGCCACGGGGAGCGAGATCGCGATGGCAACGGCGAAGCCCATGAGCGCCACGCGCAGCGTCGCCCAGACATGCTGGAACCAGCGCGCGGCGTCGATGCTGCCGAAGCCCTCGACGATGCGGCTGGGCGGAGGAAGGACGTAGGTCGGCACCGAGAGGAGCCGCGTACCGACCTCCCAGAGGATCAGGATGGCCGCGAATGTCGCGAGCGGCAGGAGCGCCGGCACGTCCATCAGCCGCCGCGCCATCGGCGCGCGGCGCGGCACGATGTCGGAGTGGTCGGGGAAATCGGCCTCGGTCGTCATGCGGGCTCCTTGATGAGGAGGGACCTGAGATCCGCCATGAAATCCTGGATCTCGGACGCGCGCAGGCTGCGCTCGCTTCGGGGACGGGGGAGCGGCACGGGGCGGTCGGCGATGACGCGGCCGGGCCGTTCGCTCATCACCACGACGCGGTCGGCCAGCAGAACCGCCTCGGGGATGGAATGGGTGATGAAGAGCACCGTCTTCGGGCGCGCCTGCCACAGGCGCAGGAGTTCGAACCCCATCGCGTCGCGGGTGAGCGCGTCGAGCGCCGAGAAGGGCTCGTCCATCAGCAGAATGTCGGGATCGAGAAAGAGCGCGCGCGCGATGCCCACGCGCTGCTGCATGCCGCCCGACAGCTCGTCCGGGCGGCGCGCCTCGAACCCCTCGAGGCCCACGGCCGCGATGATCTCGCGTGCCCGCGCACGATGGTCGGGGCGGACGCGGCCCTGCATGTGGCGGACGGGAAAGACGACATTGTCCTCGACACTGGCCCAGGGCAGGAGCGTGGGCTGCTGGAAGACGATGCCGATATCCTGCCGGGGGCGGGTGACGGGCACGCCCAGGACCTCGACCGCGCCTTCGCTGGGGCGCATCAGGCCCGCCGTCAGCCGCAGGAGCGTGGATTTCCCGCAGCCCGACGGGCCGAGGACGGCCACGAATTCATGCTGCGCGATCGCCAGCGTCACGCCTCCGAGCGCCCGGAGGGGGCCGGAGCTCGTCGCGAAGCTCTGGCCCACGCGGTCGAAGCGGATCGCCGGCGGCTTGAGGCTCATCCATCCGCCCCGGGCAGGAAGGACCGGTCGACGACGGTTTCGGGGTCGAGCGAGGCGGGGTCGAGCCCTTGCGCCTGCGAGACCCTTTCCCACGTCGCCTGGAGCCTGCCATCCTCGATCGTGCCGAGCCCGTCGGCCTCGGTCACGTCGTTCATGATCAGCGCGCTCGCGTCGGTCCACGAACCGATCACGTCCTCGGCACCCAGTTCGGGCACCATCGCGGCGACGGCATCGGCGGCGGCTTCGGGGTTCTCGAGCGCGAATTCGATGGACTTCTGGAACGCATCGACGAAGCGGCGGGCGACCTCGGGCCGGTCCTCGAGGAAGCGGTCGGAGGCGACGAGCGCCGCGGAATAGAGCTCGAGCCCCGCCTCGGACCAGGGCAGCACGACGATCTCGCGTCCCGCTTCCTCGGCCTGGTCGGTATAGCGCGTCACATCGGTGAGCCAGGCGATGATCGCGTCGGTCTGTCCCGTCATCAGGAGCGGCCCGAGCGCGCCGGGATCGGCATTGGTGAGCGTGATGTCGGAGGCGTCGACGCCGTTATCGGCAAGGACCAGCGGCAGGAACAGGTTCGATTCGGTGAAGGGCGAGGTCGCGATGCTCTTGCCGGCGACATCCTCGATGCTTTCGATCCCGTTGCCCTCGAGCGTGTAGAAGGCGTGCGGGCCCTCGGTGAAGATCGACATGACGACGGTGACGGGCACGTCCTCGGTCGCGGCGGCCGACATGACGGCCCCGATCCCCGCCGATCCGATGTCGGAGGTCCCGGTCGCGAGCTTCGTCACGGCCTCGGACGACCCGCGCCCCGATTCGATGCTGACCTCGAGGCCCGCATCCTCGCAGAAGCCTTCGTGGATGCAGACATAGATCGGGGCCTTGTCGCCGCCTGGCAGCCAATCGAGCTGATAGGTCACCTGATCCTGGGCGAAGGCCGGTGTCGCGAGGAGCGCCGCGGCGGCACAGATGTTGAAACGCATTGGAAGAAAGACCTTTCCTGTCGCCAAAGCACGGTGGATCCGTGAGCGTGATGTATGAAATTCCGAGGTCGAAGCCGTCACCTGCGTCATTGCGCACCCTCTCTCGTCGGGTCTGGTGAGCAATGTCGGAGCCTTCGGCCCCACCGCTTCTACTCTGCCCCCGAACGTAGGATGACGGCGGCGCGCGATGCGACGGCCATGCATGCGCCGCGACCGCGGGATTGGGCGATCTGCCGAAAGTTCGGGCAGAGAGGGCGCGCAGGTCCCGCCGATTGGGCAGGCACGACATGAAACCGCGTCGTGCGATGGACCTTCCCGGCCCTCGTCACGGTGGCCGCGTTCGGGATAGGATGGCTAGACGGACCTTGCATGGTCGCGATGTCGGGGCGCAGTTTTCCGCAGGAGGGCACCATTCCATGATCGTCGAAGGCTTCCCCGCTGGGGCTGAACCCGGAACCTGACTACTCGGGACGGAGGCGGGACGATGAGTACGCCGTCCCCCTCCATGCAGGCAATGATCGACCGGCTCGCACGCGAGGATGCGGGGCTCGGCGATCTGACGACGATGCTGCCGCAGCACGGGCGCGCGATGGCGGACCTGACCAATGCCCGGTGGAACCGCGATCTGCCGGAAATGGCCGAGGCCCGCACGGTCCTCCATGCCGGGCTGCCTGCGCGCTGGGTCGTGCCCGAGGAGGACGAGGGCCGCGAGGCGATCCTGCACGTCCATGGCGGCGGCTGGGCGTTCTGCTCGCCCGCCACGCATGAGGGGGCCGCGCGCCGCCTCGCGCGCGCCTGCCGATGCGCGGTTCTGACGATCGACTACCGCCTCGCACCCGAGCATCCCTTTCCCGGAGGGCTCGACGATGTGCTCGCCGCGTGGAAGGCGCGCGATCCGTCCCGCCGCTGGAGCCTCGCGGGCGACAGCGCGGGGGCGAACCTCGCGCTCGCCGCGATGCTGCGGCTGATCGACGAGGGGGACGAACTGCCCCGGACGGCTTTGCTGTTCTACGGGTCCTACGATACCGATTTCGACACCGACAGCTACCGCGCCCATGGCGAGGGTCCGGGCCTCACCCGCGACAGGATCATGCGGTACTGGGACTGGTACGCGGCCGAGGCATTGCGCGGCGACCCGTGCGTCACGCCCCTTTCGGCCGGTGACGAGGCGCTTGCGGCGCTGCCGCCGCTATACCTCAACGCGGCGGCGCTCGACCCGCTGCTGTCCGATACCGAAAGATTGTCCGAAAGGCTGCGCGGGCTCGGTCGGCAGGATCGCTACGACCTGATTCCCGGGGTGATCCACGGTTTCATGCAGATGGGGTCCTTCCTGCCCGAGGCGGAGGAGGCTTTCGAGCGGGCCGGCGCGGCGTTCCGCGGGATGACGGCCTGAGCGCACGACAGGGTTCAGCGAAGATCCGGCATACCGCCCCGCGCAGCATATTCGCTCGCGATCGTCCCGGCGGCGGATCGAAGATCGTCGAGATGGGCCGCGACGATCTCGGCTTCGGTCATGGCGCGCGCGACCCAGCTGAGGTTGATCGCGGCGATCGCGATGTCGCCCATCATCACGGGCACGGCGATCGCCGAGACCTGCGCCTCGCGCGGGGCCGAGACGTAATAGCCAATATTGCGCGCGCCGTAGCCTTTCGCCCGCACCTCCGCGACGAGGCGCGCCATGGCCGCCGCGTCGCGTGCCGGCCGATCATGAGGCGTGTCGCGCATGGCGACCTCGGCGAGGATCCGGTCGCGGTCGGCCTCGGATGTGAAGGCGAGGATCGCGCGGCCCATGGCGGAAGGAAACACGTGGATGCTGTCGGCGACGGTGCGGTTGCCGAGGAATGGCGAAAGCCGGCGGGACGTCTCGAGAATGCGGATGGTGCCCTCGCGATGGATGCCGATATCGGAGGGCCAGAGGATCCTCTGGCACAGCCGGTCGAGCAGCGGCGCGCAGATCTCGGCCAACAGGGAGCCCGGCAGCGGCGCGTCGTGCCGCGCGACCGTCGCCCGCCAGAGCCCGTCGATGAGCCCACGCCTGACATGCCCCGTCGCCTCGAGCGTGTCGAGGATCCGCAGAAGGGTAGGCTTGGGAAGGCCCGTCGCCCGCGCGAGGGAGGCCAGCGATTGCGGACCGTCCCTCCCCAGGTGATCGAGCACCAGAAGGCCGCGCCTCAGCGCCTCGATCCGTTTGCCCATCGCCGCGCGCTCCACCATTCCACCAGGTGGAATATACGCGTTTTGAGCTTGGGAGGACACCGCATCCGTCCGAGACATGCATGAGGGCAATGCGGGAGGAGACCGCGCGGCCCTCGGGGAGGACGCTAAGATGACGGATGGTCCGAAGGCGAGGCTCGTCCACCGGGCGCTTGTCGCGCTGGCCGCGACCAGTGCGGTGGGCCTGTCGTTGATCGGGGTCTGGATCGCGGGATTCGGCAGCCTCGACGAGACGCTGCTGCGTGTGGGCACTTACGCGCTCGCCGCCGGGCTCGTCCTCGTCCTGTCGATCGCCACGCGGATCGGAGAGGGACGCATCTGGCTCGTTCCGGTCGACCTTGTGCTTCTGGCCGTGCTGGTCGTGACGATCGAGCGGTATTTCGCGATCGGCCGCGCGCTCGAGACCGGGCTCTATTTCTTCTCGGCCTCGGATGTCTGGATCGGGCTTGCCGCCGTGATCCTGCTTCTCGAACTCACGCGCCGGGTCTTCGGACTGCCGCTCGTCGTGGTCTGCGCGCTCGCGCTCGGCTACGCGCTTTTCGGCGACAGCCTGCCGTCGATCTTCCGGCATGGCGGGTTCAGCCTGCAGCAGGTGATGCAGGTCGTCTGGTATTCCTTCGACGGGGTGTTCGGAGGGCCGCTTTCGGTGGTGGTGACGTTGATCCTCGTCTTCATCGTCTTCGGATCGTTGCTCGAGGCGATCGGCGCGGGACCGGTCCTGCTGCGGCTCGCCTTCGCGGCGACGGGACGGATGCGGGGCGGACCCGCACATGCGGCGATCGCGGCTTCGGGGGTCTTCGGCACGATGTCGGGATCGGTCTCGGGCAACGTGGTCGGCACGGGCGTCATGACGATCCCGATGATCGTGAGCCGCGGATTCCCGGCCCGCTATGCCGGCGGAATCGAGGCCGCGGCGTCGTCGGGCGGGCAGTTCATGCCGCCGATCATGGGGGCGGTCGCGTTCATCATGTCGGACGTGACGGGCATCCCCTATCTCACGATCTGCCTCGCCGCGCTGCTGCCAGCGCTCTTCTACTATGCCTCGCTCTTCGTGGCGGTGCATGTTGAGGCCGTACGCCGCGATCTGCGCCCGATCCCGCGACGCGAGCTGCCGAAGATCGGCCGGCAGGACTGGCTCATGTCGCTCTGCTTCGTTGTGCCGCTGGCCGTGATGCTCGGCGTGATGATCTCTGGCCGGTCGCCCGCGCTTGCCGGGTTCACGGCCGTGATCACGGCCGTGGCGCTCGGGGTCGTCCTGAACCCTGTGGTGCGCCGGAAACCCGCCGTGATCCTCGAAGGGTTGCGGCAGGGCGGCGTCGCGGCGGCACAGATCGTCATCGCGGTCGCCGCGATCGGGATCGTGATCGGCGTGATGAACATGACGGGCCTCGGCCTGCGCTTTGCGGGGCTGATCCAGAACATCGCGGGCGAATCCCTGTTCCTGAGCCTCGTGATGATGATGCTGGGATCGCTCGTCCTCGGGATGGGGATGCCGACGGTGCCGGCCTATCTCATCATCGTGCTGGTGATGGGTCCGGCGATCGAGATCATGGGCGTGCCGACGATCATCGCGCATCTCTTCGTGGTCTATTTCGGCGTCCTGTCCTCGATCACGCCGCCCGTCGCCATCGCGGCCTTCGCCGCCGCACCGATCGCACGGGCGAACCCGGTCTCGATCGGCATAGATGCCTGCCGGATCGCGCTGGTGGGCTTCGTCATCCCCTTCGTGCTGGTCTACAACCCGTCGCTCTCGCTCGTCGTCGACGTCACGGCGACGGGGCTCGCCTGGGTCTGCCTGCGGCTCGCGCTTACCATCTGGCTCTTTTCCACGGGGTTTTCGGGCTATGCCTCCGCGGCCTTGTCGCCACCCATGCGGATCCTGCGGCTCGCGCTCGGCTTCGGGGTGCTGGTGCCCTGGATCTGGGTCGAGATCGCGGCGACGCTGATCGCGCTTTTCATCGTGTTCGGCGACTGGCGCGGACGTTATCGCGGAGAGGACGAACCCGAACCGGAGACGGATAACCCGCCAGCCACCCCGACCTGACCTGACCTGACCTTCTGCCACCCCAAAATCGAGGAAACGACATGTTGAAAAGATGGATCGCCGCCCTCGGCCTTTCGGTCGCGCTCACGGCACCTGCGGCGAAGGCGCAGGATTTCTACACGATGGCGACCCTCGGGCCGGGCTCCTCGCCCTATCTGGTGATGAGCACGATGGCCCAGATCGTGAGCGACAGGCTCGATGGCGTGCAGATTCAGGTCAACGCGACCGGCAGCGCCACGCAGCACGCGATCGAAGCCGCGATGGGGCAGCTCGACTTCTTCATGTGGTCGGCAAGCGTTCATCAGAACATGATGGACGGGACCGCGATGTATGCGCAGATCCCGCAGGCCCCGGATCTGAGCGCCAACCTGCGCGCGGTCTTCGCCTTTCCACTCGGCCTCTACCATGTCGTGACCTACGCCGATTCGGGGATCGAGAGCTTGGACGACCTTGCCGGAAAGACGGTCTTTCTCGGACCGCCGGGCGGCGGTGCCTCGGCCATCATGGCCAATGTCGTCGAAGGGGCGACGGGTCTGAAGGCGGGCACCGATTACGATCAGGTCCAGGTCGGATGGGATGCGGCGGCACAGGCGTTTCAGGACGGCCGCATCGACGTCTACGTCAACCCGACCAACGCCCCCTCGCCCGTCATCCAGCAGATGGCGCTGTCGCGCGACCTGCGCCTCATCGGCCTGACGCCGGAAGAGATGGAGCGCCCCGGCCTGCAGGCGATCCTGAACCGTCCGGGCGGCACGCTCGGCACGATCGAGGCCGGCACCTACGGCGAGAACCAGGTGAACGAGGAGGCGGTGCAGACGCTCGGATCGATCGTGGGCGTGGGCACGAATGCCGATGTCCCCGAAGAGGCCGTCTACGAGATCACGAAGGCGTTCTGGGAAGGCGTGGGCGAGATGGAGGGCTCCGCCCCATGGTTGCGCAACATCACGCTCGACACCGCGCTCGAGGATCTGAACCTGCCGCTGCATCCCGGCGCGTTGCGCTTCTACGAGGAGGCCGGGATCGAGATTCCCGACGATCTGCGCCCGGCCGAATGATCCTCTCCGGTCCCTTCCGGGGGCCGGCCCACTCACTGCTGCGAGGTCCGCCTTGTCCCGTCCGAAGAACATTCTCTTTATCATGTTCGACCAGCTTCGCTGGGATTATCTGAGCTGCTATGGCCATCCGCATCTGAAGACGCCCCATATCGACAGGCTGGCCGCCAGGGGCGTCCGGTTCACGAATGCCTATATCCAGTCGCCGCTTTGCGGACCGTCGCGGATGAGCACCTACACGGGACGCTACGTCCATTCGCACGGCGCGTCGTGGAACGGCATTCCGCTCAAGGTCGGCGAGCGGACGATAGGCGATCACCTGCGCGACGCGGGCATGTCATGTCACCTCATCGGCAAGACCCACATGCGTGCGGATGCCGAAGGGATGGCGCGACTCGGGATCGAGCCCGACAGCCTCATCGGCGTGCGGGTCGCCGAATGCGGCTTCGACGTGGTCGAGCGCGACGACGGGATGCGTCCCGAGGGGCCCGACGGGCTTTATGACGAGGGCGGAGCCGCGCGTTACAACGACTGGCTGCGGGAAAAAGGCTACGAGAGCGACAATCCCTGGCACGACTTCGCCAATTCGGGACGGGACGAGGACGGTAACGTCCTCTCGGGGTGGTTCCTCAAGAATTCGGTCCACCCGGCCAACATCGCCGAGGATGACAGCGAGACGCCGTACCTCACCCGCCGCGCGATCGAGTGGATGGAGGGCGCGCGCGACACCGGGCCTTGGTGCTGCCATCTCAGCTATATCAAGCCGCACTGGCCCTATGTCGTGCCCGCGCCCTATCACGACATGTTCGGCCCCGACGACGTGCTGCAGCCCATTCGCTCGGATGCCGAGCGGCAGACCGATCATCCGGTCCTCTCGGCCTTCATGGACGCGCCGATGAGCCGCGCGTTCTCGCGCGCGGAGGTCCGCGATCCGGTGGTGCGGGCCTATATGGGTCTTATCAAGCAATGCGACGACCAGATGGGCGTGCTCTTCGACTATCTCGAGCGGTCCGGTCGGATGGAGGACACGCTGATCGTCGTCACGTCGGATCACGGCGACTTCCTCGGCGATCACTGGATGGGCGAGAAGATGTTCTTTCACGATGCCAGCGTGAAGGTCCCGATGATCGTCTACGACCCGTCGGCCGAGGCCGACGCGACGCGCGGGACGGTCTGCGAGGATCTCGTCGAATGCATCGACCTGGCCCCCACCTTCGTCGAGGCGGCGGGCGGAGACGTCCCCGACCATATTCTCGAGGGCCGGTCGCTCTTGCCGATTCTCCACGGAAAGGACGATCCGGCGCGCGATTTCGTCGTCTGCGAATATGATTATTCGGCCTCGCCCATCGCCGAACGGTTGGGTGTGTCGGTGCGGGATGGGGTCATGTTCATGGTCGGGACGACCCGCTGGAAGCTCATCCATTTCGAGGGTGGCTTCCGGCCGATCCTGTTCGACCTGACCGAGGATCCGGACGAACTCGTCGATCTGGGGGCCGATCCCGCGCACGAGGAGGTACGGGCCGAGATGTACGGGCACCTCTTCACCTGGGCGCGCCGGCTCTCGCAACGCACCACCCGCAGCGCCGAGCAGCTACGCTCCATGCGCCGCGCCTCATCCCGCAAGGGCGTGATGATCGGCATCTACGACGAGAACGACGTGCCGCTGGAACTGACGACGAAATACCGCGACCGGAAAGTACCGGATCGCCGCTGAGCCTGCGCTGAAGACGCGGGCCGGATCCCGCGCCGCAAGGAGGCATTGCCCGCGACAGGCCAAGGGTTTGATTCGGAGCCTTTCCTCATGCCGACCCCCTTCATCCGGGGGCTGAGCCGGGTTTCGGACTTGGGGGCGGCGGCACCCATGCAACACCCCGAATGGGCACGATCCGAAACATGCGCGATGGAAAACGCGGCAGCTGGCGTTTTTCCGGCCTCCTTTTCTTGCAATGCCGGTATGCCCTCCGGGTATAGCTGTAGGCAGCGATCCGAGAACGCAGGACGTTCCCGGATCGGGATGACATCGAAGTGGAGGACAAGATGAAGACGCAGATCACGATTGCGACCGCCTGCCTGATGGTGGCCGGAATGGCCGGCGCACAGGATGCGGACCGCTCCGACTGGCCGACGAGCTTCACGGTCGGCACGGCAAGCCAGGGCGGCACCTATTTCGCCTATGGCTCGGGCTGGGCCAATCTCGTGGCCGACGAACTGGGTGTTTCCGGCGGTGCCGAGGTGACCGGCGGGCCGATGCAGAACATGGCGCTCGTCCATACGGGCGACCTCGCCTTCGGCCTGACGACGATGGGCCCCGCGCGCGAAAGCCTCGATGGCGAGAACCCGATCGCTCCCGGCCTCGCCATGGACAATGCCTGCGCGATCTTCCCGATGTACCAGACGCCCTTCTCGGTCACGACGCTCTCGTCTTCGGGCATCGACAGCATCGAGGGCATCCCCGAAGGCTCGCGCATCGGGTTCGGTCCGGCGGGCTCGACCTCCGACACCTATTTCCCGCGGATGCTCGAAGAGCTCGGCGTGAGCTACGAACGGCGCAACGGCGGCTGGTCGGATCTTGGCGGTCAGCTTCAGGACGGACTGCTCGACGTCATCGCCTTCGCGGCCGGCATTCCGATCCCGGCCGTCAGCCAGCTCGAGGTGCAGACGGATGTCAACATCATCCCCTTCACCGAAGAGCAGCAGCAGACGCTCATGGACACGTTCCCCGTCTCGCAGTTCGAGATCCCGGCGAGCACCTATTCGACGCTGTCCGAACCGGCCCGGTCGGTCGCGATGTGGAACTTCGCCATCGCCAATTGCGACCTGCCCGACAGCTTCGTCAACGCGGTGGTCGACGTCGTCATGTCCGACAACGAGCGGATGGTGAACATCCACCGTGCGGCGCAGACGACCGTTCCCGAGAACGCGGACAAGAACACCGTCCTGCCGTGGCATCCCGGTGCCGCCGCGTGGTTCCGCGAGAACACCGACGTCGAGATCCCCGACGACATGATTCACGGAAACTGATCCACGGATCATCTTAACGGGGCCCCGGCCGTCGCGCCGGGGCCCTCGTCGCAGGTTCAGGAGGAGGAGCCGGAATGTCGGTCGGACCAGAGAAGACCAATCGCGTCGTCGCCGAAGGCGCGGATGACGAGATCATCGAGGACAACAGACGTCTTTTCACCGGATGGCGGCTCGTCGCGGTCAGCGTGGCTGCGGGGCTCTATGCCGCGTTCCACATGGCGGCCCTGACGGGGCTGTCGATCTCGTCGATGACGGGCATCTCGATCCCGTTCCTGCCGACCTTTCCAATGGAGACGTGGAACTTCCGGATCGTGCACGTCGCGGGCGCGCTGATCCTGGGCTTCATCCTCTACGCGCCCAATACCTTTGCCGAGGACGGGGCGCACCGGTCGCGCGGGCTCGACCTCGCGGCGCTCGTCCTTGCCATTCCGGCGCTCGGATCGCTCGTCGTGGCGCTGTGGTTCGCCGGTCAGATCGCGGGCGGCCTGTCGTGGAACGGCATGGATCAGACGATCCGATTCAGGGAACTCTGGCTCTTCGGGACGCCGCTCTGGATCGCGACCGCGGGCGGCATCGTGCTGAGCTGGCTGGTCCGGCGCGAACGGTCCGGCCTCGGCATGCCGGATCTGGTGCTTTCGATCTGCGCGGTTTCGGTCGCGGTCTATCTCATCACGATCTACGGCACGCTCATGCGCAATTCCACGGGCACGCCCTTCGCGCCCATCGGGATCTCAATGGCGGCGGTCGCGGGCAGCGCGCTCATCATGGAGATGACACGCCGCGTCGCAGGGCTCGCCCTCGTCATCATCTCGGGCGTGTTCCTCGTCTACGTCTTCACCGGGCAATACCTGCCGAGCTTCCTCAACTCGCCCGCCATCGCGTGGGACCGGTTCTTCAGCCAGGTCTATACGGATGCAGGTATCCTGGGGCCGACCACGGCGGTGTCCTCGACCTATATCATCCTCTTCATCATCTTCGCGGCCTTCCTGCAGGCCTCGAAGGTCGGCGAATACTTCATCAACTTCGCCTTCGCGCTCGCCGGACGGGCGCGCGGCGGGCCTGCCAAGGTCGCGATCTTCGCCTCCGGCCTCATGGGGATGATCAACGGCACCTCGGCGGGCAACGTGGTCGCCACCGGGTCGCTGACCATCCCGCTGATGAAGAAGGTCGGCTACAAGCGCACCACCGCCGGCGCGATCGAGGCCGCGGCCTCGACCGGAGGCCAGATCGTCCCGCCCATCATGGGCGCGGGTGCCTTCATCATGGCCGAGATCACCGGCATTCCCTATACCGAGATCGCCATCGCCGCGATCATCCCGGCGATCCTCTACTTCGTCTCGGTCTTCTTCATGGTCGATTTCGAAGCCGCGAAGCTCGGGATGAAGGGGATGAAGGACGACGAGATCCCGGAACTCGGCGAGTTGCTGAAGAAGGTCTTCCTCTTCATCCCGATCGTGATCCTGATCGTGGCGCTGTTCTTCGGTTATTCGGTGATCCGAGCAGGCGTCTACGCGACCCTCGCCGCGGTCGTGGTGAGCTGGCTCACCCGCCACAGGATGGGACCGCGCGCGATCGGCAAGGCATTCGAGATGGCGGGCGTCATGTCGATCCAGATCATCGCGGTCTGCGCCTGTGCGGGCATCATCGTGGGGGTCATCAGCCTCACCGGTGTCGGCGCGCGCTTCTCCTCGGTTCTGCTGAACCTCGCCGATGCCTCGCAGCTCATCGCGCTCTTCTTCGCGATGTGCATCTCGATCCTCCTCGGGATGGGGATGCCCACGACGGCGGCCTATGCGGTGGCGGCCTCGGTCGTGGCACCTGGGCTCGTGCAGCTCGGGATCGCTCCGCTGACGGCGCATTTCTTCGTGTTCTACTTCGCGGTGCTCTCGGCGATCACCCCCCCGGTCGCGCTCGCGAGCTATGCGGCGGCCGGCATCTCGGGCGCCAACGCGATGGAGACCTCGACGGCCTCGTTCAAGATCGGGATTGCCGCCTTCATCGTGCCGTTCATGTTCTTCTACAATTCAGCGTTGCTGATGGATGGAACATGGCTCGAGATCGGGCGCGCGGGGATCACGGCGATCATCGGCGTGTTCCTTCTGTCCTCGGGCGTGCAGGGCTGGTTCGTCGGGGCGCGCGCCTCGTGGATCACGCGTGGCATCCTCATCTTCGCGGCGCTGTCGCTGATCGCGGGCGGCCTTCTGAGCGACCTCATCGGCGCGGCGGCCACGGCGGCGGCATTCGCGGTCTCGCGGGTGATGCCGTCATCGCGCCGGCCGGCCGCGACGACCGCGTCGGACTGAACGCATCGCCCCCGTCCGGACATGTCCGGGCGGGGTCAGCCCCGCCCGGAGGCGTCCTCCCGGCGGATCCCGTATTTCTGCATCTTCTCGTAGAGCGTCTTGCGTCCGATCCCGAGCGCCTCGTAGGTGGCCTTGAGGCTGCCGTCGTGGATCGCGAGCGTGCTGGCGATCATGTCTCTTTCCGCGCGTTCGAGCCGCTCCGTCAGGGTTTCCGACCCGGTACCGGATTGCGGCGGATCCTCAAGCCCCAGAACCAGCAGATCCGCCGCGCTGCGCAATTCGCGCAGGTTGCCGGGCCAGTCCCGTTCGGCCATCCGCATGAGGAGGTCCGGCGGCGTCTCGGGCAACGGCCGTTCCATCCGCCGCGCCGCATCCGCCACGAACCGAACGAAGAGGCGCGGTATGTCCTGCCTGCGTTCCGACAGATCAGGCATCCTGAGCGTGACCGGGTTCAGCCTGTAGAGCAGGTCGTCGCGGAACTGGCCCGCCTCGACGAGCGGTTCGAGCGGAACGCGGCTCGAGGCGATGAACCGCGCCTCGAGAGGGACGGCCTCGGCAGCCCCGAGAGGGCTCACGGCGCGATCCTCGAGCACGCGCAGCAGCTTGGCCTGAAGCGCGAGCGGGGCGGAGCTGACCTCATCGAGGAAGATCGTGCCCCCCCGCCCCTGTTCGAGCCGTCCGGTGCGGGCGCGGCTCGATCCCGGGAAGGCGTTGGCCGTATACCCGAAAAGCTCGGCCTCGACGTGATCGACCGAAAGCGCTGCGAGGTTGATCGCGACGAAGGGGCGCGGCATGCCGGAGCCGAGCGCATGGATCCCACGCGCGACATGTTCCTTGCCCGTGCCCGTCGCACCGACGATCAGCACGTCGAGCTCGCTTTCGGCGATGGTCCGGATCTTGCGCCGGATCTCGACGATCTCGGCGGCACGACCGAGGACGATCTCGTCCAGCAGCGTCCCGTCGGCGTCGGTCCCACGCAGATCGCGCAGATCGAGCGTCATCCGACGTTTTTCCAGCGCGCGGCCCACGGCGGTCATCAACCTCTGTCGCGCAAAGGGTTTCTCGATGAAGTCGTAGGCCCCGCGCCCCAGCGCCTCGACCGCGAGTTCGACATCGCCATGGCCCGTGACGAGCAGGATCGGAAGGTCGCGATCACGCGCGAGCGCCGCGTCGAGAAACGCCATCCCGTCCATCCGCGGCATCCGGATATCGCAGATAACGATACCGGGGAAATCGGGGCGCAGCGCGTCGAGCGCGGGTTCGGCACGCGAGAACGTCACGGGATCGAGCCCCGCGAGCTCCAGCATCTCGGCGAGCGAGGCGCGCACATCCTCGTCGTCGTCGATGACGAAGATCGGGTCGCCGCTCATTCGGCGGCCACGCGCCGGGTTTCGGCACGGCGCAGCGTCACGGTGAAGCGCGCGCCCCCTTCGGGGACGTTCGCGGCCCGCATGCTGCCGCCGAAATCCTCGATGATGTTGAAGCAGATCGACAGGCCGAGCCCCAGGCCGTCGCCTACCTCCTTGGTGGTGAAGAACGGATCGAATATCTTCGGCAGCACGTCCTCTGCGATGCCCGATCCACGATCGGTGACGGTGATCGTCACATCGGCCTCGCCAGCGGCGATGTCGATGTCGATCTCGGGCGGCTGCCCTGCATGGGCCGCGTCGATGGCGTTCGAGACGAGATTCATCAGAACGTGCTGTAACCGCGTGCGCCCCCCAAGGACGAGCGCGTCGCGATCGCCCGTCACCCCGATCCGGGCCTCGGAGCGGTCGATCCGTGCCGCGAGAAGCTCCAGGGCCTCGTCGATGACGGGGCCGATCTCGACCGACTTCAGATCCTGACCCGAGCGTCGGGCGAACCGCGTCAGGTTGCGCGAGAGCTGCGCCATCTTGCCCGTGAGGTTCATCACGCGACCGAGGCTCGCCGCCGCGCGGTCGGCCTGCCCGGCCTCGTGAAAGGCCAGCGCGTTCTCGGTATAGGTGCGGATCGCCGCGAGGGGCTGGTTGAACTCGTGGCTGAGCGCCGCCGACATCTGGCCCAGCGCCGCGAGCTTTCCGGCCTGGACGAGCTCGGTCTGCGTCTGGCGAAGGCGGTCGACGGCGGCGCGCCGCTCCGCAACCTCGTCGGCCAGCCGGGTATTCGCGGAGGTGAGTTCCGCCGTCCGCTGCGCCACGCGCGTGGCGAGCGTGGCCTTGTCGCGTTCCCGTGCGACGAGCCGGTCGATCAGCCGTTTCCGGCGCTGCATCAGCAGGAGGAGGACCGCCATCGCGGCGATGCCCCCCGCCCCGATCGCCGCGCCGATCGACCAGAGCCGTGCGCGAAGCGGATCGAGATTGTAGAGCACGTGAAGCTGCCATCTTTCCTGCGGCAACGACGTGCTCAGCGACAGGTAGGTCGGACGCGGCCCCGCCTCGGCGATCGACGCCCCCCGCACGAGCGGCAGCGTCGCCCCCCAGGATCCCGCCCGTTCGAGAGGGGCTCTCGGGATCGCATCGACGTCGTACCGGCGCGTGCGCGCGATCTCGTCGCGCGCCACCGCGTCGATGTCGTCGATCGCGGTCATTCTGAGGCCGGGAGCATCGGATATGATCGAGATACCGGCCTCGTCGGTCACGTAGACGGCGTTGGGAGCCTGGGTCAGCGCCTCTTCGAGTGCCGTGATCGAAACCTTCACCACCACCACGCCCAATATCCGGCCATCGTCCATGACCGGCGAGGAAAGATAGTAGCCGCGGAGCCCCGACACCGTCCCGAGGCCGAAGAAACCGGTCGTCTCGCCTTCCATCGCGTCGGTGTAATACGGCCGGAAGCTGTAGTTCTGACCCACGAAGCTCTGCGCGTCACGCCAGTTCGACGCGGCGATCGTCAGTCCGTCGGGGCGCAGAAGATAGGTATCGAGCGTACCCGCGATGTCGTTCCAGCGTTCGAGCTCGCGGCTGACATCGACAAGCGCACCGGGCTCGGGCGTGCCGTCCAATGCTTCATGGATGAGCGGGCTCCGGGCATAGAGCTTCGGCAGAGCACGGAACCGATCGAACCAGTTCTCGACCGTGAGGGCGGCGCGATCGACGACGGCCTGCGCATCGCGGGCCGTGCGATCGCGGAGCGTGTCGTGTATTCCGAGGAAGATCGTCATCGACAGGGCAAAGACGATTGCGGCAACCCCGAGCGGGTGCACCCGATCGAGAAAGGTCCGGGCCCTGGGGTCGGGGCGATGTCGTCTGCTCGAGATCACATGAAGAGGCGTAGCACGGAAATTCAGCCGAGCGAAGAGACCGGCAACGCGCGTATGCGGCCCCGCAAGATCGACATATGCGCGGGAGGTTCGATGATCCGAACCTCCCGCCACGGGGGATTACCGCGAGATCCGTCTGGCCGCGCTGCCGAAGAACCAGTCCTTCGCGCTCAACTGCTCGCCGTAGCGCTGGAAGAGGTCCGAATCCTCGTGTTCGGCAAAGAGCGCGTAGTTCAGCACGGCGACGAAGGTGACCCCTCCGACCGTGTTGCCCAGCAGGACGGGAAGCACGAATGTCGGGAAGAGCGGGAAGAACCCGATATCCGATTGGGTGAAGGCGAGATAGAACACTTCGACCGAGGACGTGATGATGTGATAGAACCCGGCCACGCCGATGAAATACATCAGCACGTAGACGAAGACGATCTTGGAGATCGTGTCGCGCGCGGCATGGACGAGCCAGACCATCGCGGCGACGATCCAGCCTGCGATCACGGCCTTCGAGAAGAGGTCGAACCATCCCTGTTCATGTGCGTGACGCCCCATTTCCACGGCCTTCGCGACCCGTTCGGGCGTGAAGACGTCGAACCAGGCCAAGAGCGCCGCGACCCCCACCGCACCGATCATGTTCGCGGCCAGCACGACTCCCCAGAGCCTGAGCGTGCTCGCGACACTCGCAAGCCGCGTGAGGACGAGCACGACCGGCGTCAGCGTGTTCTCCGTGAAGAGCTGGTAGCGGCCGAGCACGATGATGAGGAAACCGACCGGATAGAGCAGGTTGCCGAGAAGTCCCGGGCTCTCCTCGCCCGCGACCTCGGTGAAGACCACGCGCGCGACGAAGGTGAGGCCCAGCCCGGCCCCCGCGCCCAGCGCACTCCAGAAGAGATAGCGGTTCGAAGCGGCGAGTTCGTGATCGGCGCTCGACAGGACCCGTGCGAAGATCTCGTTGAAGGCGAAATAGTCGCGCATCACCTCGCCGTCATCCGGAGCATTGCGCAGGCGCCGTTCGGATTCATCGCGACTATCGTTCTGGGCGCCGTCCGCTTCATCGTCCGACTGAGGTCTGTGATCTTCGGTATTCATCCGCAATCTCCGGAAGATGAAACTGACATATTCATAAGATCGCTCGCGCGCGGAAAAAGGAAAGGGCGACGGCCTTGCCGCGCAGCAGGCAACGGCCCGCCCGGGGCACCGCCGACATTCTGCAAGGCCGAATACGCTCGGTTTCGCGATCCACCTTTCTAACGAAAACGTGTAGTGACCCACGAACATGCCCGCCCAAGGCGAGTATCAGGGGTGGCCCCGATCCGTCGATCGATCGCGTCCTGTCCGGTCCGGCGACAGCTCCCAAACCGGCTGTGCGCTTTCGCACAGTTGCCCGGCCCGTCGCCGATCCTACACTTCCGCAACGCCGCACGGATCGCGGCCGTCGATGTCTTCCGCCCCCGATCACGAAGGATGCCCCCTTGAGAGCGAACGACCAGCCGGAGCGCCGACGCAGTTCCACAGACATTTCGGCGGATCAACGACCCGCGGACGCGGCACCGGACAGCAGAGGGCGCGAGGGCGGTAAGAGTGTCGACAAGCGCAGGATCTCCGACTACGCGATGATCGGCGATTGCCAGACGGCGGCGATGATCTCGCGCGATGGATCGATCGACTGGCTGAGCGTGCCGCGCTTCGACGCGCCCTCCGTCTTCGCCGCACTCCTGGGCGAAGCCGAGAACGGACGCTGCCGTATCGCACCCAAAGGAGATTTTGAGGTCACGCGCCGCTACCGGCCCGGCACGCTCATCCTCGAGACCGAGTTCCGCACGGAAACCGGCACGGCGGTGCTGACGGATTTCATGCCGATCCGCGACGAACGGCCGGTCAACGTGGTGCGGATCCTCGAATGCCGTTCTGGCACGGTCGAGCTCGAACTCGATCTGCGGATCCGCTTCGATTACGGCGCGATCGTACCATGGGTCACGCATCACGACGCGACGACGCGGCTCGCGATCGGCGGGCCCGACGCGCTGGCGATCCGGACACCGCTCGAGGTCGAAGGGGAGGGCCTGCACAGCGTCGCCTCTATCCCGCTCGAGGAAGGCGACAGAACGCATCTGGTGCTCACCTATTATCCGTCGCACCTGCCGCCGCCCGAGGCGATCGACCCGCTCCAGGCGCTGACCGAGACCGAACGATACTGGCGCGACTACACCGCGCGGTGCCCCGACGTGGACGGCGATACCGAGGCCGTCGCCAATTCGCTCGTGATCCTCAAGGCGCTGACCTACGCACCGACGGGTGGCGTCGTGGCGGCTGCGACCACCTCCCTTCCCGAGGAAATCGGCGGATCGAGGAACTGGGATTACCGGTATTGCTGGCTCAGGGACGCGACCATGACGCTCGTCGCGTTCATGGATCTGGGCTATTTCGACGAGGCGCGGGCGTGGCGCGACTGGCTGATGCGCGCGATCGCGGGTGATCCGGCAAGGTTGCAGATCATGTACAGCGTCACCGGGGAAAGACGGCTTCAGGAATGGCAGCCGGACTGGCTCGGGGGCTTTCGCGGGTCGAGCCCGGTCAGGATCGGCAACGCGGCAAGCGGTCAGCTCCAGCTCGACGTCTTCGGCGAGGTCTTCGACATGCTCGCCCAGGCGTCAACGGGGATCGAACCGTCCGACCATGGCCGCGATCTGCGGACCCATCTGCTCGAACGGCTGGAGAAGATCTGGCGCGAACCCGATGCTGGCATCTGGGAGCCGCGCGGCGGTCCGCGCCACCATGTGCATTCCAAGGTGATGGCCTGGGTCGCCTTCGACCGCGCCGCGAAGGGCTTCGCGGGCGACGATCACGACGGGGACGCGGCCGCGCGGTGGCGTGCCGTGGCGGACGAGATCCACGCGGAGGTCTTGGAACACGGGTTCGACACGGAACTCGATACGTTCGTGCAATCCTACGACAGTACGTCGCTGGATGCGTCGCTGCTCTTCATCCCTCTGGTGGGGTTCCTGCCTGCGGACGATCCCCGCGTCGTCTCGACGGTGGCGGCGATCGAACGGTCGCTGATGGTCGGCGACACATATCTGCGCCGCTACGATACAAAGACGTCCGACGATGGGCTCGAGGGAAGCGAGGGGATGTTCCTCGCCTGCTCGTTCTGGCTTGCCGATGTCTATGTCCTGCAGGGGCGGCGCGACGACGCCCGGGCCATTCTCGACCGCCTGATCGCGCTTCGCAACGATGTGGGCCTCCTGCCGGAGGAGATCGACGCGGAAACCGGCGAATTCCTCGGAAATCTTCCGCAGGCATTCAGCCATGTCGGCCTGATCACCACGGCGCTGAACCTCTCGCAGGCGAACGGCCCGGCGAAGCGCCGGTCTCACTGCCCGCCCGCGGACGAGTGACGGGGGAGATATCCGCGCTACTTGCAATCCATTCTCATTCTACTTGACAGATGAGAACGCTTCGCATTACGGAACGTGCAGGGCCGGAGCGTCGTGCCACCCGGCCAGGAGACCGACATGATCATCCGCTCAGGCCCCCTTGCTGCCCTGGCAGCCGCCGCGTTCTGCGCCCACGGCGCGCTGGCGCAGGATGACGGCGATCCGTTCAAGGCGGTTACGACCTTCACCGTTTTGGCCGACATGGCGCGCAACGTCGCGGGCGACGCGGCCGAGGTCGTGTCGATCACCCGCCCCGGAGCCGAAATCCACGGCTATCAGCCCACGCCTCAGGACATCGTCGGGGCATCGGATGCCGATCTCATCCTCTGGAACGGTCTCAACCTCGAACGGTGGTTCGAGCAGTTCCTGGCCAATCTCGGCGACATTCCCTCGGTAACGCTGACCGACGGAATCGACCCGATCCCGATCGCCGACGGGGTCTACGAGGGCCAATCGAACCCCCATGCCTGGATGGGGCTCGACAACGCGATGATCTATGTCGACAACATCGCCGAGGCCTTCGCCACGCACGATCCCGAGAACGCCGAGACCTACCGGAGCAATGCCGAAGGCTACAAGCAGGAGATCCGCGACCGGATCGGCCCGCTGCGCGACCGGATCCGAGACCTGCCGGAGGATCGCCGCTGGCTCGTCACCTGCGAGGGGGCGTTCAGTTATCTGGCGCGCGATTTCGGGATGCAGGAACTCTATCTCTGGCCGATGAACGCCGATCAGACCGGCACGCCGCGGCAGGTCCGGTCGGTCATCGACGGCGTCCGAGAGCATGACGTACCCGTCGTCTTCTGCGAAAGCACCGTGAATACCGCCCCGGCCGAGCAGGTCGCGCGCGAAACCGGGTCGAGCTATGGCGGCGTGCTCTATGTCGACAGCCTGACGACCGAGGACGGCCCGGCACCGACATATCTCGACCTTCTCGAAGTCACGGCGCAGACCATCGCCCGGGGGATGGGGGCGGATGCGAACTGATCCCGATCTCTCATTTCGCGATGCACGAAGACCGTCGGATGACGGGGCCGCGGAGATGAACATGACCGCGGCCGCGGATGACCGGACCTTATCCGCCGGTGCGGGCATCTTTGCCTGTGACGTGACGGTCACCTATCGCAACGGCATGACTGCGCTCCACGATGCGAGCTTCGAGATCCCGCGCGGCACGATCACCGCGCTGGTGGGCGTGAACGGCGCGGGCAAGTCCACGCTCTTCAAGGCGATCATGGGCTTCGTGCCGACCGCGCGGGGCGAGATCCGTCTGCTCGGCAAATCGGTGAAGGAAGCCCTGCGCGAGAACCTCGTGGCCTATGTCCCGCAGGCCGAGGAAGTCGACTGGAGCTTTCCGGTGCTGGTCGAGGACGTCGTGATGATGGGGCGCTACGGTCACATGGGCTTTCTGCGCCGACCGTCGCGCGCCGATCGCGAGGCCGTGGAGACAGCGCTCGCGCGCGTCAACATGACCGAATTCCGCAAGCGCCAGATCGGCGAGCTTTCGGGCGGACAGCGCAAGCGCGTCTTCCTCGCCCGCGCGCTGGCCCAGGACGGTCGCGTGATCCTGCTCGACGAACCCTTCACCGGCGTCGATGCGACGACCGAGGACCAGATCGTCGCCCTGCTGCGCGAGTTGCGCGACGAGGGGCGGGTCATGCTCGTCTCGACCCACAATCTCGGATCGGTGCCGGAATTCTGCGACCGGACGATCCTCATCAAGGGGACGGTGCTGGCGGCGGGCCCTACCGAAACGACCTTTACCCGCTCCAATCTCGAACTGGCCTTCGGGGGCGTGCTGCGGCATTTCACGCTCGGCGGCGACCGGCTCCATGACGACGACGATCCGCGCGAGGTCCGCATCATCACCGACGACGAACGGCCCTTCGTCCATTACGGTGACCGACCGACCGCACGCAGGGACGAGGAATGATCGACCTCCTGCTCGAGCCGTTCTCCTACGGATACATGTTCAACGCGATGTGGGTCTCGGCGCTTGTCGGCGGGGTTTGCGCGTTCCTGTCGTGCTATCTCATGCTCAAGGGATGGTCGCTGATCGGCGACGCGCTCAGCCATTCGGTCGTGCCCGGGGTCGCCGGAGCCTACATGCTGGGCCTTCCCTTCGCGCTCGGTGCATTCATCGCGGGGGGGCTCGCCGCGGGGGCAATGCTGTTCCTGTCGGGGCGGTCGGGGCTCAAGATCGACGTCATCATCGGCATCATCTTCACCGCCTTCTTCGGGCTCGGCCTCTTCATGGTGTCGCTCTCGCCGATGGCGGTCAGCATCCAGACGATCGTCATGGGCAACATCCTTGCCATCACGCCGGGCGACACGCTGCAGCTCGCCCTCATCGGGTTCGTCTCGCTCGCGGTGCTGCTTCTGAAGTGGAAGGACCTGATGGTCGTCTTCTTCGACGAGACCCACGCGCGATCGGTCGGCCTCAGACCGGACCTGCTGCGCGCAGTGTTCTTCGTGCTCCTCTCGGCCTCGGTCGTGGCGGCGATGATGACGGTCGGCGCGTTCCTCGTGATCGCCATGGTCGTGACGCCGGGGGCCACGGCCTACCTGCTCTGCGACCGTTTTCCGCGCCTCATCTGCCTCTCGGTCGCGATCGGCACGGTGACGAGCTTTGTCGGTGCCTATCTCAGCTATTTCCTCGACGGGGCGACGGGGGGCATCATCGTCACGTTGCAGACGCTCGTTTTCCTCATGGCCTTCGTCTTCGCGCCGAAGCACGGCACGCTCGCGGCACGGCGCAAGGCCGCCGCCGCGTTGTCGCGCGGGGGAAAGGTCGCACCCTGATGCTCGAGACGCTCATTCTGCCGTTCCAGTTTCCGTTCATGCAGAACGCGTTCTGGATCTCGCTTCTCGTGGCACTGCCCACGGCGCTGCTGTCGTGCTTTCTGGTGCTCAAGGGCTGGGCTCTGATGGGCGATGCGGTCAGCCACGCGACGCTGCCGGGCATCGTGCTCGCATGGATCCTGGGTCTGCCACTCCTTCTCGGGGCCTTCGTGGCGGGGATGCTCTGCGCGCTCGCGACGGGGTATCTGTCGCATAACAGCCGGGTGAAGGAGGACACGGTAATGGGCGTGGTCTTTTCCGGCATGTTCGGTGTCGGGATCGTCCTCTACACTTCCATCCGGACCAACGAACATCTCGATCACGTCCTCTTCGGCAACATGCTGGGCGTGGGACGCGAGGATCTCTGGAGCTCGGGGATCATCGCCGTGCTGGTCTCTTCCCTTCTCGTGGTGAAATGGAAGGATCTGCTGCTCCATGCCTTCGACCCGGCACAGGCGCAGGCATCGGGGCTGAACACGAAGGTGCTGCATTACGGGCTGCTCTCGGCGCTGTCGCTGACCATCGTCGCGACGCTGAGCTCGGTCGGCCTGATCCTCGCCGTGGCGCTTCTGGTGACGCCGGGGGCGATCGCGTTCCTGACGGTTCGCAGCTTCGCGCCCATGCTGGCGGTCTCGGTCGCGGTCTGCATCTTCGCGATGGTCGCAGGCACCTATGCGAGCTTCTTCGTCGACAGCGCGCCCGCGCCCACGATCGTGCTGATCCTGACCATCCTCTTCATCGCGGCCTTCCTTCGCCGCCAGTGGAGCGCGCGCGCCATGTCACGCAGGACGGCACCCGCGAACTGACCTTCGGGACGCCTGGCGGTCAGTGGAAATCGCGCGACTTGGGAATCACGCGAACGTCGCGCGGATGGTTTCGCGGCGAAACCTGGCCCGGAAGGGGGTGGGTCGGATGGTCGCCCCGGGCGGTGGTCCGCGGCAGGGCCGCGTCCGACAGGGCGGCGAGGCGATCGCTGCGATCCTCCAGGTCGCGGGCGACCACGTGGATCACCCGCCCGTCGGTCTGCACGACGCCGCGCACCACCATCAGACGGGCCGACATGATCGTTGGACGATAGCGTTTGAACATGTCCGGCCAGATCACGAGGTTGGCGACGCCCCCCTCGTCCTCGAGCGTGATGAAGCAGACGCCCTTGGCGCTGCCGGGCTTCTGGCGCACAAGCACCAGCCCGGCGAGCGAGACGCCCTGCCCGTGGCGCATCTGCGGCAGGTCGCGCGAGGCGGCGAAGCCCTGGGCGGCGAGGCTGCGACGGAAGAACGACATGGGATGCGCCTTGAGCGACAGGCGAAGGGTCTGGTAATCGGCGACGACATGCTCGGCCTCGGGCATGGCGGGCAGATGCAGCTCGGGTTCGGGCCCCTCCGGCGCGGCATGGACATGGTCGAAGATCGGCAGGGCCGGCGCATCCTTCAGCGCCTGCGCCTGCCAGAGCGCCTGCCGTCGGTCGATCCCCATGCTGCGCATCGCATCGGCCGCCGCGAGCCGCCGGATCGCCCGCGCGTCGATGCCCGCCCGTGACCTCAGATCCCCCACGTCGCGATAGGGGCTGTCGCGTTCGCTCATGATCCGCAGCGCCATCGCCTGCTGCAGGCCATCGACCCGCCGCATCCCGAGACGCAGCGCGAACCCCTCCGCCGCGGGTTCGAGCGTCGAATCCCAGTCCGAGAAGTTCACGTCGACGGGCCGCACCTCGACCCCGTGATCGCGCGCGTCGCGGACGATCTGGGCCGGGGCGTAGAAACCCATCGGCTGCGAGTTCAGCAACGCACAGGCAAAGGCCGCCGGGTAATGGCATTTCATCCAGCTTGAGACATAGACGAGCTTGGCGAAGCTCGCCGCGTGGCTTTCGGGAAAGCCGTATTCGCCGAACCCCTTGATCTGATCGAAGCAACGGCGCGCGAAGACCGGATCGTAGCCACGCTCGATCATCCGGCCGACCATCTTGTCCTGGAGCAGATCGATCGTCCCGCGCGAGCGGAAGGTGGCCATGGCGCGGCGCAGCTCGTTCGCCTCGCTGGGCGAGAAGCGCGCGGCGTCGATCGAGATCTTCATCGCCTGTTCCTGGAAGATCGGCACGCCGAGCGTGCGGTGCAGGATGCGTTTGAGCTCGTCCTGCGGATGCTGAGGGCCGGGGGTGGGATACTCGACCGGCTCCAACCCCTGGCGGCGACGCAGATAGGGATGGACCATGTCGCCCTGGATCGGACCGGGACGGACGATGGCGACCTCGATCACAAGGTCGTAGAAGACGCGCGGACGCAGCTTGGGCAGCATCGCCATCTGGGCGCGGCTTTCCACCTGAAAGACGCCGAGGCTGTCGCCACGGCAGAGCATGTCGTAGGTCGGGCGGCGGTCGTCGGATTCGTCGTCCTCGACCGGCACCGTCGCGAGTTCGAGCGCGCGCCCGTGATGCGCCGCGATGAGGCCGAAGCACTTGGCGATGCAGGTCAGCATCCCGAGCGCGAGGACGTCCACCTTGAAGATGCCCAGCGCGTCGATGTCGTCCTTGTCCCATTCGATGAAGCTGCGCTCGGGCATGGCACCGTTGCCGATCGGCACGATCTCGGTCAGGGGGCGGTCGGTCAGGATGAAGCCGCCCACATGCTGCGAAAGGTGCCGCGGCATCCCGATCATCTGCCGCGCGAGAATCAGCACGCGCCTGAGATGCGGATCGCCGAGATCGAGCCCCGCCTCGCGCGCGCGGTCGTCGTCCATCTGCCCCTCGAAGCTGCCCCAGATCGTCCCCGCGAGCTTCGAGGTGACGTCCTCCGACAGGCCCATGGCCTTGCCGACCTCGCGGATGGCCGAGCGGGGACGGTAATGGATGACGGTCGCGCAAAGACCCGCCCTTTCGCGGCCGTATCTGCGATAGATGTACTGGATCACCTCCTCGCGGCGCTCATGTTCAAAATCGACGTCGATATCGGGAGGTTCGTCGCGTTCCTCGCTCAGGAACCGCTCGAAGAGCAGGTCGTGGACGGCCGGATCGACCGAGGTGATGCCGAGGCAGAAGCAGACCGCCGAATTGGCCGCCGACCCGCGACCCTGACAGAGGATCGGCGGATCGGCCTCCTCTCGGGCGAAGCGGACGATGTCGCGGATCGTCAGGAAATAGCGGGCGATCTTCTTCGACGCGATCAGGGCGAACTCCCTGTCGATCGTCCGGG
Organism: Palleronia sp. LCG004; assembly: GCF_032931615.1. Lineage (NCBI taxonomy): Bacteria > Pseudomonadati > Pseudomonadota > Alphaproteobacteria > Rhodobacterales > Roseobacteraceae > Palleronia > Palleronia sp. LCG004. The sequence goes on from NZ_CP136759.1 coordinate 2,529,486, forward strand.
CCACATTCTCCGGCACGCCGTCCGGATAGCGTCTCGCGGCCCCTTCCCATGTCAGGCGTTCCAGCTCCTCCTGCGGGGTGAGGCCGGCGGGATGGATCTCGTGCGGGTATTCGTACTGGAGCTCGTCGAGAGAGAAGTCGATCCGATCGGCGAGCGTTCGCGTCGCGGCGACGGCGTGAGGCCAGTCCGCGAAGAGGCGGCACATCTCGGCGGGCGATTTCAGGTGCCGTTCGGCATTGGCCTCGAGGAGGAAGCCAGCGCGCTGGACGGTGGCACCCTCGCGGATGGCGACCATCACGTCCTGCAGCGGACGCCGCTCGGGCGCGTGGTAGAGCACGTCGTTGGTCGCGAGGATCCCGAGGCCGTGGGACCGCGCCAGCGCGTCGAGACGGTTGATCCGCGCCCTGTCGTCACCGCGATAGAGGAACGTGGCACCCAGATGGCGCATGCCCGGCAGCGCACGGACGAGCCGCGGAAGCCCCCGTTCGAACGCGTCGAGATCGTCCTTCGGCATCGCGACGAGGTGCAGCCCCCCGGCATGGGCGGACAGCATCTCGAGCGTCAGATGCGTCTCGCCCTTCTGCTGCCACGCGCCCTCGCGGGTCTGCATCTTGCCCTTCGAAAGCAGGGTCGAGAGGCGCGCATAGGCGTCGCGATCCTGCGGATAGGCCAGGATCTCGGCCCCGCAGAGCAGCACCAGCCGCGCGCCGATCCGGGGGCGGATGCGGGCGGTCTTCGCCTCGGTATGGACCCGCACGACGCCCGCGAGAGTGTTGCGATCCGCGATCCCGAGGCTGTCGTAGCCCAGCAGGTTGGCCGTCGCCACGAGATCCGAGGCGTCGGAGGCTGCGCGCAGGAAGGAAAAGCAGCTCGCCAGGCCGAATTCCACGTAAGGCGCGGGCGGGTTCGGGGCGAAGCCGTTCTCCTTCGACAGGGTGCGGCGCTTGTGTCCCTCGGGCATGGGCATCAGGCGAAGAACCCGTGCAGGAACCAGCGGGGTGCATCCCCGCGGCCATCGTCCAGGACCCCCTCGCGGTAGAGCCAGAACCGGCGGCCATCCTCGACCTCGACCTTGTAGTAATCCCTCAGCCGCGTGCCGGGGCGGTCGCGCCACCATTCGGGCGCGATGCGCTCGGGTCCGGCATGTCGCAGGGCGCGGTAGGTCACGCGCCTCCAGACGAACCGGGTCGGAGGACCGTCCGGCACGCCGTAGATCACGCCAACCTCCTCGGCCGGATCGAGAAGGCGCACGGGACGCTCGCGCGGAAGGGTCGGCGCGTCCGCCGCCTCTGCACCGAGGGCCGGAACCTCTCCCGTCATGCGTTCGGGGCGGTGGGTTTCGGTCCAGCGTGCCCACGTGACCCGCTCGGGGCCGAGCCGGGCGCTCAGCCGATCGACGAGACCGGCGAGATCCTCCTCCGCGTCGCGGCCGCCGCCGAGATCCTCCTGCCGGAGGGGCACCGGCTCGACCCGGACGGCGTCGAGCGTCAGCAGGTCGAACCCGAAGCCGGGATCGATCGCGTCGAGCCGACCCTGCCAGAGACGCAGCAGATGCGCAGGATCGCGGCTTGCGCGGGCGAGACCGATGGTCACGTCGCGGCATTCGCCGTCGATCCGGTAGATCGTGAGCCGCATCCGGCGTGCCCCCTGACCGTCGGAGACGAGAGCCCGGCAAAGCGTCTCCGCGAGACCGGGAAGATGCGGATAGGGGTCGATCACCGGTTCCGGCAGACGGGTACGTGCGTGGTATTCGCGATGATCGGGTGGCGCGTTCAGGGGATCGGGCATCCGCCCCGCGGCCCGGTCCAGAAGGATGAGCGGATTTCGATCGGAGGGCGCGGCAGCGAAGCGGCGCATCAGCGCCTGACGTGGCATGTCGGCCAGCGCGCCCAGGGTCTTGAGCCCCAGACGGGAGAGAAGCCGATCTGTTTCTGCATCGATCCCGAGGGCACCGACCGGCAACGGGGCCAGATGCGCATCCACGTCCGCGGAGGTGCAGATCGCGCGGTCGGGGCCGTGGCGCGCGAGCGCCCGCGCCGCGCCCGGCATGGGGGCCATGGCCAGGCGCGCGGTCAGCCCCTGAAGCGCGAAACGGCGCGCGATATCCTCCAGCAGCGCGGGTTCTCCGCCCCAGAGATGCGTGGACCCCGTGGCGTCGAGGACGAGCCCGTCCGCGCCGTCTGCGGCCGTCCACGGACACCAGCGGCGCGACCAGTGCACCAGCCGACGCAGCAACGCGCGGTCGCCGTCGAGATCGGCAGGCTCCACGTGGAGGTCGGGATGGATCGCCTGCATGTCGACGATGCGCTTGCCACGCGCGATTCCCCGCCCCGTGGCCACGGCATCGGCCCCGTGGACCACGGGACCATGCGCCCCCTCGCGCGACAGCACGACTGGCACGTCAGGACCCGGCAGCGTCCGATATTGCTGCACCACCCGTCTCCACCGCTCTATCGTCAGGGCGGGAAACCAGACTGAGACGATCCGCCGTTCCCGGGTCATGACGGGCCACCCATCGGCCCGGGGCGCGGCCCTGGGCACGAAAGAGCTCCGCATCCCATTGGGCCCATCCCGGCGCGCGGGGATCGTGGGGATGCGCCTGCGACGGCAGGGAGGCGACGCGCCAGCGCATACGTGCCGCACTCAGCACGCCGGGATCGGCCCCGCGGATCAGATAGACCGGAACGCCAGAGCGTTCGGCGCGGATGGCGAGCCGCTTCGTCGCCGTGAAGTCGAGCGCAGCCGGCGCGCCGTGGATCTCGCCCACCACGGCCGAGAGGGCCGCGCAGGAGGCCCCCTCCTCCATGGCCCAGAGGACGTCGCGCGGATGGCTCACGCGGACCTGGAGGATGCGGAGACCCGAGGCCATATGCCCCAGGCCCGGCAGGTACAGCGCGCCCGCCTCGCGCCGCGACAGGCGATCCTGCACCCAGAGGACCGGACGCTGCCCGAGGGACAGAAGCGACAGCACGAAACCCGTCGCCCCCGGATCGGCGCTCCGCAGGGGATGCAAGTCGGTCAGGGGCGGCCGCAACGCATCGCCCTCCGGGACGGAGGGGGCGCGGCGACCGCGTCCGGGCAGATGGACGACCTGCGGATATGGCAATCGATTCCCCATGCACCGCCTCATTGTTCACTTTTTGTTCTTTTTGGCCAGTTCTTTTCCGCATTATGTTTCGACGATGCGTCATCCATGCGGTGGAAGGGTCTGAGAGCCGGTTATTGCAGGAGCAGAGGCCTGAGCCGCCCCGTTCCACCCCTTACGGGATGACGGCCCGGAGCGCAGGCGAAAGACGATCTATCGCCGACGGTGTCTCAGGCACCCCAGTCGACGTCGAATTTCTCGACCAGCCGTGCAACGTTCTCTTCGCTCAGCGCGCGGGGATTGAGGCCGCGGGTCATCATGGCGAGCTGGGCAGAGGCCTCGAGTTCCTCGATCGCGTAGACCGCCGCCTCGAGATCCTTGCCCGCCACGACGGGACCGTGATTGGCAAGCATCACCGCCGAACGTTTGCCTGCGAGGCCCCGGATCGCATCGCCGATCGCCGCGTCGCCGGGCATGAAATAGGGCAGCAGCTTGACCCGGCCTAACTTCATGATCGGATAGGGCGTGAGGTGCGGCAGAAAGTCGTCCTCGTCCACATCCGGCATCATCGACAGCGCGACGGAATGCGCGGAATGAAGATGCACGATCGCCCCCGACGCCCCCCGAGTGTCGTAGAAGGCGCGGTGGAGCGGCATTTCCTTGGTGGGCTTGTCGCCGTCCACAAGGGTCATCCCGGCGTCGAAGAGGCTCAGCCGCGCGGGGTCGAGCGTCAGGAAGGACGATCCGGTCGGCGTGACGAGAAGCCCGCCATCGGGCGTGCGGGCCGAGATGTTTCCGGTCGATCCATGGGTCAGACCGCGCCCGTGCAGGGCGCGGGCGAACATGCAGATTTGTTCGCGCAGATCGGCAAGCGCGCTCATGTTTTGCCCTCCAGAACGGCCAGCGCCTTGGTAAAGAACTCCTCGTCGCCGAAATTGCCGGATTTGAGTGCAAGGAACAGATCGCGCCCCTCGGCGCGCAGAGCGGGCACGCCCGGCGCGATCTCGGGCCCGATCCGGAGCGCCTCGATGCCGAGCCCCTCGACCACGGCCCCCGACGTCTCGCCGCCCGCCGTGACGAGGCGCGTGACGCCCCCCTCGACGAGCTTGCGTGCGGTTTCTGCAAAGAAATTCTCGAGCCGTCCGGCGACCTTCTCGCGGCCGTATCTTTCCTGCGCGGCGCGCACCGTGTCGGGATCTGCCGAGGAATAGACCAGCGCGGTGCCGTCGGCCTCTATCGCGAAGCGGGCGGCATCCTCGGGCGTCACGCGCCCCTCCATCACGTCATCGGCCGTGATCTCCCGGCTGGGATTGTCGGCGGCGTAGCGTGCGACCTGAGCCCGGGTCATCCTGGAGGCGGACCCCGCGATGATCGCGGCTGGGCCCGAATGGCCCTGCCAATCGGCGTCTGGCGGTGCGAGATCGCCCTCGGCCATCAAATTCGCAGGCAGCCCGAGGGCGATGCCCGATCCGCCGGTCACGAGCGTCATGTCCCTTGCCGCCGCGCCGATCCTGCGCAGATCCTGGTCGCGGATCGCGTCCACCACGATCACCGGGCGACCGGCCTCGGTCTCGGACGCGATGGCGGCGGCGATGGCCTCGGATCCGTCGAACACGGTCGCGGCGGGCACATGGCCCACGCCCTGCCGTGTCTGGTGACCCAGCCAGCGCCGGATGTCGGCATCCGTCATCGGGGTGAGGGGGTGGTTCTCCATCCCCGATTCCGACAGCAGCGTGTCGTTGACGAAGAGATGACCCTGGTAGATCGACCGTCCCGTCGCGGGAAAGGCGGGGCAGACGATGGCATTCAGGGCCCCGAGCCGTTCCATCAGCGCGTCGATGACGGGGCCGATATTGCCCTCCTTCGTCGAGTCGAAGGTCGAGCAGTACTTGAAGAAGAACTGGGTGCAGCCCTGCGCCCGAAGCCATTCGAGCGCATCGAGCGACAGGCGCACCGCCTCGTCCACGGGGATCGTCCGCGACTTGAGCGCGACGACACCGGCATCCACGTCGGCATCCGCGGGGCCGTCGGGGATGCCCGAGAATTGCGTGACGCGCATCCCCTCCTTGGCGAGCATGTTGGCGAGATCCGACGATCCCGTGAAATCGTCGCCGATACATCCGAGCTTCATGATCCGGCCCCCTCGATTGCGATCATGCACATCGTCTTCACCCTCCCGCGAAAATCCGCTCTCCGTCCCGATACATGAAGCGATCGGTCTGGAGCGCCAACCGATGGTGACGTTTTTGTCTCGAAAATCTCCGCTGCCCATCGACGGGAACAACCTCAGGGAGATAAACTTTCGACCTGGAGGGAGAGAAACAACCGAAGGACTCCGCATGCAAGAGGTACAGGACGCGATCACCGGCCTCGATCTGGGCGTGATCGCCGCCTATTTCGGCCTCATCATCCTGATTGGGATCTGGGTTTCGCGAAAGACCAAGTCCGGCGACGACCTCTTCCTCGCGGGACGATCGCTCGGCTGGGCGGCGATCGGGTTCTCGCTCTTTGCATCGAACATCTCGTCCTCGACGCTGATCGGCCTCACCGGGTCGGCCTACACGACCGGCATCGCACCGTCGGCCTACGAGTGGTTGGCGGGCATACCGCTCCTGTTGATGGCCTTCATCTTCGCACCGATCTTCCTGAAATCCCGCATATCCACCACGCCCGAATACCTCGAGCGTCGCTATTCCCGCCGGACGCGGCTCTACTTCTCGGCGCTCACGATCTTCTTCACCATCGTGGTCGATTGCGCGGGCGGGCTCTATGCCGGGGGGCTCGTCCTGAACACCTTCTTTCCGAACGTGCCGCTTTGGGCCAGCGCGATGGCGATCGGGCTTTTTGCGGGGATCTACACCGCTGCGGGCGGGCTCAAGGCCGTGGTCTATACGGACGTGATGCAGGCGATCGTCCTGATCGGCGGCTCGGCGATCCTCGCCTTCATGATGTTCTCGCAGCTCGACTATTCGTTTGCCGCGATCCGCGAAAGCGTGCCGAACGAGAACCATCTGAGCATGGTCCTCCCGCTCGACGACGAGACGCTGCCATGGCCCGGGCTCTTCTTCGGGGTCGCGCTGCTGGGATTCTGGTACTGGGTCACGAACCAGTACATCGTCCAGCGCATCCTGGGCGCGCGCAGCCTGCCCGACGCGCAATGGGGCGCGATCCTGGGCGGCCTGCTGAAGATCGCGCCACTCTTCATCATGGTGTTTCCCGGTGCGATGGCGACCGCGCTTCTGCCCGATATCGAAACCGCAGACCGCGTCTTTCCGATCATGATCACACAGCTCCTGCCCGCGGGCCTGACAGGCCTCGTGCTGGCGGGGTTGATCGCGGCGATCATGTCGAGCGTGGATTCGACGCTGAATTCATCCTCGACGCTGCTGATCCACGATTTCGTCACGAAACCCGACCGGGAGATCGAGCCTGGCAAGGCCCGTCGCTGGGGCACCTATGCAACGCTCGGCTTCATGGTCTTCGCCATCGTCTGGGCCCCGCTCATCCAGTTCGCGGGTGGGCTCTGGGATTATCTCCAGCAGATGTTCTCGGTCCTCGTGCCGCCGCTCGTCGTGCTCTTCGTGATGGGGGCGGTGTCGCGCTTCGGCACCGAGAAGGGGGGGTTCTACACCCTCGTCTTCGGTCATGTGCTGGGCGCGATCCTCTTCTGCTTCGGCAACGAGGGGATCATGAACCTCGCTGGAATGGAGCCGATCTGGTCCGTTCACTATACGATCAACGTGGCGATCGTGACGGTGATCTGTCTGGTCTTCTATCTGATCGTCAGTGCGTTGACCGACCACCGGGAGATCGACGACGACGTCATGTGGCGGCGGGGCATGGCGATGGAGGACGCCGCCTGGAACCAGCCATGGTATCTCGACATCCGACTGCACGCGGCGATCCTCGGTGCCGCCATGCTCACCATCCTGATCGTCTTCTGGTAGGCTTGTCAGCGCATCGCCATCCGTGAGATGGCGATGCGGTCACCCGCCGGAGATCCGACCATGCCCACCTTTACCGCGCTTACCACCCTTCCCGATGCCGAGAATGCTCGCGCGCTCGGTGAGGCGATGGAACGGATGGAGCCCGAACCGACGGGCATAGGCGTCTTCGAGATGGAGGACGATTCGGGCCTCTGGGAGGTCGGTGCCTATTTCGAGGCCGATCCCGACCGCGCCGCCCTTGCCGTGCTGGAAACCGCTTTCGGCACGCGGCCCTTCGTGATCAGCGAGCTTCCCGAGATCGACTGGGTCGCAAAGGTGCGCCGCGAGCTGAGCCCGGTGGAGGCCGGTCGCTTCTTCCTCTACGGCTCCCACGATGCCGACCGGGTGCCCGAGGGGCGGGTCGCGCTGCTCGTCGATGCGGCGATGGCCTTCGGGACCGGACATCACGGAACGACGCTTGGCTGCCTGCGCGCTCTCGATACCCTGATCGAGAGCGGCGTGGATTGCCGAAATGTGGTGGATATCGGCTGCGGCACCGCGGTGCTCGCCATGGCGGCGGCGCGGGTCTGGCCCGATCACGAGGTTCTGGCGAGCGACATCGACGCCGTCGCGGTCGAAGTCGCGCAGGCCAATGTCGATCTGAACGACCTGACCGGCAGGGTCGTGTGCCTCGAGGCAATGGGATTCGATCACCCTGGCCTCGTCGAGGCGTCGCCCTTCGACCTGATCTTCGCCAACATCCTCAAGGGGCCGCTGATCTCGCTCGCGCCCGACATGGCGGTCCATGCGGGCGCGGGGGCGCATGCGATCCTGTCGGGCATCCTGAACCCGCAGGCCGACGAGGTCGTCTCGGTCTACGAGCGCAACGGCTTTTCGCTCGTAGACCGCCTGGTAATCGGCGACTGGACGACGCTGACCCTCAGGAAATGAGGATCAGCGGCTGCGGCGCGCCACGGCCTCGATGTCCCAACGGTTCAGTCCGATATCGTCCAGCATCTCGTCGCTGAGTTCACGGAGCGCGTTGCGGGTCGCGCGGGCCTCGTAGGCTTCGATCGCACGCTCGACCACACGGGTGAAGGCGTGGACGACACGGGTGCTGATCGCTTCTCCGGGGAGATTCTTGACTTCGTAGATGGACATCGTTCGGACACTTTCGGACTGGAATTTCGGACGAGGCCTCCCCCAAACCCCGCGGCGTTCATACGCTGCTCAAATGTTGCGCGACTAGCGCGGATTTCCGCATTACGGATATGCACACTGCGAATGGTTAACGCGCGCGGATGGTCCGGCGATCGGACTTGGCCAATGTTCGCGTTTCGTGCTAGCCGTCGGAAAAACAAGAACGACGAGAGGCAGCGCGATGCGGATATTGGGCGTCGACCCGGGCCTGCGAACCATGGGCTGGGGCGTGATCGAGGTGGACGGATCGCGCCTGAGGCATGTGGCGAACGGGCTGTGCACCTCCGACGGATCCGATGCGCTGGGATCGCGGCTGATGTCGTTGCACCGCCAGCTGTCGGAACTCCTCTCGCAACATCGGCCCGACGGCGCGGCGATCGAGCAGACCTTCGTCAACCGCGACGGTGCAGGGACGCTGAAGCTCGGTCAGGCACGGGGCGTGGCGCTCCTCGCGCTCGCGCAATCCGGGATCGAAGTCGGGGAATATGCACCCAACTCGGTCAAGAAGACGGTCGTGGGCGTGGGCCATGCCGACAAGCGACAGATCGACCACATGGTGCGGATGCAGCTTCCGGGGGCCGATCCGGTCGGACCCGATGCGGCCGACGCCCTGGCCATCGCGCTTTGTCATGCATTCCACCTGCAAGGGGCGCGCGCGCTCGCCCGGGCGCGGGCATCATGATCGGACGGCTGGCCGGACGGCTGATCTTTCGCGGCCCCGATCACGTTCTGATCGATGTGGGCGGCGTCGGATACATGGTCTACGTGAACGAACGCACGCTTGCGACCCTTCCGGCGGTAGGCGAGGCTGCGGCGCTTCACACCGATCTCCTCGTGCGGGAGGATCTGCTGCAGCTCTTCGGCTTCCTCACGCCGGTCGAGAAGGAATGGCATCGTCTGTTGATGAGCGTGCAGGGCATCGGCGCGCGCGCCTCGATGGCGATCCTGGGCGCACTTGGGCCCGACGGCGTCGGGCGCGCCATCGCGCTCGGCGATGTCTCGGCGATCCGCGCGGCCCCGGGCGTCGGCCCGAAGATCGCGCAGCGCGTGACGATCGAGCTCAAGGACAAGGCACCGGCCCTCATGGCGATGGGACAGGCCCCCGACATCCCCGACACCGCCCCTGTGATCGTGCCCGATACCTCGACCGCGGCCACGACACCGCAGCCCGTCGCCGGCCCCGGCGCGCAGGCGGAGGCGCTCTCGGCCTTGTCCAACCTCGGCTATTCGCCGGCCGATGCCTCGCGTGCGGTGGCGCAGGTCGCGGGTGAGGCGGGCGACGACACGGCGACGCTGATCCGTCTCGCGTTGAAACGGCTCGCGCCGGCATGAGCGACGCGCCCGATCCCGCCCTGCGCCCCGAACGTCTTCCCGACGATGACGGCCCTGCCCTGCGGCCGCAGACGCTCGACGCCTTCACCGGACAGGCCGAAGCGCGCGCAAACCTGAAGGTCTTCATCGAGAGTGCGCGGATGCGCTCGAAGGCGATGGATCACGCGCTCTTCCACGGGCCGCCGGGCCTTGGCAAGACGACGCTCGCGCAGATCGTGGCGCGCGAGCTCGGCGTGAACTTCCGCATGACGAGTGGCCCCGTGCTCGCCAAGGCGGGCGATCTTGCCGCGATCCTCACCAATCTGGAGGCGCGTGACGTTCTTTTCATCGACGAGATCCATCGGCTGAACCCGGTGGTCGAGGAGGTGCTCTATCCCGCGCTCGAGGATTTCGAGCTCGACCTCGTGATCGGAGAGGGGCCCGCCGCGCGATCGGTCAGGATCGAGCTGCAACCCTTCACGCTGGTGGGCGCGACGACGCGGCTCGGCCTTCTGACCACGCCGCTGCGCGACCGGTTCGGCATCCCCGTCCGGCTGCAATTCTACACGGTGAACGAGCTGCAGGACATCGTCGCGCGCGGCGCGCGGCTGATGGGTGTTCCGGCCGAGCCGGACGGCACGCGCGAGATCGCGGCACGCGCACGCGGCACACCGCGGATCGCAGGCAGGCTCCTGCGTCGGGTCGTCGATTTCGCGCTGGTCGAGGGCGACGGACGACTGACGCGCGCACTTGCCGACGACGCGCTGACGCGACTCGGGGTAGACAAGCTGGGTCTCGACGGGGCTGACCGACGGTATCTGAAGCTGATCGCCGAGCATTATCAGGGCGGTCCTGTGGGGATCGAGACCCTGTCGGCCGCGCTCAGCGAATCTCGCGACGCACTCGAGGAAGTCATCGAGCCCTATCTGCTGCAGCAGGGACTGATCCAGCGCACACCGCGCGGGCGGATGCTGGCGCAGGGGGCATGGACGCATCTCGGCATGGCGCGGCCGCGGAGCGACATCGCGCCCGACCTCTTCGGGGACGTCTAGACCAGTCGCCCCCAGAGGTCGTATTCGCCAGCCTCGTCCACCTCGACCGTCACCAGATCGCCGGGGCCGAGAGCCTCGAAATCCTCGTCGATATAGAGATGGCCGTCGATCTCGGGCGCGTCGCCTTTCGTTCGACAGGTGGCGGCGTCGTCCTCGACCAGATCGACGATGGCCTCGACCCGCTTGCCGACCTTCGCGGCGAGCTTCGCCTCGGAGATGGCCTGAGCCTTTTCCATGAAGCGGTCCCAACGGTCCTGCTTGACCTCGGGCGCGACGTGATCGGGAAGCGCGTTCGAACGGGCGCCGGCGACGTTCTCGTACTGGAAGCACCCGACCCGGTCGAGCTGCGCCTCGTCGAGCCAGTCCAGCAGCGTCTGGAACTCCGCTTCCGTCTCGCCGGGATAGCCGACGATGAAGGTCGAGCGCAGGGTAATGTCGGGGCAGTCGCGCCGCCATGCCGCGATCTCGTCGAGCGTGCGCGCCGCCGCGGCCGGCCGCGCCATGCGGCGAAGGACGTCGGGATGGGCGTGCTGGAACGGAATGTCGAGGTAGGGCAGCAGCCCCGAGGCCGGGTCGGCCATAGCCGGGATCAGTTCGCGCACATGCGGATAGGGATAGACGTAATGCAGCCGCACCCAGGCGCCGAGGGTACCGAGATCGCGCGCGAGGTCGAGGATCGGTGCCTTGCTTTCTCGGTCCTTCCAGTCGGTGCCGTAGGCCGAGGTATCCTGGCTGATGACCAGAAGCTCGCGCACGCCCGCTTCGACCAGCTTCTCGGCCTCGCGCATCACGGCCTTCTGCGGGCGCGATTGCAGTTTACCGCGCATGTCGGGAATGATGCAGAACTTGCAGGCGTGATTGCAGCCTTCGGAGATCTTGAGATAGCTGTAATGCCGCGGCGTGAGGCTGACGCCACGCGCGGGCAACAGATCGACGAAGGGGTCGGGATCGGGCGGCACGGCCTTGTGCACCGCGTCGAGGACCTGTTCGTACTGGTGGGGCCCCGTCACGGCCAGCACCTTCGGATGCGCGCCGGTGATGTAGTCGGGCTCTGCGCCCAGGCACCCGGTAACGATGACGCGGCCATTCGATGCCATCGCCTCGCCGATCGCCTCGAGGCTTTCGGCCTTGGCGCTGTCGAGAAATCCGCAGGTATTGACGATGACGGCATCGGCACCCGCGTAATCGGGCGAGATGCCGTAGCCCTCGGCCCGGAGCCGCGTCAGGATGCGTTCGCTGTCGACCAACGCCTTGGGACAGCCGAGGCTGACCATCCCGACCATCGGTTGCGCGCCGGGGCGCACGGTCGAAAGGTCGCGTTCGAGCCGCGGGTTCGAGATGTCAGGACGAAGGTTCGGAGGGTTCTGGGCCATTTCCGGGCTATAGGCCCTTCGCGCCGGGCTGGGAAGTCCGTGTCACGCCGCTTTGACGCGGTGTCGTTCCGGCAGTCGCCACCCGACGAGGGCTGCAAGGCGCTTCCGCAAGACCGTGCAGAGGACGCCCGGTGGGGGATCCGCGGGTTCCGCCCCGGCAGCTTTCCGCCGATTACAGAGCCCGCCGGGACCGCACCGGAGCACCCGTCCTTGCGCGGGATCCGCACCCGGGTAAGCATTCGACCATGCGCATCATTTCCATGATCCCCCTGATCCTCCTGCTTTCCGCGTGTGGCGGTGCACGGGGCGGCGGGGCCGACGTCACCCGGGGTGCGCTTTACCCCAACGAGACGCCGCAAATCAGAAACCTCATCAACCGATACGCCGACGGCTACGGCGTCCCGCGCTCGCTCGTCCACCGGGTCGTCCAGCGCGAGAGCGACTACCGCCCCGAAGCGCGCAATGGGCCTTACTGGGGAATGATGCAGATCCTTCCGCAGACCGCCCGGACAATGGGGCACCAGGGAACGGCAAACGAACTTCTCGACGCCGAGACCAATCTGCGATGGGCGGTCAAATACCTGCGAGGAGCATGGATGGTCGCCGACGGTGACGAGGCCGAAGCGGTCGGCTGGTATGCGCGCGGATATTACTACGAAGCAAAGAAAAAGTGCCTTCTGACCGAGACCGGGCTCAACGAACGCGAAACGGCCCGCCACTGCCGATAGGGCATCCGCGCATCTCTTGACTTGCGCTTGCTGCGACGCAGCATACGGCTCTGAAAGACGGAGCCGACGATGACATTCAGTGCCTTCATGAACCAGAACGCGACGCAGTGGGTCATATTGATCGCCCTGCTGACCGGGGTCTTCTCGATCCACAACTATTTCTGGTCCTGGTTGATTCCCCACCTTCTCAAGCGGAAGCGACTGATCTTTCGCATGGCCGCACGGATGCGGGGGCCAAGCCGCCTCATCATGCTGGTTCTGACATTGGTGATCGTCGTACCGCTTATGTCACTCGACCGCGGGACGACCGACATCCTGGAACATGTGGCGATCGGATCGCTCATATCCGCCTTCGGATGGATGGCGATTCTGGCGCTCGAATTCCTGACGGAGCGTTCGATCAACCGGCTGGCCGTTCACGAGGAGGAGAAATACGCCGACCGCGCGCAGGCGACGCAGCTTCGCGTCCTGCGCCAGAGCCTGCGCATCCTCATCGTGCTGCTGACGGCAGGTCTCGTCCTGTCGACCTTCGAATCGGTCCGGCAATACGGCGTGTCCCTTTTCGCATCGGCGGGTGCGGCGGGCCTCGTGCTGGGCTTTGCGGCGCGTCCCGTGCTCGCCAACCTCATCGCCGGGATCCAGATCGCCCTCACCCAGCCGATCAGGCTCAACGACGTAGTGATCGTCGAGAACGAATGGGGCTGGATCGAGGAGATCAGCTCGACCTATGTCGTCATCCGCATCTGGGATCTTCGCCGCCTCGTCGTGCCGCTCAGCTACTTCATCGAACAGCCGTTCCAGAACTGGACCCGCGATTCGAGCAGCCTCATCGGGTCGGTAATCTGGTATCTCGATTACACCGTCCCGATGGACGAGATGCGCCGCAAGCTCACCGAAATCGTCGAGGAATCGAGCCTATGGGACCGTCGAACCGTCGTGCTTCAGGTCATCGACACCACCGAGGACACGATCCAGGTGCGCGGCCTCGTCAGTGCGCGCAACGCACCGACTGCGTGGGATCTGCGGTGCGAGGTCCGCGAGAAGATGATCGGCTGGCTGCAGGCGGAGCATCCGCAGGCGCTTCCGAGGATGCGCGCCGAACTCGACACGAAAGGGGCTGAAATGGATGGTAGCGTGAGGCGGACTTGAACCGCCGACCCCAGCATTATGAGTGCTGTGCTCTAACCAGCTGAGCTATCACGCCCTATCCGCTGCGTCACCTAGAGAGGGGAGCCCCCCCTGTCAACAGAGGAAATCACCGGTTCTCACTCCCGGCTCCGCAGGATCCGTGCAGGCCGCGCGGCGAGCGGGGGCCAGGCGAAGGCGAGTCCGGCCAAAAGCGTACCGAGCACACCGCCGCCCACGATCAGCAGCGCCGAGCGCGGCGCGAAGACGAAATCGGTCTCCATCACGAAGTGGCTGACGCCCCAACCGGCGACGGCACCAGCGGCGACAGCGACGATGCCGGCCGCGAGACCCAACACCATCCAGCGCAGTGCGAAGCTCAAGAGGATGAGCGCCCGGCTCGCCCCCAGCGTCTTCAGGACCGCGGCCTCGTAGACTCGCGTCCTTGTGCCCGCCGCCGCAGCCCCCAGCAGCACGACCCCGCCCGTGACGAGGGTCGCGGCCGCGCCATAGGTGATCGCTGCGGCGATGCCCGCGAGGATTTCGCTCACCCGCGCGATCGCGTCGGCCACGCGGATCGCGGTGATGTTGGGATAGGCCTCCGCCAGATCGCGCAGGATCGCGGCCTCGGCCTCTTCATCGGCATAGATGGTCGAGATGAACGTATGCGGCGCACCCTGCAGTGCCGCCGGGTTCATCGCCAGCACGAACCCGATCCCGGCGGTCGAGAAATCGACTTCCCGGAAGGACGTGATCTCGCCCTCGATGTCGCGCCCTAGAACGTTGACCGTGAGCCGGTCGCCAAGCGCGAGGCCCAGTTCCTCCGCCTCTTCGGCTGCGAAACTGATCTGGTTCGGCCCCTCGTAACCTCGGGGCCACCATTGCCCCGCCGTGATGCGGGTGTCGTCCGGCGGCGCGTCGGAATAGGTCACGCCCCGATCGCCGTTGAGCGTCCAGTGATCGCCTGCCACTTCGCGCGCGGGACGTCCGTTGATCTCGGTGATGATGCCGCGCAGCATCGGGGCGGTCTCGACCGCTTCCACGCCAGGATCCTCGTCGAGACGGGCGCGAAAGCCCTCGATCTGGCCCGGCTGGATGTCGATCATGAAATAGCTCGGTGCGATCTCCGGCAGGTCGCGTTCGATCGCACCTCTGAGATTGGTGTCGATCTGCCCGATCGCGGCCAGAACCGTGAGACCCAGCCCGAGCGACAGCACGACCGACAGCGCCTCTCCCCCCGGGCCGCCCACCGCCCCGAGAGCCATGCGCAGCGCGGGGTGCCCCCGCACCGCCGACCTTCGCGCAATGACACGCGACAGCGCCCGGGTGCCCTCGGCGATGGCGACAAGCATGGCGAAGGCTGCAAGAAGCCCCCCTGCCGCATAGAGGGTCAGCTTCGGAAGCCCTGAAAGCCACGCCGCCGAACCGACGAGCGTCGCAAGGATCACCGCCGTCGCAAGCAGGAAGATCGGCCGCGGCCAGCCCGACGGTCCGCCGCCGGCATTGCGGAAAAGCTCGGCCGCGCGAATGTCCTGCGCCTTGGCGAGAGGCCAGATCGTGAAGAGCGCGGCAGCGAGACTCCCGTAGAGCGCGGCCTCGATCAGTGGGCCGGGATAGATTCCGATATCGGCCGGCACCGGCAGCCGATCCGAGATCAACGGCTCGAAGAGGATCGGAAGCGCCGCGCCAAGGACAAGTCCGACCCCGAGCCCCAGAAGCGTCAGCATTCCGATTTGCAGCGCATAGACCGCAAAGATCGTCCGCCCCTGGGCACCCAGCGTCTTGAGCGTGGCGATCGTGGCAGTCTTTTCGACCATATGCGCGCGCACGGCCGACGCGATCCCGACACCGCCGACAGCGAGCCCCGCAAGCCCGACGAGGACCAGGAACGACGACAGCCGATCCACGAAGCGCTCGATCCCGGGCGCACCGTTGCGCCGGTCGCGCCATCGATATCCGCCATCCGGAAGCGCCGCCGCGAGATCCGCCTCCGCGATATCGAGATCCGTATCGACCGGCAGGCTCAGGCGATATTCCGTCTCGAAGAGCGTGCCAGGTTCCAGAAGGCCGGAGCCACCCAGATCCTCGGTCCTAAGCAGCGTGCGCGGTCCCAGGTTGAAACCGCCACCGGCGCTGTCGGGCTCCCGCGCGAGGTCCGCGGCGAGGCGAAAGGTCTTGGTACCAAGCCGGAACGTGTCGCCGATCTCGAGCCCGAGCCGGTCGATCAGGATCCGGTCCATCACCGCCCCCGGAATCTCGCCCTCGAATGCCCGGGAGAGCGGCATGGCGGGGTCGAGCGTCACGTCGCCCAGCAACGGATAGGCCGCATCGACGCCCTTCACTTCGGTCAATGCGCGCAGGTCGTCCTCGCCGCGCTCGACGACGGCCATGGACTGGAATTCGACGATCTCGGAAACCTCTCCGAGCGCGGAAAGCGCCTCGCGCTCCGACGGGTCGGCGAAGCGATAGGTGAACTCGATCGACGCATCGCCGCCGAGGATGCGCGCCCCCTCCCGCGCGAGCCCTTCGGAGATCGCCTCGCGCACCGATCCGACCGCCGCGATCGCCACGATACCGAGTGCGAGGCAGGCGAGAAACACGCGGAATCCCTCGAGGCCGCCGCGCAATTCACGCCGTGCGATCCGCCAGGCAAGCCTCATTCCCGCCCTTTCATCTGTGCCGAAGTGCTTCGTGGGAGAGGAATGGCCGCGGGAAAGCCCCCCAGCGATGCGACGATCATGCGATCCACCACCGTTCTCATCCCGAAGCGGCCATCTCGGCATCCCGCAACCGCCCGTCCTCGAGCCGGATCGTCCGGCCGCAGCGCTCGGCGAGCGCGGGATCGTGCGTCACGAGGACGAGCGTCGCGCCGAGCGTCTCGTTGAGCCCGAAGAGAAGGTCGACGATCGCGCGCCCCGTCGGCCCGTCGAGATTTCCCGTCGGCTCGTCGGCCAGCAGGATGTCCGGGCGCGGCACCGCGGCGCGCGCCAGTGCGACGCGCTGCTGTTCTCCGCCCGAAAGCTGCGCGGGATAGTGGTCGCGCCGCTTTCCAAGGCCGACCCGGTCGAGTTCCTCGGCCGCGCGCTCGAACGCGTCGTCCTGTCCCGCGAGTTCGAGCGGGGTCGCCACGTTTTCCAGCGCGGTCATCGTCGGGATCAGGTGGAAGGACTGGAACACCACGCCCATATGGTCCCTGCGGAACCGCGCGAGCGCATCCTCGCCCATGGTCGTCAGGTCGTGGCCGAGCGCCTTCACGCTGCCGCTCGTGGCGCGCTCGAGCCCGCCCATGACCATGAGGAGAGACGATTTGCCAGATCCGGACGGCCCGACCAGACCCACCGTTTCACCGCGTTCCACATCGAGCGTGATGCCATGGAGGATATCCACCGGGCCCGCATTGCCATCGAGCCGCAACGCGGTGTCTTGGAGCGAGAGAACCTTCTCCGCCATCGTGCCTTCCCTTCGGATCACGGTCGCATATGGGGCGCGCGCCCTCGTTGCCAAGGTCGCATTCTGTCTGGTGCTCGCCACCGCTGCGAGCGCCCAGACGATCACGATCGCGGCACTGGGCGATTCGCTGACGCAGGGCTACGGCCTGCCGCAGGAGGAGGGGTTCGTTCCGACGCTTCGGGAATGGCTCGCGGCGCACGATGCGGATGTGGACCTCATCAATGCCGGGGTCTCGGGCGACACGACCGCGGGCGGTCTTTCGCGGGTCGACTGGACGCTGACCCCCGAGGTCGACGCGATGATCGTGGCGCTCGGCGGCAACGACGTGCTGCGTGGCATCGACCCGGAAACGAGCCGGATCAATCTCGATGGCATCCTCGCCCGGGCAGAGGAAGCGGGTGTCGAGGTTCTGCTAGTCGGAATTTCGACCCCCGGAAATTACGGAGCGGAATATCGCGACGCCTTCGACTCGATCTACACCGGTCTCTCCGAGGAATACGATACGCTGCTCGTCCCCGATTTCCTGGGCGCGCTCGCGCGGATGGGCGACCGGCGGGCGGCGATGGCGGATTTCATGCAGGGCGACGGCATCCATCCGAACGCGGCTGGGGTGGATCGCATCGTGGCGGAAATCGGACCGGAGGTACTGAAGCTGATTGACCGTGCGCGCTGAGAGCGCTTGCCCCCGCGCGCCCGTGAATAGTAGGTCGGGGATCATGACGCCCGACGAGATCACCGACCTCTTCACCCGTTCCGACGGAAGCTTTCTCTGCGCACGATGGGGGCGGCCGCTCGCCCCTGTCGTCTTCGGCGTGGACGACGCCACGCTTTCCGTCGTGAAAGGCGCGATCGAGGCGGTTGCCCGAATGGCGGGCCAGGATGTGGTCGAGACCGACCCCGAACTTGGCGTGAACCTGATGATTTTCTTTTTCCGCGACTGGGACGAACTGCGCGCGGTGCCGGATCTCGACCGGCTGATCCCCGACCTCGAACCGTTGCTCGACCGGCTCGAAGCGGCGGAGGCGAACCAGTACCGCATCTTCCGTTTCGACGATCAGGGCGCGATCCGCGCCTCCTTCGTCTTCCTGCGGATGGACGAGGCGATGGCAGCCCTTCCCGCCGAGACACTGGCATTGAGCCAGATCACGCAGACGATGCTGCTCTGGTCCGACAGGGCATTCACTGATCGCTCGCCCCTCGCCGTGACGCCCGATGGCGTGACCGTGCTGCGGCCCGAGATCGGTGCGCTCATCCGTGCGGCATACGATCCGGTGATGCCGCCATCCGCCAGCGACCCGAGCCATGCGCTGCGCCTCGCCGCACGCATCGGCGCTCCGGGTTGAGCCGCGATCCGGGGGCCGGACATTGAGCCACCTTTTTCCGGTTACCGTCTATTACGAAGACACCGATATGGGCGGGATCGTCTATCACGCCAATTACCTCAAGTTCATCGAGCGCGCCCGATCCGACTGGGTCCGCAAGCAGGGCGTCGACCAGATCGCCCTGCGCGAGGCCGGGATTGCCTTCGCCGTCAGACGCATCAATGCGGAATTCCACGCCCCCGCCCGGCTCGACGACAGGTTGACGGTCGAAACCTCGGTCATGAAGGCCGGCGGGGCGCGCATGGTCCTCGAACAGGTGGTGACGCGCAGCGCGACCAGTCTCTTTCGCGCGGAGGTCGAACTCGCCGCGCTGGATATGGCGAGCGGCCGTCCTGCCCGCCTGCCGGAGGTCTTGCGGCGGGCCGAGTGATCACCCGAATGTGTGACGAAGATGGCTTTCCCGAACGCATTGCTGTATCTAATCCGCAACGAGGCCCGATAACGCGGCCCGCTTGAGAGCGAGAGAGCAGGCAATGGAAACCGAGACTTTGGCGCTGGCGTCGGAGATTGACTTCTCCATGTGGGGGCTTTTCGCACGCGCGACCCTGACCGTGAAATTCGTGATGCTGCTGCTGATCCTCGCGTCGTTCTGGGCCTGGGCCACGATCATCCAGAAATGGCTCGCCTATCGCCGCGCCGAGGCCGAGGCCCGACAGTTCGAAGCAGCATTCTGGTCTGGAGAGCCGCTCGACGAGCTCTATCGCAAGCTCGGCCCCGAGCCCGAAGGCCGGGCAGCCAGCGTCTTCGCGGCCGGGATGGCCGAATGGCAGCGCAGCCACCGCGACGACGGCGCGCTCATCCCCGGTGCGCAGGCCCGGATCGACCGTTCGATGAACGTTGCGATACAACGCGAATCCGAGGATCTGGAAAAGGGATTGCCGTTTCTTGCGACAGTGGGGTCCACCGCACCGTTCATCGGTCTCTTCGGAACCGTCTGGGGGATCATGAACGCCTTCGTCGAGATCGCCGAGCAGCAGAACACGAACCTCGCCGTCGTGGCTCCCGGCATCGCCGAGGCGCTGCTGGCGACGGGCCTCGGCCTTCTCGCGGCGATCCCTGCAGTCATCTTCTACAACAAGCTCTCGACCGATGCGAACCGACTGGTCGGAGGATACGAGGCCTTCGCGGACGAGTTCACCACGATCCTCTCGCGCCAGCTGGACAGCTGAGCGATGGGCGCGGGCACGATCCAGAAGAGCGGCGGAGGGTCACGGCGCGGTCGGGGGCGCGGGCGCGCACGGCCCATGGCCGAGATCAACGTCACGCCCTTCGTCGACGTCATGCTGGTCCTTCTCATCGTGTTCATGGTCGCGGCACCGCTGCTGACCGTCGGCGTTCCGGTGCAACTGCCCGAGACCGCGGCCGAAGCCCTGCCGACCGAACAGGAGGAGCCGCTTTCGATCACCCTGACCGCGGATGGCCGCGTGCTCCTGATGGACAACGAGACGGAGAGCGAGAACCTGATCGGACAACTCGAGGCCATCGCGGCAGAGAGGGCGAGCCGGAAGGTCTATGTCCGCGCGGACGGATCCATTCCCTACGCCCAGGTCGTGCAGGTCATGGGTGCGCTGAACGCGGCGGGCTTCGCCGATATCGGCCTCGTGACGGATGCCGGAGGCCCGCGGCTCGACGGGTCGGACGGATAGGACGCTGAGGGCTCATTCATGAACCCGGGCACGATCATTTCGGGAACGGCACATGCGGCCCTGATCCTCTATGCCCTGTTCGGCGGGATGTTTTCGCGCGACGCCATGCCGCCTCCGGACGCGGCCCAGGTCACCTTGCTGAGCGAGGAGCAGTTTGCCGCGCTGACCCGCCCCGACACCGCCGAGGAACAGCAACCAGCGACCGAGGCGCCGAGCGCGGCGCTGGAAATCCCCGAACCGGCCACGCCCGCAGAACCGGAACCCGAGCCGGAACCGACGCCCGAGCCCGAGCCGGCGGCCCCGGTCGAGAGCGAAGCCGTACCGGAGGCCGAGCCGGCACCTCCCGCGCCGGCGCAACCCGCCCCGCCCGAGATCGTCGAGGCCGACCCCATCCCTCCTGCGCCACCCGTCAGTGACGACAGACCGGTCGCCCCCCAGGACGTGCCTCGCCCCGCGCCCCGGGTCTCGGCGGAGGCAACGCCCGCACCGCCGCCCGAGGCCGAGGAAGCGCCCGAAATCGTCGAGGCCCCGCCCCCCGAAACCGTCGAGACGCCGGAGCAGATCGTGGAGGATCAGACCCCCACGGCCCCGCCGGAATCCGCCAAGCAGATCGTGACCGAAGCGGATCGGCCGACCCAGATCACCAATGCCGCGCCACCCGGATCCCCCCGGCCGCGCGACCGTCCGACACCGCCCGCACAGCCGGTCGAAGAGCCGACGGCACCGCGCACCGAACCCACGACCACCACGGCAGCCTCCGACAACGTCAACGACGCCACGCGTGAGACCATCGCGGGTCTTCAGGAGAGGCTCGAACAAGCTCCGCAGGAAGGGGTCGCGGCGGGACCGCCGCTCACCGCGGGCGAACGGGAGGCCTTCCGCCTTGCGGTGCAGCGCTGCTGGATCGTCGATACCGGGTCGCAGGCCGCGAACGTCACCGTCTCGATCCGTTTCGAGATGTCGCCCGATGCGCAGGTCGTCACGTCCTCGATGCGCCAGACGGGCGCGAGCGGCGGAGACGACGCGGCCATCGCCGCCGCCTACGAGGCCGGACGCCGCGCCATCCTTCGCTGTCAGAACCAGGATGGTGGCTACAACCTGCCGGCCGAGAAATACGGTCAGTGGCAGGAGGTCGAAGTGACCTTCAATCCCGAGGGCATGAGACTGAGATGACCCTCCGTTATCGCATATCGCCGCGCGATGCGGGCATTGACCGATACCGCCCCACACCCGAAACTGGAGTTCCCATGACCTGGTTGCGTTTCCTGACACCGGCGCTCGTCGCGCTGGCCATGCTGGCCCCACCCGTTTACGCACAGGACGGGCCGTTGCGCATCGAGATTACCGAAGGTGTGGTCGAACCGTTGCCCTTCGCCATGCCGACCTTCGTGGCCGAGACGCCCACGGCAGAGGAATGGGCACAGCGCATCACCGATGTGGTGGCCGCCGACCTGACAGGCACGGGCCTTTTCAGACGGATCCCGCAGGACGCATTCGTCGCGCAGTTCACCGACTTCACGCCGGACATTACATACGCCAACTGGAAGGCCATCAACGCGCAGGCGCTCGTCACCGGTGCGGTCAGCGTCACGGGCGACCAGATCAACGTCAAATTCCGCCTCTTCGATGTCTTCTCGGAGGCCCCGCTGGGCGAAGGGCTGCAATTCGGCGGATCGACTGGATCGTGGCGCAGGCTCGCCCACAAGGTCAGCGACGCGGTCTATTCCCGCATAACCGGCGAGACGGGCTATTTCGACAGCCGCGTCGTCTTCGTGAGCGAGACCGGCCCCAAGAACGACAGGATGAAACGCCTCGCCGTGATGGATTACGACGGTGCGAACGTGCAGTATCTGACCGATAGCGGTTCCATCGTGCTCGCCCCGCGTTTTTCGCCCGACGGCAACCGCATCCTCTATACCAGCTACGAAACCGGCTTTCCCCAGATCTATGAGCTCGATGTCGGCTCCGTCAGCCGCTCGGCATTGTCGGTGCCGGCCGATTCGATGACGTTCGCGCCGCGTTATGCCCCCGACGGGCGGACCGTGATCTTCTCGGCAGCGATGAACGGCAACACAGATATCTACCGCCTGCAGCCCGGCGGATCGCCTCAGGCGCTGACCAACGCGCCCAGCATCGAGACCGCGCCCTCCTACAGCCCCGACGGCAGCGAGATCGTGTTCGAATCGGACCGCTCCGGCACGCCGCAGCTTTACGTGATGCCCGCGGGCGGGGGCGAGCCGCGGCGCATCAGCTTCGGCGAGGGACGCTACGGCACACCTGTCTGGTCGCCGCGCGGAGATCTGATCGCCTTCACCAAGCAGAATGCGGGCCGCTTCCATATCGGCGTGATGCGGACCGACGGCAGCGAGGAGCGTCTCCTGACCGCTTCTTTCCTTGACGAGGGGCCGACCTGGGCCCCGAACGGCCGCGTCATCATGTTCACCCGCGAAAGCGCCGGCGCCGGCGGGCAGCCCGCGCTCTATTCGGTCGATGTCTCGGGGCGAAACCTCAAGCAGGTGACGACGCCCAACGCAGCCTCCGATCCCGCCTGGTCGCCGCTCCTGCCATGAGAGTTTGCAAGGCGACGCGGCGATGCTATCACCCGACTGCAAGTTCGGTCCCCGACCGGAGGCAAGCTGAGGAACCGAGCACATGAAAGTCAATTTCGCAGCCGTCGCCCTGACGGCGATCCTGGGCCTCGCGGCCTGTTCCAGCCCCGACAGGTTCGGACCCGGCGGACCGGGCGACGCGGCCGGGCTCTACGATCCGAACAATCCGGGCTTCGGATCAGGCAACGTCACATCGGGGCCGCTCGACCCCAGCTCGCCACAGTATTTCAACCAGACGGTCGGCGATCGCGTGCTCTTTGCCGTCGATCAGTCGACCATCTCGCCCGAAGCGCGGAGCACGCTCGTCGGTCAGGCGAACTGGCTCAACGCCAACCCCGGCTATACCGCGATCATCGAGGGTCATGCCGACGAACAGGGGACTCGCGAATACAACCTCGCTCTGGGCGAGCGTCGCGCCTCCTCGGCGCGCGACTTCCTCGTAAGCCAAGGCGTCTCGTCCTCGCGGTTGCAGACGGTCACCTACGGCAAGGAACGCCCGATCGAGGTCTGCTCGACCGAATCGTGCTATGCCCAGAACCGCCGCGCGGTCACCGTGATCGCGGCCGGCGCACCGTTGAGCTGATCCGATGCGGCGCGCAATTCTCTGCCTGACTCTGCTTCTTCCGGGATTCGCCCAAGCACAGGAAGGTGGAACACTCGCCGATATCCGGCAGGACCTCTCCGAGCTTTTCTCCCAGGTGCAATCCTTGCGCGACGAGCTGGACGGCACGGGGTCGTCGCAGATGAACCTGGCGGGGACGTCGGCCCTCGGGCGCATCGACGCGATGGAGGCAGAACTGCGCCGGCTGACGGGCGAAACGGAAGAGCTCGAATTCCGGATCAACCGGGTCGTGACCGACGGGACCAACCGCGTCGGCGATCTGGAATTCCGGATCTGCGAACTCGAGCCCAATTGCGATATCGGCGGATTGGGCGAGACCCCGACCCTGGGCGGAGAATCCGGTTCGACGCCCGTCGCACGTCCGTCGCCCCCTCCCAATCAGGGCGGTGGAGCGCAACTGGCCGTTGGTGAGCAGCAGGATTTCGATCGCGCGAAGGAGGCGCTCGACTCCGGTAGCTTTCGCAGCGCCGCTGACCTCTTCGAGACCTTTGCCGAGACCTACACAAGCGGTCCGCTGACAACCGAAGCGCATTACCTTCGTGCCGAGGCCCTTTCGCAGCTCGGCGACAACGCTGAATCGGCGCGCGCCTATCTGGAGGCTTTCAGCGGGGCACCGCAGGGTCCCCTTGCGCCGCAGGCATTGCTCAACCTCGGACTGAAGCTCGACGTCCTCGACCAACGGGCGGATTCCTGCGCGACGCTCGGCGAAGTCACGACCCGCTATCCCCAGAGCGATGCATCGGTCGAAGCGCAGGCGGCATGGGCGGGCCTCGGCTGTTCGTGACGCCCCCGGGCGGCACGGATCCTGAGGACCCGCTTTCAGACGCCGTCCACGGCACTCTGTCGATTCTGCCACCCGGTCGGATCGGCCTTGCAGTGTCGGGTGGCGGCGATTCGATGGCGCTTCTCCACTTGGCGTGTACCGCACATCGACGATTTGCCGTCGCAACGGTGGATCACGGGCTTCGCCCCGAATCTCGGGCCGAGGCGCGATTCGTGGGCGAGGTAAGCGCAAGGCTCGGCTGCGATCACGACATCTTGACCTGGGTCGAGAACGATCTTCCCGGCAACCTACAGGCCCGTGCACGAGAAGCACGCTATCGCCTCATCGCGGCTTGGGCGCAACGCCGTGGCATTTCCCATGTCCTTCTCGGACATACCCGGGACGATCAGGCAGAGACCTTTCTCATGCGGCTCGGACGGCGGGCCGGTATCGACGGGCTCTCGACGATGGAACGGCGGTTCGAGGTCGATGGTATCGCATTCCATCGCCCCCTTCTCGATCAGCCCCGAGCCAAGCTCAGGGAGTTTCTCGAAAGACAGGGTTATGACTGGCACGACGATCCGAGCAACGACGACCCGCGCTTCGATCGCGTCCGCGCGCGCCATGCGCTCGCTGCGCTGTCGCAACTGGGTATCGGAGCGGATGAACTGGCGGACGTATCGGCCAATCTGGCCCTTGCCCGGAACGAATTGCAGGCGGTCGCCATCGCCGGTGCGCGCGAGATCGTCCAGCAGGATCATGGCGATCTGATCGTTTCTCGCGAGTCGCTTCGGACAATCGGACCAGAGACATTGCGACGTATCCTGCGCGGTGCGATCCAGTGGATCGGCGGCGGGGCCTATCCTCCACGTCGCGAGGCGCTTTCTGTCTTTACCAAGCATCTTTCGGAGGGAACGATCGCTACGCTTGGCGGCTGCATCGCGATACCACTCGGCGACGACATGAGACTCACCCGGGAATGGCAGGCTGTTCGCGATGTCGCGTCCGAACAGAATGAAATCTGGGACGGACGCTGGAGGATCGATGGCCCCATCGTGCCGGGGTCGCGGATCCGCGCCCTGGGCGAAGACGGGCTGGCGCAAGTAGACGATTGGCGTGCTGCGGGGCCGCCGCGCCGGTCGCTTCTGGCCTCGCCATCGCTCTGGCAAAATGATATGCTTCTGTCCGCTCCGCTTGCGGGGTTCGGGAGGGGGTGGACCGTGAGGCTGTCGGACGGCCGCGACGATTTTCCACGAAGCCTCTCCTCGCATTGAACGCTTTGGGCTGATACCTATCTGTCATTCGCAGCCGGAAACTCCGGTATCGATCCGGGATTAGGGAGATATTCTTGGGAAACGCGCGCAATATCGCATTTTGGCTGGTCCTGTTCTTCCTGGTCCTGGCGCTCTTCAACCTCTTCTCCGGCGGATCGGGGTCACTCAACTCACGGCAGATTAGCTATTCGGATTTCGTCCAGAGGGTTGATTCGGGTGACGTGTCGGCGGTGACGCTCGATGGCGAGAACGTTCGCTTTCGCGGGGCCGACGGCCAGGACTACACCACCATCAGGCCCGATAGCGGCGATCAGCTGACCGAGCGTCTGCTCGCCAACGACGTGACCGTGAATGCCGAACCGCAGGAGCAGTCGGGATTCACGACGATCCTCATGACGTTCCTTCCGTTCCTTCTGCTGATCGGCGTTTGGATCTACTTCATGAACCGGATGCAGGGGGGCGGCAAAGGCGGCGCGATGGGCTTCGGCAAGTCCAAGGCCAAACTGCTAACCGAAAAGCACGGCCGTGTGACCTTCGACGACGTGGCCGGCATCGACGAGGCCAAGGACGACCTCGAGGAGATTGTCGAATTCCTGCGCAATCCGCAGAAATTCTCGCGTCTGGGCGGCAAGATCCCCAAGGGTGCGCTGCTTGTCGGACCTCCGGGTACGGGTAAGACGCTACTCGCACGTGCCGTTGCGGGTGAAGCCGGCGTTCCTTTCTTCACAATTTCCGGCTCCGACTTCGTCGAGATGTTCGTGGGTGTCGGTGCAAGCCGTGTGCGCGACATGTTCGAGCAGGCGAAGAAGAACGCGCCCTGCATCGTCTTCATCGACGAGATCGACGCGGTCGGTCGGTCGCGCGGTGCTGGCTATGGCGGCGGCAACGACGAGCGTGAACAGACGCTCAACCAGCTGCTTGTCGAAATGGACGGCTTCGAGGCCAACGAGGGCATCATCATCGTCGCGGCGACCAACCGCCCCGACGTGCTCGACCCCGCCCTACTGCGGCCAGGCCGCTTCGACCGGCAGGTTCAAGTGCCGAACCCCGATATCAAGGGCCGCGAGAAGATCCTCGGCGTGCATGCCCGCAAGGTGCCGCTGGGCCCCAATGTCGACCTGCGCATCATCGCGCGCGGCACACCCGGGTTCTCGGGTGCAGACCTCGCCAACCTCGTGAACGAATCTGCGCTCATGGCAGCGCGTGTCGGACGGCGCTTCGTCACGATGGAGGATTTCGAGAACGCCAAGGACAAGGTCATGATGGGCAGCGAGCGTCGCTCGATGGTTATGACCGAAGACGAAAAGCGTCTGACCGCCTATCACGAGGCCGGACATGCGATTGTCGGCCTGCACGTGCCGCAGCATGACCCCATCCACAAGGCCACGATCATTCCGCGCGGACGTGCGCTCGGACTTGTCCTGTCGCTGCCGGAGCGTGATCAGCTGTCCGTCAGCTGGACGAAATACACCTCCAAGATCGCCATGGCGATGGGTGGCCGCGTCGCCGAAGAGTTGATCTTCGGCAAGGAGAACGTGACCTCCGGTGCGGCCTCGGACATCCAGCAGGTGTCCAAGATTGCGCGGGCCATGGTCACTCAGTTCGGGTTCGCCGAAGAACTCGGCTATGTCGATTACGCCAACGAACAGCAAAGCTATCTCGGCGGCTACGGCGGCGGCACCAGCCATTCGGCCGCGACGCAGAAGGTCATCGACGACAAGGTCAAGGAAATCATCGACACCGGATACGACACTGCAAAACGCATCCTGACCGAACACGGGGACGAGCTCGAACGTTTGGCACAAGGTCTTCTCGAATATGAGACGTTGACCGGAAGCGAGATCATGCGCGTCGTGAACGGCGAGCCTCTGAAGCGCGGCGATGACGATGACCGACCCGATCAGGGCAACACTCCGTCGATCACGTCGATCCCGAAGACCAAGCCCAAGCCCAAGCCGGATGGCGGGCTCGAACCCGAACCGACCTGATCTTTTCAAAAGGCCGTGTCACTGACACGGCCTTTTTCTTTCCAAAGCGGACCCACTGGCGATCCTCACCTCTCCGTGGCACGCTTTGACAACCCCACCAGCGAGGATCCGATGCAGGCACTCGAACCCACCGATCATCAGGGCAGCGTGACGTGGCTCGGACGGGTTCCGCATCGCGACCGGCGAGCTGTCGACGGGGCAGCGATCGACGTGATGCCACTGAATTTCGGTGGGATGGAGGGAGAGTTCCACGCGGACGTAACGCGGCCATCCTGCAGCCGCGTGATCAAGCAGCATCCCAAAGGCACCGAAATCGCCAATGTCCGGCAGATCAGCATCGTCTCGAAGGAAGAGCTTGCCGTGATTGCCGAACGCATCGGTCTCGATGCGCTCGATCCGGCATGGCTCGGTGCGTCCATCGTCATCGAGGGTATCCCCGATTTCAGCCATGTACCGCCCTCGGCCCGGCTTCAGGGGCCAGACGGCGTGACCCTCGTCATCGACATGCAGAACCTTCCCTGTCAGCTGCCCGCCTTGAAGATCGAGGAAGAACGCGGCGCGGCCGGAAAGCGTTTCAAGGCCGCCGCCGAGGGACTTCGCGGTGTCACTGCCTGGGTAGAGCGTCCAGGCACGTTGCGTATCGGTCAGCGGATGCGACTGCACCTGCCGGTCCAGCGCGCCTGGTCTCCCGATTAGGAAATCAGAGGGTCAGCTCCTCGGGTTCGTCCAATCCACGTGCCCGGCAAAACGCCGTGATCGTGTTCTTCAGCAGGCAGGCGATGGTCATCGGGCCGACGCCACCAGGGACGGGCGTGATCGCACCCGCAACCTCGACGCAGGATGCGAAATGGCAATCGCCGACGAGACGTTTCTTGCCGTCCCGTTCCACCCGGTTGATGCCGACATCGATGACGGTAGCACCCACCTTCAGATCGTCGCCCGTCACCATTTCCGGACGCCCCACCGCCGTCACGAGGATATCGGCGCGACGCGTGACCTCGGCCAGATCACGCGTCCGTGAATGCGCGATCGTCACGGTGCAGGATTCGCCCAGCAGCAGTTGCGCCATCGGCTTGCCCACGATGTTGGACCGCCCGAGCACCACGGCGTTCATGCCGGTCAGATCGCCGAGCTGCGACTTGAGGAGCATAAGGCAACCAAGCGGAGTGCACGGCACCATTGCGGGCTGGCCCGTTCCGAGCAGCCCCACATTCGACACGTGAAAGCCGTCGACATCTTTCGCCGGATCGATGCTGGCAAGCACGAGGTTGGCGTCGACGTGATCCGGTAGCGGCAGCTGAACCAGAATACCGTTCACCGCCGAATCCGCATTGAGCGTCTCGACCAGTTCCAGAAGCTGCGCTTCGGGCACGTCCGCATCGAGGCGATGCACAAAGGACCGCATGCCGCATTCCGTCGTCATCTTGTTCTTGGACCGCACGTAGATATCGGAGGCGGGGTCCTCCCCCACTAGGACCACGGCCAGCCCCGGCACATCTCCCGTCTCGGCCCGGATCCGGTCCACGGCCTTGGCTGCCTTGCCTCTGAGCTCGGCCGCAAAGGCCTTTCCGTCGATGATCGTGGCGCTCATTGATCTGTCCCCGCTTCGGTTCCGTGACTCGCGACGGTCCTTACAAGAGGTTTCCGCCCGGTCCCAGATGCTCTCGGCGATTCCAGTCGACAAAACAGGGACGATCGAGGACCCCATTCCGACCCGGCGCTTCGGAGCCCCGCTCGGGGCGGCTCTGGACGGGCGTGAGCGTGTCGATAAAACGACGACATGCGCAAGGCTGAGGAAGTGACGTACATGCCGGAAAAATGCCTAGGGTTCCGATACAAGCGGAACGCCAATCATCCCCGGTTCAAGCGTCGCGCAATCTGCAGCCCGACATTCGCAAGCGCGGAATTTCGCTCGTGATCTGCGGCGGGATCGATCTGGGAGGGACCAAGATCGAGGCGCGGCTCTTTGCGGGGCCGTCCGCCGGAGACGACAGAGATGCGCCGCATTCCCACGCCGAGAACGAGCTACCGGGACATGCTCGACGGCATCATGGCACAGATCGACTGGCTCGTCGGGATGTCGGGGCATGCCGATCTACCGGTCGGCATCGCCGCCCCGGGGATCGTCGATCCTGAAACGGGTCGTACTTCGCCTCCAACATTCCCGCGACCGGTCACATGATGGCCGGCGATATCGGCGCGCGTCTCGGTCGGGTCGTCCCGATCGTCAATGACGCGATGGCCTTCGCCTATTCGGAGGCGCATGGCGGTGCGGGAACCGGTCATCGCTCCGTGCTCGGGCTGATCCTCGGAACGGGAATGGGCTGCGGCATTGCCTCGACGGATCGCTACCGCATCGGCTCGGGGCACTGGGCGTCGAGATCGGCCATATCGGTGCCCCTGCCCGGTCCCTTGCGCGGCACGATCTGCCGCTCCAACCCTGCGGATGCGGGGCCGATGGCTGCCTCGAAACCTACATTTCCGGCACGGGTCTGTCGAACCTCGCCGAGATCCGAACCGGCCATCATCGGACTGCGGAGGAAATCGTAGCCGATCCGGACATGGCCGGAACCCTGGAGATCTGGGCCGATCTGACGGGCGAATGCCTTTCCATCCTCCAGCTTGCCGTCGCCCCGGACATCGTGGTGCTGGGTGGCGGGCTTTCTAACATTCCCGGCGTGGAGAACAGGCTGAGTGCTGCGCTCGCCACCCGGCGTCTCGGAGATGCCGCCATGCCGTCTATCGCGATCGCGCGCCACGGGGACAGCTCGGGCGCGCGTGGTGCCGCGCTTATCGCGGCGGTGGGTTGAGCGGCCCGGGCGTGCCTCGCCAGTCCCGTCATACAGCCTCAGAGATCGTAGAACCGGGTCGCCGTACCGCCGAAGAGATCGCCGCGCTCCCCCTCGCTCAGGTCCTCGGCGAGCCTCCGCGCGGTATCGAGCCACCCGGCATAATCGCCGGCGAGCTCCAGAACGGGCCAGTCGCTGCCCCACATCGTCCTCGAAGGTCCGAACGTTTCCATCACGTGATCGAAGACCGGCCGCAGTCCCTCGGCCGACCAGCCCATACCGTATTCGTTCGCGAGCCCCGAAAGCTTGCACGTCACTTGTGGATGACCCGCGAGCATCGCAATCCCACGTCTCCACGTGTCGCCGGGATCGCTCCCGTCGAATTGCGGTTTCGCACAATGGTCGATCACGATCGGCAGCTCGGGCATCTCTGCGGCGAGCGCATTGATCGTGGAAAGGTGCCGAGGCGTGATCAGCGCGTCAAGGCGCAGCCCGGCATCGGCGACCTTCCTCAGCCCATTGCGGACGTCAGGGCGCGCGATCCAGTCGGTTTGCTCGATATCCTGCAGCATGGGACGAAGACCGCGCAGTTTCGGATGCGCGATCCGTTCGAGCTGTACATCGACATCGCCTTCGAGGTCGATCCATCCCACGACTGCGCGGACGAACGGTTCGGTCTCGGCAATATCCTTCAGGAACAGCGTCTCGTCGATCGTCGGGGCCGCCTGCACCAGTACGCTGCCATTGATGCCACCTGCTCGCGCAAGGGGCGCAAGATCGCCGGGCAGAAGATCGCGCTGGATCGGTGCCGTCCCCTCGTCCATCCAGAAATAATCCCCACGCGAAACGCGCCAGAAATGCTGATGTGCGTCGATGGTCACGCGATCCCCCTTCGGTCTGCGACAATGACTTTCGATCCTAACGTGGCGCAGACGACGCGACAGCCCCCGAATATCACGGCCTGGACCGGACAAGGTGGATCGGGGCTCAGGACCCCGGCGGCCGCCTCTCCCGTTCGAGTTCCACGAGCGCGCTCAGCCGGCGCTTGGGAATCTCACCCTGCACCAAAGTGCGACCGACCACGAGCGCGGGAGTGCCGACGAATGCGAAAAGCCGGGAGAGCGCCCGAGACCGGTCGAGCCGGGCAGTGACTTCAGGCGACTGCATGGTCCGCCAGAGTTCGGGCCAGGCGAGCCCGAGATCTTCCGCAACCTCTTCGAGGTAGGATGGCGTGACCCGTACCGGCGTCTGAACGAGCCGGCGATGCAGCGCCTCGCCCTCGCCCAGCAACTCTGCACCGATTGCCGCGCGCGAGGCGAGGTTCGATGCCTCTCCGAAGATCGGTAGATGATGCCGGGTCAGGGCAATCTCAGAATTGCCGACGAGATCCGAGAGATGACCGGACAACACGCGGCAATAAGGACAGTAATAGTCGAAGAAATACGCAACGGGCGTCGCCCCGATCCGCCCCGACGCGTCGAAGAGGAACGTCTGTGGATGCTCCTCCACACGATCCATCAATCCGGTCGGCAGCGGATCGACCGGCTCGAGCCCGACCATGAAATCGACGGCTTGCCCCGACGATACTGCGCCGTTTCCCGAGGCGAGCGCACGGAACCCCTCCGGCCGGTCGAGCGCGATGAATTCGAAACCTGCAAACCGCTCGAAGATCCGCGGCACGATGCGCGTTCCGCCAGCCCATAGCGCCACACCCGCCCCGAGGAAAAGTAGTTGCCGTCGCGTCGCCATCCTGCCCGCCATCGCCTTTGAACCCTGCACCTAGCCCGCCCTTGCGAAAACGTCGTCCGACTGCGGATCACGATCGCGCAATGCGCGGTTTCATCGTCCGGACCGGTCGTACTGGCAGGGCGGCCCCGTCTGCGGATCCACCTCTTGCCTTTCGCGTCCCGCCTCCTGCAAGATGTTGGTCTGCGGACTGCTCGAGCCCGTCCCGAGCGGGAAGCGATCGTGCTGACGCATCGAACGGCAGGAGAGAAGGAGAGGCATGAACATGTCGCGCTGGACACGCTACGGCCTCGTCCTCGGCTTCGGCCTCGGCGGTTTCTTCGACGGGATCCTGCTGCACCAGATTTTGCAATGGCACCATTTGCTGAGCCTCGTGCCGGGCGTGGACGATCTGCGCGCCCAGGTCCTCTGGGACGGATATTTCCACGCACTCATGTACGTGATCGTCGCGGCCGGGCTTTTCGGGCTTTGGAGGGCCCATCGCAGAGGGGCCACCATCCATGGCCCGGCGCTGTACGGCGCGATACTGATGGGATCGGGGATCTGGCACGTCATCGATGCGGTCCTGTCGCACTGGATCCTGGGGATCCACCGGATCAAGGTGGATGCGTCCATGCCGATCCTGTGGGATCTCGGATGGGTCGTGATCTTCGGGCTCGGCCCGCTCTGTCTCGGATGGGTGTTGAACCGACGGGGCGGACCGGGTGGCGGAAGCCAGCGTGCAGGGCTCGCCACGCTGACATGCCTCGCGGTCGGCGCAGGCTTCTGGGCCGCGCAGCCCCCGGACGACATTCCCTACACCACGATCGTCTTCCGCCCGGGCCAATCCGCGGCCGAGACATTTGCGGCACTCGAGGCAGCCGATGCGCGCCTCGTCTGGACCGACGGCGAGATGGGTGTCGTGGTCGTGGACGTCGCGCCCACGAACCGTTGGTCGTTCTATCGCAACGGCGCACTACTCGTAGGGGGAGCGGGCGTCTCGGCAGGTTGCGTCGCCTGGAGCACGGTCTGAAGACCTGCCTGGATCGCCGCCATGGCGAGGTATCGCGCATCCCCTGCGATTAGCCCCACGCGCGGATGCGATATGCTAGCATGGGCGTGACGCGACGCTGATCCGGAACCCGACCCGTCATCATGGCCGAAATGCATGAGACCCGAGCGATTCTGCGCCGAAGGATCGATGCCTTCGTGGCCCGCAATTTTCGCCTCGCAGGCACGCTGAGACTGCACGGGGCCGCGCTCGGCTGGGATCTGTTGCGCGCGCCCGCGAATGTGGCGCTGGCCCCGATTTTCCTCCTCACGCTCCTCATGGCGGGACTCTTGCGCCTGATCGGCCTGCGTCGCGGAGCACGCTGGCTCGGGGCGCGGCGGATCCTCTTCACGACCTCGGTCTCGCGCGCGGTCGGCGAGCGGATCGAAGCAGACCTTCTGGGCGGCGTCAAACTCGGTCCCCATAGCCGGCAGCTCATCGCGGATTACACCGCGATCCGCTCCGCCGTGGCCGAGATCACGACCTCGCTCGTCGTTCTCGCAACCGGAGCCGCACTCTTCGGCGTGGCGACGCCGGGCGTGGCTTCGCTCGCTCCGAACGTGTCGGGCTATGTCGTGCATGCCTCCGCGGTCGCGAATTTTCCGCTGGGCACACGGATCGGCGAAGTCTGGTACGGCGTCTTTCCCGTCACGCAGCCCGGCTGGATCGTTTTGGTGACGGCGTTGGGCCTCGCCATGGCTGCGTCGGTCGTGACAACCTTCGCGGGGATCCTGGCCGATCCGGTCCAGGCGTGGCTCGGCATCCACCGACGCAGGCTCGAACGGCTCCTCGCGCGCATCGCGGATGTTGAGGGCCGCTCTTCCGGTCTTGCGCCCGAACACGTGCTCGCACGTCTTGCCGATCTCACCGATGCCGGTCTGGGGCTGCTGCGTCTCTTCCGTCCATGAGCGGGATTCGATGCGCGAGACTTGACCCTCTCCGACCCACCGGGCCACGTCGAGCACGGGAACGGGAAAACGACCGAAAGGATCGCTCCATGAACTACGTCCTCGGACTCGATGCGGGATCGTCGATCGTCAAGGCGGCATGCTTCGACACCGATGGACGCATGGTTTCGCTCAGCGCCCGACGCACGCCTCTGGACCGCTCCGCCGGAGGCCGGGTGGAAGCCGATCCGGACCTCTGCTGGCGTGCGACCTGTGCCGTCCTGCGAGAAGCGGTCGAGCGAAGCGGCGTTCCGCGCGACCGGATCCTCGGGCTCGGGATCAGCGCGGCGATGGTGGGCCTGTGGCTGCTCGATGCCGAAGGCACACCACTTCGGCCGGGCATCAATTGGGAGGACAGCCGCAGCCAGGCGCTGCTCGACCGGATGGCCAACGATCGGCCCCGTTTCATGTCGGAGATCTTCGCCACATCGGGGTCTGTCCTGCAACAGGGCTGCACCCTGCCGCTTCTCGCGATGCTCGACCGGGAGGAGCCAGCGATCGTCGCCCGCACCCATGCCGCCGTGTCCTACAAGGACTTTCTGAGGGCACGCCTGACCGGGCAAATCGCCATCGACCGGACCGAAGCCGCCGTCGCGCCCGGCGATGCGCGGAGCCAGTCCGCAAGCGCCGACATGCGCGATCTCTTCGGCCTGTCTCATCTTGCGCATCTCTTCCCCGATCCCTCCGACAGTGCGTCACAGGCGGGCACCATCACCGCGGAAGCCGCGTCCGCGACCGGACTTCCCAAGGGGTTGCCCGTCGCGACGGGCTGCGGTGACGTACCGGCCACGGTGATCGGTGCCGGGGGGCTTGCCCCGGGATCGGCTACCGCGGTGCTGGGAACGACCTGCATGCTCGGCCGCGTGAGCGATGCACCCATCTTCACGCCGCCCGATCTCGGGCTGCTGTTCTCGCTGCCGGGGGGCATGTGGTACCGGTCGATGGTCAATGTCGCGGGCACGCTGAACCTCGACTGGGCGATGCGGCTCCTGGCCCCCGATCTCGTCGCGGCCCCTGACGGCTTTGCGAGGCTTGAGGAAGAGGTGGCGGCGGTCCCCGTCGGCGCGCGCGGCGTCAGCTACCTCCCCTATCTCAGCGAAAGCGGCATCATCGCCCCACGCGTTGCACCCGCCGCAAGGGCCGGGTTCGCGGGCCTCGCCCCCTCCCACGGGCGGGCCGAAATGTTGAGAGCGGTCCTCGAAGGCGTGGCCTTCGCGATCGGCGACCTCGCGGATACGCTCGATCTTCCGCGCGACGCGCCCGTCACCCTGACCGGAGGCGGTGCCAATGGCCATCTCTGGTGCGACATGATCGCTACGGTGCTGGATCGCGAGATCGCGGTCCCTGAAGGGTCGGAATTCGGCGCGCGCGGCGCGGCGATGCTGGCCGCAGTCATGGCTGGGGCCCATCTAGACATCGCGACGGCGAGCCTGGGGCTCGGAAAGCTCGGCGCGCGACACCACAGCCCGATATCGGCGGATATCGCAGGTTGGCGCGCCGCGCGTGCCAGCTACACGGCGCATCGCGACCGGCTCCTCGGGCTCTGAGTCCGAGAAATGCCCCGCCTTCGGGCTTGCCAGATGCAAATTGGTATGTACCAATATGTGCAATGGACAGAACCATCGACACCCCGACGCCCCGCTACCTCGCCATCGCGCAGGATATCGAGGGCGAGATACGTTCCGGACGGCTCTCCGCCGGGACTCGCCTTCCATCCGAACGCGACATGGCGCGAGACCGGCGGATCAGCCGCATGACCGCGCGACAGGCGATGCAGCATCTAGCCCAGCGCGGCCTTCTCGAGGCGCAGGTCGGTCGCGGCACATTCGTGCGGTCCGGTGCGATCGCTCAGGAGCTGACGACGCTCACCGGTTTTTCCGAGGACATGGCCCGGCTCGGCCGCGAAAGCGCCGCCCTCGTGATCGAAGCCGCGACTCGCGCGCCCGATCCTGCGACGGCCGCGGCCTTGGGGCTCGGCCGTGACAGCCAGATCCATCGGCTCGCCCGTGTGCGGCTGGTCGAAGGGGCTCCGGTCGCGATCGAGATCAGCGAGATCGACGCCGATCGGACCCCGGGCTTCTTCGACGGCTCTGATTTCGCGCGGCAATCGAGCTATGCGCTGCTGCGCGAACGGTTCGGCATCGCTCCCACCAGCGCCGAGCAGACGCTCGAAGCCGCGGCGGCCGAAGGCGAGACGGCGATGCGGCTTGACCTGCCCCAAGGCGCGCCGATCCTGCGACTGACGCGTCTCACCCGCGATGCCGAAGGGCGGCCATTCGAGTTCGTCCGCTCGCTCTATCGCGGCGACGCCTTCAATATGAAGGTCCACCTGACGCTGGGAGGGCAGGCGGAATGAGCGTGGCCGACGATTATCTCGATCGCCTGATGGGCCACCTTGCCGCGCTGAAGCACGGCGACAGGGCCGCCGCGATCCGCGCCGCCGCCGAGGCCGTGACCCAAGCCGCCCGCGCCGACCGCCAGCTTTTCGTCTTCGGAACGGGCCATTCGCACATGCTTGCCGAGGAGGTGCTTTACCGCGCCGGCGGCCTCGCCTGCGCGGTACCGATCCTGTCGGCCGCGACGATGCTGCACGAAGGGGCCGTCTCGGGATCGGCGCTCGAACGGACCGGGGGTCTCGTCGCGCCCATCATCGGGCGGTACGGCCTAGGGAAAGGCGACGTGCTGCTGGTGATCTCCAACAGTGGCGTCAACGCGGCCCCGCTCGACGCCGCCCGGATCGGCCGCGATGCGGGTGCAACGGTCGTGGCACTGACATCGCTCGAATATTCGACCGCCGCCGCGAAGGGCGGCGAGCGGCTCGCGGATCTCGCCGATATCGTGATCGATAACGGGATCGAGGCCGGCGACGCAATCACGGCCCTGCCCGGCACCGATCTGCGCGCGGGCCCGGCCTCTACAGTCGTGGGTGCCGCAATCCTCAACGCCATCGTCGTCGAGGTCGCCGATGCGCTGGCGCGGGACGGCGACCCACCCGTCTTTCGCAGTGCGAACATGGACGGCGCGAAGGAAAACAACGCCCGCCTCGTCGCGCGCTACCGCGACCGCAACCCGCATCTGAGATGATCTAAGGGCCACGAAGAGCCCCCACCCCGACAGAGAGGACGACACGATGACGACCGACCGCAGATCCCGCCTCCTCGCCGGAGCGGCGCTTGCCGCGACGCTCCCGCTCGGGGCAGCCGCTCAGACCGAGCTCACGCTCTGGCACATGGAGCAGCCGCCCCACCGCGTCGAACGCGTGCAGACGTTGCTCGACGAGTTCAACGAGAGCCATCCCGACATCGAGATCCGCCAGGAGCCTCAGAACTGGGGCGAGGTCTATGCCAAGGCTCCCGCCGCGCTCGCCGCCGGGGCCGGGCCGGATCTGCTCTTCGCGATCCCAGATTTCACGCCGATCCTGAAGGGGATGGGCGCGCTCGACGATGTCGGCGACTTCGTGGAGGAGCTCGATGCCGAGCATGACTTCATCGATGCGGCCGTCGAAGCCTATTCCTACGACGACGGTGTCTGGGCCGTGCCGCTCTACAACATGTCCATGAACCTCTGGTACAGGCCCTCCGTCCTCGAGGACGCCGGGATCGACGTCCCGGAAACCTGGGAGGACTGGCGATCGGCGGCCGAGGCACTGACGACAGACGGCACCTACGGGATGGGCCTGCCGGCGAACCGGCAGCTCTACACGGACCAGACGGTCTATTCCGTGATGACCAACGGCGGTGCATCCGAGATCTACGACGAAGAGGGCAGCCTGCGCTTCGACACGCCAGAGACGGTTGGCGCCTACGCATTCTACGACGACATGCTGGCCTTCTCGCCGCCCGACGCACCGTCCTGGACTTGGGGCGAGGCCGAGGCGTGTTTCGCCTCGCGAGCCTGCGCGATGATCCTGCAATTTTCGGTCATCTCCACCTACGACACGCAGGCCGAGGGCGATCCTGCGGATCTCGGGGTCGCCGCCATTCCCTCCAAGGACGGAGAGACGCACAACACGATCGCCTATGCCAACGCGGTGATGCTGCTGAGCCGGGACGAGGAAAAGCTCGAAGCCTCGAAGACCTTCGTGCGCTGGCTTCTGCAGCCCGAGAATTACGGGCGCTTCCTCAACATGGAGCCGGGCCTCTTCATGCCGGTCACCGCCGACGGGGCCGAGGCCGACAGTTTCTGGAGCGACCCCATCGTCGAGACCTATCGCGACCAGATCGAGACGGTGATCGAGAATTCGCGCAACGGCATGCTTTTCGGCTTCACCTCGGGCCGTGTCTTTCCGGCGATCGCCGCCATCTCGGCGCAGAACGTCCTGGCCGAAACCCTGCAATCCATCGCCGTCAGTGGCGAGGATCCGGCCCAGGCCGTCGCGGCCGGCGAAGCGCGGATGCAGGACCTGACCGACTGATCGAAGCGGAGCCCGGAGCGATGAAACTGCCGCGGCGCATTCTGCCCGTCGTCTTCGTCGCTCCGGCGATCCTGTTCCTGTCGGCGCTCCTGATCTGGCCCCTCGCTCAGGCGGTGATCCTGTCGCTGCAGAATGTCCGCTCGGTCGGAACGGCCGGTGACTGGGTGGGCCTCGCGAATTACGTCGAGGTGCTGACCGATGCGACCTTCTGGTCCTCGGCGTGGCTCAGCCTTCTGTGGGTGGTCTCGAACGCGCTCCTGCAGACGGCACTCGCCCTCTTCACGGCGCTCGCGCTCAACCAGACCTTTCCGGGAATGCGGATCGCCCGGACGTGGATCGTCCTGACCTGGATCGTTCCGACCGTCGTCGTGGTGATGATCTGGAGGTGGCTCTTTTCCACCTCGGGCGGAATAGTGAACCCGTTGCTGATGCAAACCGGGATCACTTCCGCGCCGGTCGGTTTCTTCTCGACGCCCACGACCGCCTTCGCCACGCTGGTCTTCATCAATTCCTGGCGCTGGTTTCCCTTCATCGCGCTGATGATGCTGGCAGGTCTGACCCGCATTCCGGGCGATCTCTACGAGGCGGCCCGGATTGACGGCGCGGGGGCCTACAAGCGGTTCACCCGGATCACCTGGCCGCTTCTCGCACCGACGCTGGGCGTGCTGCTGGTGATCGGCACACTTCTGAGCTTCAACGTCTTCGACATCATCTGGCTTCTGACATCCGGAGGACCCGCCGGCGGGACACGGACACTGCCGGTCCTGATCTACGAGACCGCATTCAAGTCCTACCGCATGTCCGAGGCCGCCGCCGTCGCGGTTCTCGCCACGGTCTTCCTGATGGGCTTCGCCGTCATTGCCACCCGCTGGCTCGCCCGCCCGCCGGAGGCGAGATGAGACGTCCGCCGCGCTGGAACCTGGCCCTCGGGGCGGTGCTGCTGCTTCTTGCCGCGCTCGTGGCGCTGCCGTTCTGGTTCGTGCTCACGGGCTCGATCAAGGTCCCCGCCGAGATCATCGCGCGCACGCCGACCATCGTGCCCGAAAGCTTCACCCTTCAGCACTACGCCAAGCTTCTCGCGGCGTCGGATTATCCGGTTTACATGCTGAACAGCCTGGTGGTCGCGACGATCTCGACAGCAATCACGCTGATCCTCGCCATTCCGTCGGCCTACGCCTTCTTCCGCATGTCATTCCGTGGCCGCGAGACGCTCTATCGTGCGATCCTTCTGGCCTATGCCTTTCCCTCGATCGTGATCCTGATCCCGCTTTTCGGGATCTTCGCAAAGCTCGGGCTCATCGACAGTCG
Organism: Palleronia sp. LCG004; assembly: GCF_032931615.1. Lineage (NCBI taxonomy): Bacteria > Pseudomonadati > Pseudomonadota > Alphaproteobacteria > Rhodobacterales > Roseobacteraceae > Palleronia > Palleronia sp. LCG004. Next base: position 2,569,254 of record NZ_CP136759.1, read on the forward strand.
CCTGGCGCTGGTCCTCGTCAACGTCGCCTTCGCGCTGCCCTTCGCGATCTGGTTGCTCCGCTCGTTTTTCGCGGGCATTCCCGTCGAGATCGAAGAGGCCGCGCGGCTCGATGGCGGGCCACCCTTCACGGTGCTGCGGCGGATCATGATCCCGCTCGTCGCGCCGGGCATCGCGGCGGTCGCCGTCTTCGCCTTCGTGACCGCCTGGACCGAATACGTCTTTGCCTCGGTGATGATCCTGTCGGATGCGAAACGCACGGTCCCGGTGGGATTCTCGGGCATCATCGGCCAATACCAGATCGACTGGGGGTTGCTGCTCGCGGGCGCGAGCCTGTCGATCCTGCCGGTCGTCATCCTGTTCGCCTTCGTCGGCCGCTGGTTCGTCGCGGGCCTGACCGAAGGCGCGGTGAAATGAGAGGGGACCCCGACGATGGGTGACGTGACGCTCACCGGCGTGAGCAAGACATTCGGCGAGACGGAAGTGATCCCGCCACTCGACCTGTCGATCGCATCGGGCGAGTTCGTCGTCTTCGTCGGGCCGTCCGGCTGTGGAAAATCCACGCTCCTGCGCATGATCGCGGGGCTAGAAGAACCCAGTTCGGGGAGGATCGAGATCGCCGGCCGCGACGTGACCCATGCCGACCCCGCCGATCGCGGGCTTGCCATGGTCTTCCAGACCTATGCCCTCTACCCGCATATGAGCGTGGCCGAGAACATGGAATTCGGCCTTGAAATGGCAAGGATGCCCAAGCCCGAGCGGGAACGGGCCGTGCAGCGCGCCGCCGGAATCCTCCAGATCACCGACCTTCTCGACCGCCTCCCGCGCGAGCTGTCGGGCGGTCAGCGCCAGCGCGTCGCGATCGGGCGCGCCATCGTCCGCGATCCCGCGCTCTTCCTCTTCGACGAGCCTCTGTCCAATCTCGATGCCGAGTTGCGCGTGCAGATGCGGCTCGAGATCGCACGCCTGCATTCCCGTCTGTCGGCCACGATGATCTACGTGACACACGACCAGACGGAGGCGATGACCATGGCCGATAGGATCGTCGTCCTGCGCAAGGGCGTGGTCGAGCAGGTGGGTCGCCCCGCTGAACTCTATGCCGATCCCGACAACATCTTCGTTGCGGGGTTCATCGGCAGCCCCCGTATGAACTTCCTTCCCGCCACGCTCACCGGGATCGCCCCTTCGGGCGCGGGCCTTGTCGATGTGGCGAGGCTCGGCATAAGCGGGCTCGAAGTGCCGATGCGCAACGGCATCGCGGCACCGGGTACCGTGACGCTCGGGATCAGACCCGAGGATTTCGTGGCACCGGAAGACGGCGATGCAAAGATCATGCTCGATGCCGAGGTCGTCGAGAATCTGGGCGGGGCCGCCTACCTCTATACCGAGGCGAGCCGCGACGAGGCGGTCGTGGCCGAGGTTCCGCGCCGCGCCCTGCCCTCCCACGGCGACAGCGTTCCCTTCGGTATCTGCGGGCGCGACTGTTTTCTCTTCGACACCAATGGAGGACGCATCTGATGCGGGTCCTGATCTGTCCCGACGCCGCAAGCGCCGCCCGGCGCACCGCCGATCTTCTCTGCGAACACGTGGCCCGACGCCCGCATGCCGTTCTCGGCCTCGCGACCGGTGGCACGATGGAGCCGGTCTACGAAATACTCAGGGAGCGGATCGCGGAAGGGAGTCTCGATCTCTCTTCCGTCACGACGTTCAACCTCGACGAATATGTCGGTCTCGCCGGCGACCATCCGCAGAGCTATCGCGCCACGATGGAACGGCTCCTCTTCGAAGCGGCCGGCATCGGCCCCGATCGCGCGCGCCTGCCCGACGGGGCGGCGGCCGATCCCGCAGCCGAGGCCGACGCCTACGACGCGGCCATCTCCGAGGCCGGCGGCATCGACCTGCAGCTTCTCGGCATCGGCAGCAACGGTCACATCGGCTTCAACGAGCCCACATCGAGCCTGGGCTCGCGCACGCGGATCAAGACCCTGACGCGCGAAACGCGGGACGCCAATGCGCGCTTCTTCGACGAAGGCGAAGAGGCCCCGCGCTTCAGCATAACCATGGGCATCGCGACTGTGCTCGAGGCCCGGTCATGCCTTCTGCTCGCGACCGGAGAAGGCAAGGCACCCGCCGTGGCCGCCGCGATCGAGGGGCCACTCTCGGCCGCCTGCCCTGCCTCGGCGCTTCAGCTTCATCCCTCCGCGACGATGATCCTCGATCCCGACGCGGCGCGCGATCTCAAGCTGCGCGACTATTACGAAATGGTGCACCCTGCCGGCGGAGAGGCCCCCCTATGATCCGATTGATCCACGCGCGCACGCTCTACGACGGGACCGGCGGACCTCCGCGCCACGACTGCGTGGTCGAGATCGCCGAGGGGCGCATCGGCGAAGTCTCGACCGGCCCCGCGCCCGCCGAGGCCAAAAAGGTCGAGATTGCGGCCCCGGGCTTCATCGACTTGCAGATCAACGGTGCGGCGGATGTCCAGTTCAACGAGGATCCTACCCCCGACGCGATCGCCCGCATCGCCGAAGGCGCGCGCCGGGGCGGTGCTGCGCATATCCTCCCGACCTTCATCACCGCGCCCGGCGATGGTTGGCAACAGGCCATCGCCGCAGTCCGCGCGGCGCGGTCGCAGAACCTCGCCGGGCTGCTCGGCCTGCATCTCGAGGGTCCGTTCCTCTCGCCGCAGAGACCCGGCATCCATCCTGCCGCCGGGATCCGCCCCATGCGCGAAGAGGATCTGGCCCTGCTCGAGCGGGTCGAGTTCCCCCTCATGCTGACCATCGCGCCCGAAGAGCAGCCGAAAGGCACGATCGAACGGCTGAGCGCCGCGGGGATCGTCGTCTTCGCAGGCCACAGCATTGCGACCGCTTCCGATCTCGACGCCGCGGCGTCCGAGGGATTGTCGGGCCTGACCCACCTCTGGAACGCGATGCCGCCGCCGCAGGGCCGTGCGCCCGGTATGGTGGTCCGCGCGCTGACCCACCCGACGCTCTTCGCGGGGATCATCGCCGACGGCCATCATGTCGACCCGCTCAACCTGACCCTTGCCTCGGCCATGATGAAGGGGCGTCTCTTCCTCGTAACCGACGCGATGCGCAGTTTTGCCGGATCCATCGAGGAATTCGACCTGATGGGCACGCCCGTCACCCTGCGCGACGGCCGCCTGACAGGCCCCGACGGAACGCTGGCCGGTGCACATCTGGGCATGGACGAAGCGGTCCGCATGATGATCGACAGGGCAGGAGTGCCGCCCGAAGCGGCGATCGCCATGGCGACCGACGTTCCCGCGCGGGTCATGGGCCTTGGTAGTGAACTTGGTCGGATCGCCACCGGCTTCCGGGCAAGCCTCAGCTTTCTCGACGAGGGCTGGAACGCCCGGGGCGGCCTCGTCGACGGCGTGCCGTTCGACTGAAGGCGGACGGCACCGGGCGCGGCCCGTTTCAACCGGCCTCGGCGATGCGCAAGGCGATCTCGGTCCCGCCTTGCTCGACCTCGTGCGGAAGATCCCCTGCACGGATCTTGTCGAATGCACCCTCGATCGACGGCGCGGTGGCGAGGACGATGCGCTCACCCGCAGACGGCACCTCGTCGTAAAAGAGCTCAAGCATGCCGCCCTCGACCGTCAGCGGTGCCTCGAGCGCGAGACCGTCCGCACCGACGGCAAGCGTGCCGCCGCGAGCTAGCACCTCGCCCGTGCCGAGCGCGCCGGGCCTCGCTGCGACGAACCGTCCCCACCTGCGCGAGGCCACGATTCAGCCGCTCGCGATAGAGCGCTTTCGTCTCGTTGGTCTCGGCCCACGGATCGTCCGCGCCGCCCCCACTGAGCGTAGCGAAGTCCTGCCCTTCGGGCAGTTCGCCAGGAAAGACCTCATGAATGTCTACGAATGCCTCGTGCATCGTCCGATCGAATTGCGGCGCGTTGAGATAGGCGGCACTCGCCGCTGTCGCCATGATGCGGCCGCCGATCACGCCGAAAGAAGTGCCGGAACGACGGCGACATTGCTGTTGTAAGCCAGGATCCCGGCCTCACCGACCAATTCGGTGCCGGTCTCGATGACTTCGCCGATATCTGTCATCCGCCAGGGCCGCGGCAAGGCGAGGTCGTACCTTCCGATCCGTGCATCGCCTCCATGATTACCATGAGGGCTCCGAGATCGCTGTCGGGCGATCCGAGGCCACCGCCCGCCTCCTCCGGATCCGCGATTTCGGCTGAAGGATCAATCGCCATATCGATCGTGCTTCCGGGACCGGACATCTCGCGATAAATCTGCCCGAACAGTCCGAACGCTTCGAGGATCGACATACCCTTGCGCCGACGATCGTCGAGATAGGCGCGCAATGCGTCATCCGTGGTGCGCGCGGTACCGATGACGGACAGGACGTAGTCCATGTTGTGCGCCCAGGCCCCCGGATCGAGAATGTGCGTCGCACCGTATCCCATCGCGCCGTCGCCTTTCGCGCCGCCGTTTCGTCACGCCTTGTCACCGAACTGCCAGACCTCATCGAAGCCCAACAGGATGGCGGCGACGGGATTGTATCGCGTATCGTATGCGCTGACCGCGCGACCCCGGCTGTCGGCACCGGTCTGGGCGGGATAATTCTTCACGACCGGCAGAGGATAGACCACCTCAGGGACCGGCACCTCGAATGCAACACCCGTGCCCGCTGGATCGGCGAGGAGCGGTTGGGCGGGCGTCAGGCACGTCAGCCCCCCATCTTCAGGCTGTCCGCGCGGATCTTCACATCGGCAATCCTTATCGTTGCTCGCAAGGAAAAGGTGGTTCGCCGCAGGGGATTCAACCCCCGTCCCTAGGCCGGCGGCTCGCCGGTTTCGTCACGATTCGGGAATTGGCCGGCATCCGACGACACGGCCCTCCCGCGATCGAGAATGGGCACGACGGCCCCGAGAAGCCCTGCATCGTTGCCGCGTTCTGCCGGGAGAATGCGGAACTCCTGCGCCAAGGCGGGCCAGATCGACACCGGAAGCGCTTTGGCGATGGCGTCGAACAGCACGGGCCCGGCACCTCCGATGCCCCCGCCGATCACGCAGGCCCTGATGCAGGTTGCGTTCACGATCATCCCGATCGCCTGGGCGATATGGCGCGCGACCGAGGAAACGGCCCGAACCGCGCGGTCGTCGCCCCCGCGCGCCGCCTCGAAACACGCCTTGAGATCATGGCCATCAACGCCCTCGCGGGCAAAGGCCGCCTCGAAGCCCGCACGCCCCGCAATCGTCTCGAGCGTTCCGGGTTGTCCATGAGGGTTCATCGCCCCCCCGAGGTCGAGCACGATCGCACCGAATTCCGGCGGCTGGCCACCCGGGCCGTGGACAAGCCGTCCGTCGACCATCAGGCCACCGCCGATACCCGTCCCGAGGGTGAGCATCGCGAAGGATCGAAACGCGCGGCCCGCACCGAAGCGGGCCTCGCCCAGCGTCGCGGCGAGCGCATCGTTGCCGACCTCGACCGGAAGGCCCAGCGCAGTACCCAGATCCGCGGCGATCGGCACATCGGACAGGGCAGGCAAATTCTCCGCCCCCTGGATCACGCGCAAGGTCCGGGGGTCCACATGCCCCGGCATGACAAGCCCGACACCCAGGATGTCCCCCTGCGCGCCGGCGATCATCGCCTCCGCCCGAATGCGGATCATCTCGGACAGCACGGCACCCGGCATCGTTGCCTCCAGCGGATCATACTGCCGCGCGAGGATCCGTCCTCTCTCGTCGACAAGCCCGTACTTGACCCCCGTCCCGCCTATATCGATCCCGATCGCGAGGGTCATCGGCAAGGTCGGGTCCGGCACCCCCTTCTCATGCGACGTCCTCGGTTCCGGCCCAGAACTCGGTCCAGCCGCCATAGGCCGGATGGCCGGGCCCGAGCGGCAGGGAAACGTCCTCGCGCGAATGCGCGGAATGATAGAACGCGGTCGCGATCTCGAGCGCGCGACGCGCATCGCCGGTCGTCACGGGCAGAGGGTCCCCCTGCGTCACGCTCCGGTGAAAGCCGCGGAACTGCCCTTCGAAGCCCTGCGCCGTGTCCGGTGCGGCGGCAAGCGCAGCATCGATCGCGCGCCCTGTCTCCACGTCGCGCGGCACGAAAGTCCACGGGTCGCGCCCAGGGGCATAGGCGTCGTGGCTGCTCTCGATCGTGACGTTCTCGAACATCAGACGCAGGCGGCTCAGCTGGTCGCGGGACCCGAGCGTCGCGCTCATCGTGGCGAGCGCACCGCTGGCGAGCTGCACCGACGCGGTCGCGCAATCGTCCACCTCGATCGGGTTAACCCGCGTCGCGATCCGCCCGAAAAGCCGGTCGACCGGCCCCATGAGATGCGTGAGAAGGTCGTGGATATGGATCGCCTGCGTGGTCAGCACACCGCCAAGCTCCGTATGCCAGCGCCCGCGCCACCCGTTCGCGTAATAGGCCATGTCGCGCCGCCAGAACGTCTCGGCCGTCGCGAGATAGGGCTTTCCGGCAAGTCCGCTCTCGATCAGGTGCCGCGCCTGAGCGACGCCCGTGCCGAAGCGATACTGGAAGATCGGCATGACCAGCCGGGAGGCATGCGCCGCGATCGCCTCGATCCCGTCGAGTTCGCTGAGCGACCGGACGAGCGGCTTCTCGCAGATGACGTGCTTGCCCGCCCGAAGCGCGGCCGCGGTCTGATCATGGTGAAGCCCAGGCGGGGTGCAGATGTCGATCACGTCGATATCCTCGCGCCCCAGCAGGTCCTCGAAGCGGGTCGTCGTCTCGGGCACGTCGTGCCGCGCGGCCACGTCCGCAAGGCGGCGGGGGTCGAGATCGCAGACCGCGCGCACGTCGAACAGATCCGGCGCACGGGCGAATCCGTGGCTCAGATGTTCCTCTCCGATGCCGCAACCCACGATCGCGACATTGAGTTTTTCTGGCATCGTCGGCTCCTGAAAGGGGATCGCGATCCTGCCGGCGGATCCGGCATCGCATATGCGCCGGGGCGACCCATTGCCCGCCCCGGCCCGTCGATCAATCCTGCGCCGCGGCATCCTCGCCGCCCGGCAATTCGGCGTTGATGTCGGCCATGTCACGTTCGAGCTGCGTGTAGGTCTGCTCGAGCGACAGCTCCCCGACGATGAGCTGCGACATGCGCTGCACGATCGCGTTGAAGAAGGCCGTGTTGCCGGGCGCGATGTTGAGCGCGAGAGCCTGCGGCGGCACGTTCTCGCGGTTGTCGTTGAAGACCTGCATGGCGTCCTGGACGCTCGAATTGTCGGTCTGGTACTCGAGACCGTCGATATTGGCCCCGGGGATGAGGATGAATTCCTCGGCCAGCTTGCGCTGAACTTCCTCGCTGCCGAGGTAAGTCATGAATTCGGCCGCGGCCTCGGGGTGGTCGGTATGCTCGAACGGAATGATCGCAGTTCCGCCTGGCATCGCCACGCAACCCGCGGGTCCGCAAGGTGCCTGGATCGCCGTCCAGTCGAACGCGTCCCCGATCTGGTCCGCGAAATTGCCCACCATCCAGTTGCCCGCGAGATAGGTCACGGCATTCGCGTTGGCGAATTCCTCGCCCATCGACTTGTAGGCGGCACCGCCCGCGGCACCCCACATCTCGGGCGGGAAGGCCCCGCTCTGGGTATAGCCGTAAAGCTCCTCGATCACGCCCCGCGCGGCATCGTCCGGAAAGGTGTAGTGGCCACTCTCGTCGATCATCTCGGCCCCCGCCGACAGGAGCGGACCGGCCATGCGGTGACCCGATCGGTCGAGAGTGAACGGGATCTGCGCGCCAGTGGCCTCGGCGACCTCCACGGATGCCTCGACGATCTCCTGCAGCGTGGCACCCGGTTGGGGCAGGTCGACACCGGCCTGCTGGAACAGCGTCTCGTTGACGAAGGGCAGGTTGAATGTCCGGGTCCAGATGATGCCGTTGATCGCGTCGCCTTCGCGGTCGTCCGGCCGCAGGATCGAGAGCTGATCCGCCCCGTAGAGATCCACGAAGGCCTCCGGGTCGTCGAGATACGGCCGCAGGTCGAGCGCGTAGCGACCGAGCGTGTAATCCGCCACCTTGGCGATGTCGGGCCCCTCCCCCACGGCGAGCTGCATGGGAAGCTGCCGCATTACGGCGTCGTACCCGGTCGAGATGAACTCGATGTCGATGTCGTCGTGCGAATCGCTGAATTGCTGCGTCAGCTCTCGCACGCGCTCCACCGCCTGCGGATTGTCGTCCGTATAGAGGAAGGTCAGCGTCGCCTGGTCCTGCGCGACGGCCCCTCCCGCCAGAAGCGCGCCCGTCGCGGCCCCGATCATCGTTCCCTTGATGGATGTGTTCATGACAGCCCTCCTTCTCTCCCTGCTGCGCCGTACACTTAAATGCAAATTTTTCATTATTTGAATTCTTTTTTCTCCGTAGCATTGACAATACTGCATATCAACAGTTTCTCATTTTCACGGCGTGCAGAAGTGACGCAAATATTTTCGTTGGGGAGGCGAAGATGGCGGGACCGACCTATTCCGTGATGCTTGAGGACGGAGAACCGGCCGTACTCTGGGAACTCGGCCCCGTGATCTCGGCCGGATATCCGGGCTTTCCCGCCCCGACGCCCTTCGGTCTGGACTACGTGTTCCGGAACGGCTTCACCGGCACCGATCCGTTGCCTTGTCGAAGGGCTTTCCTGACCGAGATGCGCGATCGTCCCATCGACCTGCCCGCATATTGGAAAGGCGCGGGCTTCTACGCCCCGAACGATATTCCGCGCGTCGAATTCGATGGTTTCGCCTATACCCCGACCCACCGGCGGCGATTCCTGCGCGCAACGTTCGTCGCAAGGGAGGCGGGCGATCATGCCTTCGATCTTTCGACATGCGGCGGCGTGCGGCTCTGGGTCGATGGTGCCGAGGCCGCACGCTTCGAGCCGTTCCAGCGCAACGCGGCGCGCAGTACTCGGATCGTCCTGCCGCTCCGGGAAGGGGCGAACGAGATCCTCATGCATATGGAGGACCTCTTCGAGAGGGACACGAACTGGAGCGCGGCGCTCGTCAATCGCAGCGGAGCGTCGATCCGGATCGAGATCGGGGCGGAAGCGGATTCCCGACTCATCGCGGCCGTCCGCGATCTCGCCGCCGAAATCCGCCCGGCGCGCGACTACTTCCTGCGCGAACCCATGACCCTCGTCTTCGAGGAAGCGCTGGAAACCGACCTGCCGATCAGGGTCCGGATCGTCTCGCATCAGCACGACCGTGCGACATTGCTCGATACCGACGCGATCCTCAAGGCCGGCGAGACGCGATTGACGCTCGATGGCTCGCTCGGGATCCGCGAGGGGTTCCATCGGGTCCTGCTGACGTTCCGGGTCGGTGACGTCTCGATCGAACGCCAGATCGACGCGGCCTTCCTGGACGACCTCGCCCCCTTCACACCGCCCGACACCGAGGACGCCCGCAAGCGCGAGGCCCTCGAACACGCGGCACGCAATGGCGATCCGCGCATCGGACGGCTGCTGGCGCTCTATGCGACGGATGCCGAGGACACGGACCCCGCCGCGATCGAGGCGATCCTCGATGCCACGCTTTCCTCGATCGAGGCCCGGGAGGATTGTTCGGATTTCGTGATGGTGCCACTGCTCTGGGTCTGGGGCCTCTACCGTGACCGCCTCCCCGCAGCACACCGCGCCCGGATCCGCCACGCGATCCTCGACTATCGCTACTGGGTCGACGAGCCCGGCAACGATGTCATGTGGTTCTGGAGCGAGAACCACGTCCTGTGCTTCCACGTTTCGCAATATATCGCCGGGCACCTCTTTCCGGACGCTGTCTTCACCTGTTCGGGTCGGACCGGGGCAGAGCAGAAACGCCTCGCCGAAGAGCGTCTTCCGGCCTGGTTCGACGCGGTCGAGGCCCATGGCTTCGTCGAATGGAATTCGGCCGCGTATTACCCCATCGACTTCATCGGCCTCTTCGGGCTCGTCGGCTGGGCCAAGGGGCCGCTCGAGGATCGCTGCCGCGCCCTCCTCGACCGTCTCTTCGCGATGATCGGACTTCACACGCTGGCAGGCGTTCCGGCGGGCTCCCAGGGCCGCGCCTACGACAAGGAGCTGAAGGCCGGGCCGCTCACCGAACTGGCACCCTTCTGCCGCGTGGCCTTCGGAGAGGGATGGCTCGGGACGGGTGTCGCGGCGCTGCCGCTCTATTGCCTGTCGGACTATGCGGCACCGTCCGAGACCCGGCATGACGCCCTCTTCGACGGTCCCGGAGGGATCGAGGCGCGATATACGCAAGGCCACGACCACAACGGCAAGCTCGTCCTCTGGAAGGATCGCGCCTCCATGCTCTCGAGCGTCGTGGAACACGATCCCGGCACGCAGGGCCACCAGCAGCATGTCGTCGACATTCGCCTTTCGGGGCACCCGATGGCACGCCTCTGGATCAACCACCCCGGCGAGACCGACCCCTGGGGGATCAAGCGCCCGTCCTTCTGGTCCGGCAACAGCGTCCTGCCGCTTGTCGGGCAGCATCGTGACCATGCGCTGCTGCTCTACGATCTCGGTGACGCACCCGAGGTGGAATTCGTCCACATCTTCGCGGCGCGCGATGGCCTCGACGCGCTGGAAGCCGAAGGACATTGGCTGTTTGCGAGGGCGGGCGACGGTTATGCCGCGATATGGGCGTCGGGTACGCTCAATCCAGTCGTGTCAGGCGCGACCGCCGGCCGAGAATTCCGCCTCTCCGGCCGCCGGAGCGGCTGGATCGTCCGGGTGGCCTCCGGCGCGGGCGAGGCGGGCTTTCACGACTTCAAGGACGAGATGCGCGCGCTCTCTCCCGTTTTTTCCGGAGACGGCTCCCGTCTCTCCCTCCGGGTGCCCGACGGCGTCGATCTCACCCTCGATTGGAGCGCCGGCCTGTCGGTCGACGGCTCCCCGGCACCTTTCGACGCGCTGAGCCCCGCGCCCCGGGTCTCGCGCGGTGTCGCGCCGAAAAGCCCCGCAAGAGCAGGAGCCTGATTGCATGGCCAGTCTGACGTTGAAAAAAGTGACGAAGAGTTTCGGCGCGGTCGAAGTCATCAAATCCGTCGATCTCGAAGTGCGCGACGGTGAATTCGTCGTCCTCGTCGGCCCCTCGGGGTGCGGCAAGTCCACTCTCCTGCGGCTGATCGCGGGGCTCGAGGACATCACCGGCGGCGATATCGAGATCGGCGAAAAGCAGGTGAACACGCTCACCCCCGCCCAGCGCGAGATCGCGATGGTGTTCCAGTCCTACGCGCTCTACCCGCATATGAGCGTGCGCAAGAACCTCTCGTTCGGGCTCGAGAACATCAACATGAAGCGGTCCGAGATCGACGACCGCGTCACCCGCGCGGCCGCGATGCTGGGTCTCATGGATTATCTCGACCGCCGGCCCAAGGCGCTGTCGGGCGGCCAGCGGCAACGCGTCGCGATCGGCCGTGCCATCGTTCGCGAACCCGCGCTTTTCCTCTTTGACGAACCGCTCTCCAATCTCGATGCGAAGCTCCGCGTCCAGACCCGCGGCGAGATCATCAACCTGCACCGGCAGCTTCGCTCCACGATGATCTACGTCACCCACGACCAGGTCGAGGCGATGACGATGGCCGACAGGATCGTCGTGATGAATGCGGGTCGCCCGGAACAGATCGGCACGCCGCTCGAACTCTTCGACAGACCCGCGAACCTCTTCGTCGCGGGCTTCATCGGATCGCCCAGGATGAACTTCTTCCGGGGCCGCGTGACAGGGGGTGGAACGGCGCAGGCGCATGTCCCGACCCTGGGCGACATCGCGCTGCCGGTCGCCTCATCCGCGCTTTCCGATGGCGAGGAGGTCGTGATCGGAATTCGCCCGTCGCACGCCCGCGCGGGCGAAGGGCCTTATCGGATGCGCGTGGAATACCAGGAAAGTCTCGGCACCGAGACGTTCATCTACGGCAAGCTCGACCCCGCGGACGAAGAGCTCACCACGCTCCACGTGCAGCATCATTTCAATGCCCAGGCGGGCGCGGATCTGGCATTCGACCTGCCGCGCGATCGTATCCATGTCTTCCGCGCGGCGGACGGCATCCGGGTTCCCACGCCCGCCGAGACGGAGGCCGCGGCATGACCGCCATCCTCTCTCGCATCGCCATGCAGCTGATGCGGATCGTCGAGATCCCTTTCAACCTGATCGAGCGCGGCATCGGCGGACGCAACATGCCGTGGGTCTTCATCCTGCCCAACATGGTGATCTTCGGGATCTTCACGTTCCTACCCATCGCGCTTCTGGTCTTCTACGCCTTCACAGGGGGTACGAACATCCTGCTGGGCGACCGCCCGTTCGTCGGCTGGGACAATTTCGCCCGCCTCTTCGATTGCGAGACCTTTCTGTCACCCTATAGCTGCGCGGAATCGATGTTCTGGATCTCGGTTCTGAACACGCTCTGGTACGTGGCCTTCACCGTTCTGGGAATGCTCACCGTCTCGCTCGTCACGGCGCTCGTGCTCAACCGGATCGTGCGCGGAGGCAGCTTCTTCCGGGCGATCTTCTTCTATCCCGTGCTTCTTTCCCCGGTGGTCGTGGGCCTCATCTGGCGGTGGTTCCTCGACCGCAACGGCCTTCTGAACGGGATGCTCTCCTCCATAGGGCTCGAGCCGGTCATCTTCATGCTCGACGTGTTCTGGTCGCGCTTCTGGACCGTGATCGTGTCGATCTGGTTCCAGATGGGCTTCTACACGCTGATCCTGCTCGCCGGGCTTCAGGCCATCCCGCGCGACATCTACGAGGCCGCGGCGATCGACGGAACGTCCTCGTGGCGCGTCTTCTGGCGGATCACGCTGCCGATGTTGCTGCCGAACCTCGTCGTCGTGCTTGTGCTGCTGATGATCCGCGCCGTGCAGGTCTTCGACGAGGCCTACGTGCTCACGAATGGCGGCGGACCGGGCACGGCAAACACGTTCCTCGTGCAGTACATCTACGAGACCGCCTTCGCGAGCGACATCAAGCTCTATGGCATGGCCTCGGCGGCCTCCGTGGTCATGGGCGTGGTGCTGCTGGTCCTGACCCTGATGCAGATGCGCCTCGCGCAGAAAGCGGAGTAGAGCCCGATGTCCGTCTTCCGTTTCCTCGCCCGCACGCGCGGCACGTCCGGCCCTGACGCGACCGACTGGATCGTGCGGATCTGGCTTCTCGTCGGTACGCTCATCGTGGCGCTTCCGATCGCATGGGCGGCGATGACGTCGCTCAAGCAGCCGTCGGAGATCAATCGCTTCCCGCCGAGCTTCCTTCCCACTGCACCCCAGCAGGTCGCGGTCGACGGCTACGAGCGTCCGCTCGGGCTCTGGGAGGCCGAGATCGACGGCGAAACTCGGCAGCTCGCCCTCGTGCGTCGGATCGGGATCGAGGCGCAGATGGTCGACCCCGAGGCACCCGGCGAGACGATCGCGGTGCATACCTCGCAGATCGCGCCCGTCGAGACCATCTCGATCGCCACGCGCAACTACACGGCCCCGCTCGAGGATTTCAATTTCATCACGTTCTTCAAGAACTCGGCCTTCGTGACTGTCGTGGCGACGATCCTCACGCTGATCCTGAACTCGATGTGCGCCTTCGCGCTCTCGAAATACCGGTTCAGGGGGCGCAACGTGATCTTCGTGCTCATCATCTCGACGCTCATGATCCCGCTTTCCGTCGTGATCGTGCCGGCCTTCCTCGTCGTGGTCGGCCTCGGGATGATCGACACGCTCTGGGGGGTGATCTTTCCAACGATCGCCACCCCGACGGGCGTGTTCCTGCTGCGCCAGTACATGCTCACCATTCCGGACGAGCTGATCGAGGCCGCGCGCATCGACGCGGCGAGCGAGTTCCGCATCTACTGGCGCATCGTTCTGCCGCTTACCGCGCCCGCGCTCGCGGTCCTCGCGATCTTCTCGATCATCTGGCGCTGGAACGACTTTCTCTGGCCGCTCATCGTTCTCATCCGCCCGGAAAACTTCACGCTCCAGGTCGGGCTCAACGCCTTTCAGGGTCAGTTCACGACGCAATGGCACTATATCCTGGCCATGACAGTTCTCAGCCTCGCGCCGGTCACGCTGATCTTCGTCTTCCTTCAGCGCTACATCACGGCCGGCATCGCCAATACCGGGATCAAATGACGACGTCCGAGAAACCGACCAGGGCCCGCCGACGGATAGGCCTCAAGGATATCGCGCGCGAGGCCGAGGTCTCGATCAGCACCGTGTCACACGTCATCAACGGCACCGCCAAGATCTCTGACGAGGTACGGGCCCGTGTCCTCAGGATCGCGCAGGAGCTGGGACATTTCGACCGCCAGCGGATGCAGCGACAGGGTGTCAGGCTCAAGCGCCTGCTCGTCGCGGTGCCGGGCTACGGCATGGCCGAGAGCGAGGCGAATCTCTTTCTCTGGTCGATCCTGTCGGCCCTCCGCACACATTGCGACGCGACGGGGGTCGAGATCGTTCCGCTCTCCTCGTCCGACGGCAATCTCGACGCCGAGGAGGTCGTCGAAGCCGTCGCGCGCGAGCGGTGCGACGCGATCATGCTGATGCACGACGACCGGCCCGAACTCCTGCGTCCCTTGGCCCGAGCCCGCGCCGACCTGCCGCCCATGATCCTCGTCAACGGCGAGGACCCCGAGATGGAGATCGACACCGTCGTCCCGCAGAACCGCTTCGCCGCGCGGCAGGCCGTGCGCTGGCTGACGGGTCTGGGGCATCGCAACATCCTGCACATCACCTGGGCCGGCCGCACCACGATCGAGAGGCGGCGAGACGGCTATCTCGATGCGCTGGCCGAGCTGGGCCGAGACCGCGCGCAGGCCTCGATCATCGCGTTCCCGGCCTGGGACCTCGTCATGGCTGAACGCATCCTGTCCGACGACCTCGTCAGGACGATCGAACGGGATGGCATCACCGCGATCTTCTGCGCCTCCGACAACGTCGCGCTCCATGCCCGCGGCGTGCTGCACCGCGCGGGACTGCGCGTGCCCGAGGACATCTCGATCGTGGGGTTCGACAACCTCATCCAGTCGGACATGAGCTCGCCACCGCTCTCCTCCGTCGATGTGCCGGTCAAGCATATCGGGCCGACAGCGCTGCAGCTGCTGCGCGACCGCCTCACCGATCCGCCGGGCGAGCCCGCCCCCGCACGCCGGATCGAGCTCGGCTGCAGCCTTGTCCGCCGCCCGAGCGTCGCGGCCCCCGCAAAGGAAACGCCATGATCCGCGTCGAGGTACAGCCGGCCGAAATCCACGGACGCATGCTGGCCGACACGATCCTCGACGCGGTGGCACGGGCCGACGGCACGGGCGGAACGTATCTCCTCGGCTGTCCCACGGGGCGCACGCCCCGACCCGTCTATGCCGCGATGACGAAGCGTCTCGCGAAGCGGCCACAATCGCTCGCGCCGCTCGTCCTCGTGATGATGGACGAGTATCTCGCGGGGGACGGCGAGGACTTCCGCTACGTGCCGAGCGATGCGCACAATTCCTGCCGGCGCTTCGCGGAGAGTACCATGCGCGGGGACTGGAACGCGGTCCTGCCACCCGACCTCGCCCTGCCGAAGGGGAATGTCTGGTTCCCCGACCCGGCGGATCCCCGTGCCTACGACGACAGCATCGCGGCGGCCGGCGGCCTCGACCTCTTCCTCCTGGCCTCCGGGGCGGGTGACGGACATGTCGCTTTCAATCCCCCCGGCACCGCGCCCGATACCGGGACCCGCATCGTCGAACTCGGCGCGCAGACCCGGCGCGACAACATGGCGAGCTTCCCGGCCTTTGCCAGCCTCGATGAGGTTCCGACGCACGGGATCTCGGTCGGGATCGCCACGATCGCTCGGGCACGCAGCGCGGCCATGATGCTCTTCGGTCGGGACAAGCGGATGGCATTCAGGAACATCGCCGACGCCGGAGGATACGATCCCGACTGGCCCGCGACCGCGATCCACCTCGTCCCCGAGGCCGTCATCCTCGCCGATCCGGAGGCCGCCGACCGGCAGGAGGCCTGAACTGCACCGGGTGCCGATTGACCCCGGAATGGAAAATCCGTTCCATGCGCCCGACGCACCCGATCGGAGCAGCCATGCAGGACGAAATGCCGGACATTCCCGCGACCCCGCCGCCGGATGTCGCCGCGTTGCACCGAACGATCGAGGAATCGCTGCCCTCGATGCCGAAGCGGCTCAAGCAATGCGGCGAGTTCGTGCTGCGCAACCCGCAACGCATCGCCGTCTCGAACGTTGCTGAAATCGCGCAGGCGGCGGGCGTGCAGCCCTCGGCCTTCGTGCGGTTCTGCAAACAGGTGGGATTTTCCGGCTTTTCAGCCTTCCAGAAGGTCTACAAGACCGAGCTGACCGATGGCTGGCCGACCTACGATGCGCGCCTTGCCCGGTTTCGCGAACTCGGTGCCCGGACCAGTCCGATCCTCCTCGAATTCGCGGGCGCGGGGCGAGCATCCCTCGACCGCATGGTCGAGGGGATCGACCATGCCGCGCTCGAACGCGCGGTCGGCGTACTCAGCCGCGCCGACATGGTTCATATCGCGGCCATGCGGCGCAGTTTCGCGGCCGCGACATATCTGTTCTACACGTTCGACCGGATGCGGATCCCCGCCAATCTGCACGGGATGACGGGCGGCATCGTCAATGCGGGTGGCCTGCGCCCGAAAGACGCTCTCATCGCCATCTCCTATGCTCCCTATTCGTCCGAGACGATCGACCTCGCGCGCGAAGCACGGCTTCAGGGGCTCAAGGTCGTGGCGATCACAGACAAGGCGGAATCGCCTCTCGCCCGGCATGCCGACGAGATACTTCTCGTGCGCGAGATCGACGTCGATGCCTTCCGAACGCTGACGGCAACGCTGGTCCTCGCGACCACGCTCGCGGTCGGGGTCGGAGCGGCGCGCAAGCATTGAAATATTACTTCCATAAATGTTGATGACATCGGCATAATGGAATATCTCGATCATATCCGGAATTGGATCGATCGACGTATCGGTCCCGCCGGATCGAGGAGGAGAGCATCGCCATGACCGTCACCTATGGTCTGATCGGCTGCGGCCGCATCGGCAAGGTCCACGCCGCTGCCATTGCCCGGACACCCGGCGCGACGCTCGCCGGGGCCTTCGATCCCGACGCCTCCGCCGCCGAGGAGGTCACGGCGCGCCACGGCGGCCAGCCCCGAAGCGTCGAGGACATCCTCGCCTCGGAGGAGATCGACGGCGTCCTGATCTGCACTCCCACCGACGGTCACGCCGACCTCATCGAACGCGCGGCCCGTGCTGGAAAGGCGATCTTCTGCGAGAAGCCCATCGACCTTTCGGTCGACCGGGCGCGCGCCTGCATCGCCGTGGCCGAGGATGCCGGAACGCCCCTCATGATCGGCTTCCAGCGTCGCTTCGACCCCGATTACCGCGCGCTCAAGTCGCGGATCACCAGCGGCGCGATCGGCACGGTCGAGATGGTCAACCTCACCTCCCGCGATCCCGCGATGCAGCCTGCCTCCTATCTCAGGGGGTCTGGCGGGATCTTCCGTGACATGGTGATCCACGATTTCGACATCGCGCGCTGGCTGCTCGACGACGAGGTGGTCCGGGTTCAGGCGACGGGCTCGGCCCTCATCGACCGGGGACTCGAGGAATTCGGCGATTTCGACAGCGTGAACACGCTTCTGACGACGGCGCGGGGCCGGCAATGCGTGATCTCGAACACGCGTCGCAGCCATTACGGCGCTGACATGCGGGCCGAGGTGTTGGGATCCGAGGGCGCGGCCTTCATGAAGAACCACGACGGCGACCGGGTCAGCGTCGGCAAGGTCGACGGCTTCCGGCAGGAGCCGCTTCCGAACTTCTTCATCGACCGCTTCCACGAGGCCTATCTCGCCGAGATCGGGCATTTCACCGATTGCCTCCGCGAGGGGCGCGCCCCCGAGATCACCGGCCGCGACGGGCTCATGGCGCTGGTCCTGGCCGATGCCGCGACCCGCGCGGCGACCGAGGGCCGCGTGGTCGAGGTCGCCGAGATCCTCGACGGGGCGGGCTGATGCGCGATCTCGACGTCATCACGATCGGCCGCTCCTCCGTCGATCTCTACGGGATGCAGGTCGGCGGGCGGCTCGAGGACATGCGCTCGTTCCGCAAGTATATCGGCGGCAGCCCAACCAACATCGCGGCCGGAACCGCCCGGCTCGGCCTGCGCTCGGCGCTCATGACGCGCGTCGGCGACGAGGCGATGGGCCGCTTCATCCGCGAGGAGCTGGTCCGCGAAGGCGTAGACGTCACCGCCGTGGCGACCGATCCGCAGCGTCTCACCGCGCTGGCCATTCTCGGCATCGAGGCGCAGGACCGCTTTCCGCTGATCTTCTACCGCACCGATTGCGCCGACATGGCCCTGTCCGAGAACGATGTGGACGAGGGCTTCATCGCCCGCGCCCGCGCCGTCGTGGCGACCGGCACGCATCTGTCGAACCCGCAGACCGAGCGCGCGGTCCTGAAGGCGCTGGATCTGGCACGCAGCAACGGCTGCCGCACCGCGCTCGACATCGACTATCGACCGAACCTCTGGGGGCTCGCCGGTCACGACGCGGGGGAAGAACGGTTCATCGCGTCCGATGCCGTGACGAAGAAGCTGCGATCGACCCTGCATCTCTTCGATCTCGTCGTCGGCACCGAGGAGGAATTTCACATCGCCGGCGGCACCACCGACACGATCGCGGCTTTGCGCGCGGTTCGCGAGGTCTCGGACGCCACGCTCGTCTGCAAGCGGGGGGCGATGGGGGCTGCGGCCTTTCCGGGTCCGATCCCGGACGATCTCGACGCGGGAGAGGTCGGCCCCGGCTTTCCGATCGAGATCTTCAATGTGCTGGGCGCGGGCGACGGTTTCATGAGCGGGCTGCTCAAGGGGTGGCTCGACGACGAGGATTGGCCGACCGCCCTCAAATACGCCAATGCCTGCGGGGCCTTCGCCGTCTCACGTCATGGCTGCGCCCCGGCCTACCCCACATGGGAGGAGCTCCGCTTCTTCTTCGGGCGCGGAATCGTCACGCCCGCGCTGCGCAAGGACCGCGATCTCGAACAGGTGCATTGGGCGACCACGCGGATCGGTGACTTGCCCGACCTGCGCGTCTTCGCGTTCGATCACCGCGCGCAGTTCGAGGAGATGGAAGGGGCCACGCCGCAGAAGATCGCCGCCTTCAAGCGGCTCTGCCTCGATGCGACGCGCGACGTCGCGGATGGCCGGGAGGGCTACGGACTTCTTTGCGACGAACGTCTGGGACAGGCCGCCCTTCACGGCGCGGCGGGACGCGGCCTGTGGGTCGGCCGCCCCGTCGAGATCCCCGGCTCGCGGCCCCTGCGGCTCGAGGAGATCGGCGAGGATTTCGGCGGCCTGTCGGAATGGCCCCGCGATCACGTGGTCAAGTGTCTGTGCTTCTGCCATCCCGACGACGACGCGGCGATGTGGGACGACCAGCTCGCCACGCTCACTCGTCTGGCCGAGGCCGCGCGGCGCAACGCGCTGGAATTCCTGCTCGAGATCATTCCGTCGAAGGTCGGCCCCGTCGGCGACGACACGACAGCCGATCTCGTCCGCCGCATCCACGCCGCCGGCATCCGTCCCGACTGGTGGAAGCTCGAACCGCAGCCAACCGAGCTCGCCTGGACCCGGACCTGCGCCGCGATCGAGGAGGGCGACCCGCATGTCCGCGGTATCCTCGTCCTCGGGCTCGACGCGCCGACCGACGAGCTGCGCGAAGGGTTCCGCCTTGCCGCACGGCACCCCATGGTCAAGGGCTTCGCCATCGGACGGACGATCTTCGGCGATGCGGCGCGCGCCTGGATGGCAGGCCAGATCGACGATGCCGAGGCCTCGCGACGCATGCGCGGGGAATTCGGCGCGATGGCCGCCGCATGGGACGCGGCACGCGACGCCGCGACGAGGGAGGAGACAGCATGAAGACGGTGAGACTGACCGCCGCCCAGGCCATGGTGCGCCATGTCGCGGCCCAGAAGAACGCCGATGGCGACCCCTTCATCGAAGGGGTCTGGGCGATCTTCGGCCACGGCAACGTCGCGGCTTTGGGCGAAGCGCTCCACACCCATCGCGACCGGATCCGCACCTATCGCGGTCAGAACGAACAGGGCATGTGCCACGCCGCCATCGCCTATGCCAAGGAACTCGGACGCAAGCGCGCGATGGCGGTCACGGCCTCGATCGGGCCGGGCTCGACCAACATGGTGACGGCCGCGGCGCTTGCACACGTGAACCGCCTGCCGGTCCTTCTCATACCCTCCGACGTCTTCGCGGGACGCCAGCCCGATCCCGTCCTGCAACAGATCGAGCCCTTTCACGACGGCACGATTACCGCGAATGACGCATTCCGCCCCGTCAGCGCCTATTTCGACCGGATCACCCGACCCGAACAGCTTCTGACCGCCCTGCCGCGCGCATTCGCAACGATGACCGACCCGGCAAGCTGCGGACCCGCCACCATCTCGATCTGCCAGGACGTGCAGGCCGAGGCGTGGGATTTCCCCGAAAGCTTCTTCGAGGAACGTGTCTGGACCGCGCGCCGGCCCCGCCCCGACGAGGACGACGTGGCCCGTCTGGCCGAGGCCCTGCGCGATGCGAAGCGCCCCCTGATCGTCGCGGGCGGCGGCGTGCATTATTCCGACGCCTGCGAGGCGCTCAGAACCTTCGCCGAGACCCACGGCATCCCCGTCTCGGAAACCCAATCCGGCAAGGGCGCGATGCCCTGGGATCATCCGATGGCCCTGGGCGGCATTGGGGTCTCGGGCTCGGACGCGTCGAACCGCTACGCGGCCGAGGCGGATCTGGTGATCGGGATCGGCACGCGGTTCCAGGATTTCACCACCGGCTCCTGGCGACTCTTCCAGAATCCCGACCTGCGCTTCGCCCAGGTGAACGTCGTGCCCTTCGACGCCTACAAGCGGCGCGCCCTTCCCGTGATCGGGGATGCCCGCGCGGGGATAGAGGCGCTCGGCGCGGCGCTCGGGGATCACCATGCCGGTGCCGATGTCTCGGCGATCCGCGAGGATTGGTTCGCAGAGGTCGCCTCGGTCACCGATGCGCCCGGCGACGACAACGAACTGCCTTCCGACCAGCAGGTGATCGGCGCGGTGCAGCGCGCCGCAACCCTGGACAGTGTCGTCATGTGCGCCGCCGGCACCATGCCCGGCGAGCTTCAGAAGCTCTGGAAGCCGTGGAAGCCCGGTTCCTACCACATGGAATACGGCTATTCCTGCATGGGATACGAGCTTGCCGGCGCGATGGGCATGAAGATGGCCCGGCCCGACAAGGACGTGATCTGCATGGTCGGCGACGGCAGCTACATGATGCTCAACAGCGAGATCGCGACCGCCGCGATGATGGGTCTGGGCTTCACCGTCGTACTGACCGACAATCGCGGATACGGCTGCATCAACCGCCTGCAGCAGGGCAGCGGCAGCCCCGAATTCAACAACCTCTACGAACATGTCGAACGGGAGGAGATGCCCCAGATCGATTTCGTCGCGCATGCCCGGGCGATGGGCGCGGATGCGGTCAAGGTCACCTCCATCGCCGAGCTCAAGGACGAAATCGCCCGCGCTCGCGGCAAGACCCGTCCGCAGGTCATCGTGATCGACACCACGCCCTACCCCCCGAAGGATATCGGCGGCGCGTTCTGGGACGTGGTCCCGCCGGAGGTTTCCGAACTCGAAACGGCCCGCACCGCACGCCGCCGCTACGACGACATGATCAAGGACAGGTTCAAGGCATGATCCGCTACGGCACCAACCCGATCGCATGGTCGAACGACGACGATTGGTCGATCGGCGATCACATCAGCCTCGAGCAATGCCTCGACGATTGCCGCCGGATCGGCTTCGACGGGATCGAGAAGGGCCACAAGATGCCCGACGACGGTACGGAGCTGAAATCGAAACTTGAGGAATACGGTCTCGGCTTCGCCGCCGGGTGGTTCTCGACCAACCTGCTCGTCAACGACATCGAAACCGAGAAAAAGGCGCTGCGGGACTGGATCGCCTTCACCCGGGCCGCGGGCGGCAGCCACATCAATGCCTGCGAATGCTCCAACACCGTCCACGGCAGCGACGACATCGCGGTGAACGACCGGCCCGTCCTCGACGATGCAGAATGGGATCGTTTCATGACCGGCCTCGAGGCCCTCATGACCCTCGCGCGGGACGAAGGCGTCGCGATGGGGTACCATCACCACATGGGCACGATCGTCGAATCCGAGGCCGACATCCACCGCTTCATGGAGATGGCGGGACCGAACACGCGGCTGCTTCTCGATACGGGCCACGCGGTCTTCGGCGGGGCCGATCCCGCCGCGCTCGCCACGCGCTACATGGACCGGATCAGCCACCTGCACTTCAAGAACATCCGCCCCGCCCTCATGCGGCAGGTCCGCGACGAGGGGCTGAGCTTCCTCGAAGGGGTGCGCCGCGGCGTCTTCACCGTGCCGGGCGATCCCGAAGGCTGCGTCGACATGATGCCCGTCCTGCGGGCCGCGGCCGATGCGGGCTACGACGGCTGGCTCATCATCGAGGCCGAGCAGGATCCCGCCACGCGCGATCCGGTCGAGTATCAGAGCGTGGGGTTCACCGCGCTGAAGGACATGGCGCGCCAGGCGGGGCTCGACCGCCGCTAGGGCGCGCGCCCGGACAGGAAGGACGAGAGATGAGCGATCTGCTGAGACGGCCCTCGGGCGAAACGGGGCGCATCCACCACATCACCCCCGAAACCGCGCGCAGCCCGCTCTCGCCCGACTGGTCCTATGTCGGCTTCAGCTGCTACCGCCTCGCCCCCGGCGAGACTGCAGAAGAGGCCACCGGCGACCGCGAAGCCATCCTCGTGCTCGTCGAAGGCAAGGCCGAGCTCTCGGCAGGCGGAACCGATTTCGGCGAGATGGGCGACCGGATGGATGTCTTCGAGAAGACCCCGCCCCACTGCCTCTACGTCCCGAACGGCAGCGACTGGCAGGCCCGCGCCACCACCCCTTGCGTCATTGGCGTCTGCACCGCACCCGGTGCGGGCGGCCACGAAGCGCGGAGGATCGGCCCCGCCGACATCGCCCTCACCCCCCGCGGCAAGGGCACGAACACACGCTACATCAACGCCATCGCCATGGAGGAGCGCGACGTCGCCGACAGCCTGCTGGTGACAGAGGTCTTCACGCCCGCCGGCCATTGGTCGTCCTATCCGCCGCATCGCCACGACGAGGACGACTTTCCGGACATGACCTATCTCGAGGAGACCTATTACCACCGCCTCGACCCCGCACAGGGATACGGGCATCAGCGCGTCTTCACCGAAGACGGAACCCTCGACGAGACGATGAGCGTCGCGAACCACGACGTCGTCCTGGTCCCGAAAGGCCATCATCCCTGTGCCGCACCCCATGGCTACGAGATGTACTACCTCAACGTGATGGCCGGGCCGCGCCGGAACTGGCGGTTCCGGAACCACCCCGATCACGACTGGATCGCCAAGCGCGACGCCTGACGGTCGCGGTGCGGCTTTATCCTTCTTTCTCAGAGCGTCCCCCGGGCCCTGACAGGTTTCGCGGCGAAACCTGTGTGTCGGGGCGACCTCTCCGTGTTGGCACTTCTCTGTGTTGGCGGGGATATTTTTCGCGATTGACCCTACTATCCGGTAGGTTTATGGGTTCGGGGAGGAATTCAGCAGGAGGAGCGGGAGAGTGAAACACCAACGCATCGGCATCATCATGCACGGCGTGACCGGGCGGATGGGGATGAACCAGCACCTGATCCGGTCGGTTCTGGCGATCCGCGCGCAGGGGGGCGTGACGCTTTCGGACGGCTCGCGGCTGATGCCCGATCCGATCATCGTGGGGCGCAACGGCGACAAGATCGAGGCGCTGGCCCGCCGGCACGGGGTGGAGCGGTTCACGACCGATCTCGACGCGGCGCTGGCCAATCCCGACGACACGGTGTTCTTCGACGCGGCCTCGACGCAGATGCGTCCGGGCCTGCTGCGGCGCGCGATCGACGCGGGCAAGCACGTCTATTCGGAGAAGCCCGTGAGCGAGGGGCTCGACGAGGCGGTCGCCATCGCGCGCCATGCCCGCGAGAAGGGTGTGAAGAACGGCATCGTGCACGACAAGCTCGACCTGCCGGGGCTCGTGAAGCTGAGGCGTCTGCGGGATCTGGGCTTCTTCGGCAAGATGCTGAGCGTGAAGGGCGAGTTCGGCTACTGGGTCTTCACCGGCGACGACCTCGCGCCGCAGCGTCCGTCGTGGAACTACCGCGCCGAGGACGGGGGCGGGATGATCTCGGACATGCTGTGCCACTGGCGCTACGTGCTCGACAACGTGGTGGCCCCGGTGAAGTCGGTGAGCTGCCTGGGCTTCACCCATGTGGACACGCGCCTCGACGAGGCGGGCGCGCGGTTCAGGGCCACGGCCGACGACGCGGCCTACGCGACCTTCCTGCTCGACGGTCCCGACGGCGAGATCGTGGCGCATATCAATTCCAGCTGGTGCACGCGGGTGCGCCGCGACGACCTGGTGACGTTCCAGATCGACGGGACGCACGGCTCGGCGGTGGCGGGCCTGCACGATTGCTGGTCGCAGCACCGCGTCAACACGCCCAAGCCCGTCTGGAACCCCGACGAGCCGCAGCAGATCGACTTCTTCGAGAACTGGGAGGAGGTCCCCGACAACACGGTCTTCGACAACGGCTTCAAGGTGCAGTGGGAGCAGTTCCTGCGCCACGTGGCCGAGGATGCGCCGTTCTCCTACACGCTGGCCGAGGGGGCCAAGGGCGTGCAGCTGGCGCAGGCGGGCTACCTGTCGTCGAAGGAGCGTCGCTGGGTCGACCTCGAGGATCTGGGGCTGTGAGCGCGGTCCTGAACCTGCCCGGCGGGTCCGTCACGCTCGAAGCGGGCCCCGCGCCCGCGACGGGGGGCGACTGGACCCGCACGGCCTATGCCGCGGCCCACGTGGTGGCCGATCCGCTGGCCGAGGCCGATCCGTGGGTCGACGTCGCGCTCGACTGGGACCGCACGCTGGCCTTCCGCGAGCATCTCTGGGATCTGGGCTTCGGCGTGGCCGAGGCGATGGATACCGCGCAGCGGGGCATGGGGCTCGACTGGCCGACCTCGCTCGAGCTCATCCGCCGCTCGACCGAGCTGGCGAAGGGGCGCGGCGCGCTCGTCGCGAGCGGGGCGGGGACCGACCACCTCGCTCCGGGGCCCGAGGTCACGATCGACGACGTGATCCGCGCCTACGAGGAGCAGTGCGAAGCGGTCGAGGCGGCCGGCAGCCGGGTGATCCTGATGGCCTCGCGCGCGCTGGCGAGGGCGGCCGCGGGTCCCGAGGATTACGCGCGGGTCTATGGCCGCGTGCTGTCGGGGCTCGGGCGGCCCGCGATCCTGCACTGGCTGGGCGAGATGTTCGACCCCGCGCTGGAGGGGTACTGGGGCTCGGGCGACCACATGGCGGCGATGGAGACGTGCCTGTCGGTCATCGCCGAGAACGCCGACAAGGTCGACGGCATCAAGATCAGCCTGCTCTCGGCCGAGAAGGAGATCGCCATGCGCCGCCGCCTGCCCGAGGGCGTGGTCATGTATACCGGCGACGACTTCAACTATCCCGACCTGATCGAGGGCGACGCGGAGGGGCATTCCCACGCGCTGCTGGGCATCTTCGACCCGATCGCCCCCGTCGCGGCCCGGGCGCTGTCGGAGCTGGCCCGGGGCGACGCCGCGGCCTATCACGGGGCCTTCGCGCCGACCGTGCCGCTGTCGCGCCACATCTTCCGCGCGCCCACGCGGTTCTACAAGACCGGCGTGGTGTTCATGGCCTATCTCAACGGCCACCAGGACCACTTCACCATGGTGGGCGGGCAGGAGAGCACGCGATCGACGCTGCACCTGGCCGAGATCGTGCGGCTCGCCAACGCGGCCGGGCTGATCGCCGATCCCGACATGGCGGCGGCGCGCGCCCGCGCGGTCTTCGCCGCGCGCGGGGTCGCGGCATGAGCGGGCTCGGGCCCGAGCGGCTGTCGCTCAACACCGCGACATTGCGCGAGCAATGGACCCTCGCGCAATGCATCGAGGGCTGCGCGCGGCACGGGATCGGGGGGATCTCGCCCTGGCGCGACAAGCTCCACGAGATGGGCACCCGGACCGCGGCGCGGGCGATCCGCGATGCGGGCCTGCAGGTCTCGGGGCTCTGCCGGGGCGGCTGGTTCACCGAGAGCGGCGCGATCGACCAAGGCGTCGTCGACGACAACAGGCGCGCCGTGGACGAGGCCGCCGCCATCGGGGCCGAATGCCTCGTCATGGTGGTGGGGGGGCTCGCGCGGGGGTCGAAGGATCTGCCCCGCGCCTGGGATCTGGTCGAGGAGGGGCTCGCCCGCACGCTCGAGCATGCGCGGGGGGCGGGCGTGAAGATCGCGATCGAGCCGCTGCATCCGATGTATGCCGCCGACCGGGCCTGCGTGAACACGACCGCCCACGCGCTCGACATCTGCGACCGTCTGGGCGGGGGGATCGGTGTCGCGCTCGACGTCTATCACGTCTGGTGGGACCCGGATCTCGCCGCGCAGATCGCGCGGGCGGGGTCCGCGCGGATCATGGCGTTCCACGTCTGCGACTGGCTGGTGCCGACGCGCGACCTGCTGACCGACCGGGGCATGATGGGCGACGGCGTGATCGACATCCCGCGCCTGCGCGGGCTGGTCGAGGCGCAGGGCTTCGACGGGCTCGCCGAGGTCGAGATCTTCTCGGATCGCGACTGGTGGCGGCGCGATCCCGACGAGGTCCTGGCGACGATCGTGGACCGCGGACGGACCGCCTGCTAGAGCGTCGCGGAGCCGGTCCGCGGCATCGCGAAGGATGACAGCCATGACCAAGCCCCCGGTCCGCCGCCGCCGCAACGCCGAGCGCACGCGCGAGGAGATCCTGCAGGCCGCGCTCGAGGAGTTCTCGAGCATGGGGCATTCGGGCGCGCGGGTGGACCGCATCGCGGCGCGCGCGGGCGTGTCGAAGCCGATGATCTACGACTACTTCGGCGACAAGGACGCGATCTACGCCGCCGCGCTGCGCGAGGCCTACGTGCAGATCCGCCGCGGCGAGGAGCAGCTCGCGCTCGATCCCGACGATCCGCGCGAGGCGGTGCGCGAGCTGGTGCGCTTCACGATGGACCACTTCCGGCGCAAGCCGTGGTTCATCCGCATCCTCAACTCCGAGAACCTGATGGGCGGCCAGACGGTCGCCCGGATGCACGACGCGGCCGAGATCCAGTCCGTCCTCGTCAAGCGCCTCACGAGGATCCTCGCCCAGGGGGCCGAGCAGGGCGTCTTCCGACCCGACGTGGACCCGGCCGAGTTCTACGTCTCGGTCGCCTCCCTGTGCTACTTCCCGATCTCCAACATGCACACCCTCCGCGTCGTCTTCGACCTCCCCCTCGACGACCCGTGGATCGAACGCCGCGCAGAAGAAGCATCCGATATGCTCCTCGCATGGCTCACAATCAAAACAGATTGAAAAGAGCTCCCCTTGTATCTTTCCCACGAGACGTCCGCCCCGCGCGGACCGTCTACCCGAGGGGGCTTGGCTTTTGGAAACCTGGGGCGGGGATCGGACCGTCGCCCCTTGGGTCTTTCAGGGCCGTGGGAAAGCCGGGGCGATCCCCGACTTCGGTTTTGGGCCTGAACGTATGAGGGGGAGTCCACGATCTCCCGTATCAAACGTTAAGGCGCGCCCTGAAAGCTTTTGACCGACTTCCTCGGTCGGTCGGTATCGATGTGAGCAAGGGATGGCTGGATGTGTTCGTGCATCCCAACGGCGAGCGGTTCCACGTCGACAACGACCCCACGGAAATCCGACGGCTTCGGAAAAGATGTCTGGCGATCTTGCCCGAGCCGGTCGTGATGGAGGCGACGGGACGCTACCATCGTGCCGCCCATGCCAACCTGCATGAGGCCGCGCTTTTGGTGGCGATCGTCAATCCCTATCGACCCCGGCGCTTCGCGGACGCTCACGGCCGTCTTGCCAAGACCAACAACATCGACACAGAAACCTCGGCGGGGTTCGGCCCGACGATGCCGCTCGTTACAAGCAAACCTCCCACAAGTTCATGGCGCAGATCGCTAAATTCACGGGTGCCCGCCGTCAAATCATCGAAGCATGCATGTCGTTGGAGCAACAACTTTCCGAAGCGTCCTTGGGGGATTGTGATAGCGCAGATTACGGAAAGGTTCGAGCTGTGCCACCGACACGGCAAGGAACTCGCTGAGATACTTCTGCCCCTCGTACAGGCCGATCCGACGACTGTAAGACGCTTCGAGATCCCGACCTCTGTACCGGGGATCGGTCCCGTCACCGCGATCACACTTCTCGTCGAGATGAAAGAACTGGACTCGGACAACGCAGCCGAGGTCGCGTCCCTTGCGGGATCGACGCCGATCAACCGGGATTTGGGCCAGTTGCGGGGCAGCAAGATGATCCGCTCCGGAAGCATCGTTGCGCGCAACGTTCTCTACAGAGCGGCGACAATCGCGATGCACTGGAACCGTGATCTTGCGTCACTCTACGGCCGGCTTCGACAGGGCGGCAAACCGTTCAAGGTCGCGATCACGGCCACCATGCGGAAGCTGACCGTGATGACAGACACTCTGCTTCAGGAAAACCGGGTGTGGACGCCCACGCCGCCCAGACCGAACATTCGCCGCGCCACGCAGGAGCGTCGGCTAAGCGGGACGGTCCGGACGTTCGCCATCAAGAGCTGGACGGCCGCTTTTCGCATTAAGGGTCTGGCCGAATTCGTGGATGCTCTTCCGACCAGACCCGGGTTACATCACACACCGAAGACGACGTGGCCCTCTTCATTGATCGGCCAGGCTGGATTCCACGCGATCTCCCAAATGTGCCCATCGGGGTCCGCCACATAACCCCGAACGCCACCTTGGGGCGGAGCGTCGGCCTCGCGGAGAACGGTCGCGCCGGCGGCCACGAGCGCACTCATGACGGCTTGCACCTCTCCTTCCCCGGAGACGTTGTGGGCAAGGGACATCGCTCCCGAGGCAGGCAGCTCCCGAACCCTTGTGTCCTCTTCGAGCGAGCCTTTCAGCCATGTGCCGAAGACGAAGCCGTTCATCTGGTAGAAGACGATCTCCTCGTTCTCGAACACCGGGGTCCAGCCGAAGCCATCCCGGTAGAACCTCTTCGATCTCTCGAGATCGGAAACGCCTAGGGTCACGACTGAGATCTGTTGTTGCATGTCCATGTCCTTTCATCTCGCCTGCGCGACATGCGCGGGCAGTTGGACCATGGGACGCGACAATCGAAGCGCCGATGCGCGAAAGGACCCGCGTTGCGGGGGTCGGGCCAACCGCACCGACCTAACCTGTTTCTGGTGGCGACAAACTACTCGCCCTCGTGCGCTGGATGCAACCGGTCCGGACATTCAAGGCCTGCGCAGCATTGGACAAAAAGGGCTCTGAACGGTCCTTCGCCGCAGCCGGGACGAACGGCAACTCAAACTTTTAACAATGCCTAACCGGACCTCCGATAATCGGAAATCCGGTGAGGTTCATTCCGTCATTTCAGAGCTTGCGATCAAGACAGATGCTTTCTCATCGCTCCCCGAGGTCGAGATCGGGAGGACAGATCTCCTCTATCGTCACGAGACGGCCCTCGTCGGCGCTTTTCAGGGCCGCGATCCCCGTCAGAACCGACATCGCCCCCGCGCGGCTGCCCGCGCGCTGGCCCAGCGGATCCTCGCCCCGGCGGAAGATCGTGTCGCGCATCCGGTTGTCGCCACCGTAATGCCCCCCGGGCTCGTGCGGCACCTCGATCACCTCGTGACCGCCGCCGAAGTTGCGGGTGAGCAGGATGCGGTCCACCGCGTCGATTTCCCAGGGCTGGCGTTCGTACTGGCGCAGCTCGATCCGGCCATGGGTGCCGTTGAAAGCGATGTGGTGCCCCTCGATCGGCATGTAGGTGTTGAGCGAGTAGGACACGATCGCGCCGTTCGAATAGCGGATCGTCGAGGACATCGTGTCGGGGATGTCGATCTCTTCGCGATAGACGCAGGCATCGCGGAAATAACCGTCGATCTCGGCCGGATCGCCGTAGAGTGGCCAGAGGAAATCGTCGGCTTCCATGTCGAAGTAGTAGTTGCATTCCGACGCGTGCGGGCAGCCGTGGCAGCGGGTCGAGCGGAACGGACCGTTATGGCCGTAGTTGCGAAGCTCTCCGAAGGCCATGACGTCCACCGGATCGGCGTCGAGATACCAGTTCAGCAGATCGAAGTGGTGCGTCGCCTTGTGCACAAAGAGCGATCCCGAATGTTCGCGGAACGCGTGCCAGCGGCGGAAGTAGTCGGCCCCGTGATCGGTATCGAGATACCAGTGGAAATCGACCGAGGTGACGGTACCGATGGCTCCCGATGCGATCAGCTCGCGGATGCGGTACGATGTCGGCGAGAATCGATAGTTGAAGGACACGTCGACGCGACGGCCCGTCCTCTTTTCCGCGGCACGGATGCGGGCGATCTTCTCGGGTGAGGTCGTCATCGGCTTTTCGGTGATGACGTCAGACCCCGCCTCGAGCGCCGCGACGATCAGGTCGTCATGCGTGTCGTCGGGCGTGCAGACGATGACCAGATCGGGCCGCGTCTCGGAAAGGCAGGCATCGAAATCCTGCCAGATCGGCGCATTCGTCCGGATCATCGACCGCGCCCGTTCCGCGCGCATGTCATTGAGATCGCAGATCCCCACGAGCTCGACTTGGTCGTTCCACCCCGCGAGGAGCTCGCCCCCCCACATGGTCGTTCCGCGATTGCCCGTTCCTGCAAGGACGTAGCGTGATCGTGGCTGTTCGGCCGGCGCGGACCTGTCGTCTGCACTCATCGTGGCTCCTCCCGAATTCTCGTGCGCATGGAATTTCGAGAGGAGGATAAGCGTTTCGCCACGCGGGATACAACTAATATCCTACCATATGGTAATATTTCCTTGCCCGGTGAAAACGACCTTGCTAACGATTCCACCAGGGAGCTGCCCACCGCCCGGTCGGGGGCCGTATCCGGGAGGATCCGGGGAGTACCCGGGCTGACAGAACAGGGAGGATTGAAATGTCTGGATTTGGAAAGGGACGCAGCGCCGCGCTCGCTGGGGTCGCCGTGACGGCGCTCCTCGCCGGGCCCGCGATCGCCCAGCAGAGCGGTGATATCCGCATGCTCTGGTGGGGGTCGCAGCCACGCGCCGACCGGACCTTTGCGGTCATCGACATGTATCAGGAGGCCAATCCCGACGTCTCCATCCAGGGCGAGACGGTCGGCTGGGCCGATTACTGGACCCGCCTCGCCACGCAGGTCGCCGGTCGCAACGCGCCCGACGTGATCCAGCAGGATTACCGCTACATGTTCGAATATGCGGGCCGCGGCGCGTTGCTCGACATGATGCCCTATCGCGACGAGATCCTGACATTGCCCGGCGTGACCGAGGCCGACCTCGAAAGCGGGATGTCCGACGGACAGCTCTGGGGCGTCAATCTCGGCGTCAACTCGGTCGCGATGATGGTCAACGCCACCATCTTCGAGGAGGCGGGCATTCCCGTTCCCGAGAACGGCGTGAGCTGGCAGGAGATCAAGGACATCGCGATCGAGGTCGCCGAGAAGTCCGACCGGATCGAGTACGGCGTCGAGGACAGCTCGGGCTATGAGCCGTCGCTGCACAACTGGCTGCGCCAGCGCGGCAAGGAACTCTACACCGAGGAGGGAGAGCTCGCCTTCGACGTCCAGGACATGACCGAATGGTACCAGTTCTGGGCCGACATGCGCGACAGCGGCGCGACGCCGCCGCCCGATGTCCAGGCGCTCGACCAACGCTCCATCGAGACGCATATGGTCACGCTCGGCAATGCCGCGATGGGCTTCGCCAATTCAAACCAGCTCGTCGGGTTTTCGCAGCTCAACGAGGACGAGATCGTCATGCGGGTCTTCCCGCTCGTCGAGGACAGCACCAGCGAGGGGCATTTCTTCAAGCCGTCGCAGCTGCTTTCGGTCGCGGCTTCGACCGAATTCCCCGAACTGTCGCTCGATTTCGTGAACTTCTT
Organism: Palleronia sp. LCG004; assembly: GCF_032931615.1. Lineage (NCBI taxonomy): Bacteria > Pseudomonadati > Pseudomonadota > Alphaproteobacteria > Rhodobacterales > Roseobacteraceae > Palleronia > Palleronia sp. LCG004. Next base: position 2,601,327 of record NZ_CP136759.1, read on the forward strand.
CATCACCGACACCGAAGCGGGCAAGGTGCTCGACGTCGAGCGCGGCGTTCCGATCTCGTCGGACGTGCGCGACGCGATCCGCCCCGAGCTCGACGAGGACGGCCTCGCACAGCTCGAATACATCGAGGGGCTCGACCCCTATGCGGGACCGCTGCCGCCCCCGCCGCCGCAGGGCGCGGGTGAGATCGATCAGATGATGATCCAGATCGGCCAGCAGGTGGCCTTCGGACAGCTCACCCCCGAAGAAGGGGCCGAACGGCTCGTCTCGCAGGCCGAGAGCATCCTCTCGCGCTGATCGGGGCCCCTGTGTCGCGGGTGTGGACCAGCCATGCCCGCGACGCCGCCCGCAACGCCGTTCCGGATCTCCCAGGAGGTGTCGATGTCGTCCAATTCCGAACCACCCGCCTATGCCGGCGCGGCGGCCGTACCGCTTGTAGTGGCCAACGGCCGGCGCGCGCGGCTCACACGCGCGCTGGGATCCTCCGGCGCGGCCTACGTGTTCCTGTTTCCCTGGCTCGCTGGATTCCTCATCCTGACGGCGGGTCCGGCGCTTTATTCGCTGTATCTGAGCTTCACGGATTACGACCTCATCAACGTGCCCCGCTGGGCGGGTCTCGACAATTACATGCGGATCGCGACGAACGATCCGAAATTCCAGGATTCGGTGCGCGTCACGCTGACCTTCGTGCTGCTGTCGGTGCCGCTCAAGCTCGCCGTGGCGCTCGGGGTCGCGATGCTGCTGAACCGCGGTCTGCGCGGATTGACGGTCTATCGCGCGATCTTCTACCTGCCCTCGCTGCTCGGGACCTCCGTCGCGATCGCGGTCCTGTGGCGGCAGCTCTTTGCGGGCGACGGCCTCATCAACAACCTTCTGCTGGGCTTCGGCATCCAGGGTCCGAGCTGGATCTCGAACCCCGACACGGCGCTCTACACGCTCGTCATCCTTGCGGTCTGGCAGTTCGGATCGCCGATGATCATCTTCCTCGCCGGTCTGCGCCAGATCCCCGCCGACATCTACGAAGCGGCGCGGATGGACGGGGCGTCGAAGTCGCGGCAATTCTGGCGGATCACGCTGCCGATGCTGACACCGGTCGTGTTCTTCAACGCGGTCGTGCAGACGATCGACGCCTTCAAGGCGTTCACCTCGGCCTTCATCATCTCGGGCGGGACAGGGGGGCCGGTCAACTCGACGCTCTTCTACACCCTCTACCTCTATCAGGAGGCATTCGGCTATTTCCGCATGGGATATGCCGCGGCGCTCGCTTGGATCCTGCTCGTCATCATTGCGCTCTTCACGGCCTTCAGCTTTCTGAGCGCGCGTTACTGGGTGCATTACGATGACTGACATCCGTGCCGCCGAAGCCCACGAAGAGCCGCGCGAGCGACCGATCTGGCGGTCGATCCTGACGCATGTCCTGCTCGCCGCGTTCTCCTTCGCGATGCTCTACCCGATCCTGTGGATGCTGTCGGCCTCGCTCAGGCCGTCCGGAGAGATCTTCGGATCGACCTCCCTCATCCCGAGCCAGGTGCAACTTCAATCCTATCCCGAGGGCTGGTTCGGCCTCCGGGTGAGCTTCGGACAGTTCTTCGTCAACAGCATGGTCATCGCGGTCCTGTCGGTCATCGGCAATGTCGCCGCCTGCTCGCTCGCGGCCTTCGCCTTCGCGCGCCTGAACTTCCCGTGGAAGAACTTCTGGTTCGCGCTGATGCTGGGCACGCTGATGCTGCCCTATCACGTCACACTCATTCCCCAGTACGTGCTGTTCCTGAACCTCGGATGGGTCGACACGATCCTGCCGCTCGTCGTGCCGAAGTTCATGGCGACGGACGCGTTCTTCATCTTCCTGATGGTTCAGTTCTTCCGCGGCATTCCCAAGGAGCTCGACGAGGCGGCGCGGATGGACGGGTGTTCGCCATTCCGCATCTACTGGAAGGTGATCCTGCCGCTGTCGCTGCCAGTTCTCGCCACCGCTGCGATCTTCTCGTTCCTCTGGACATGGGACGATTTCTTCGGGCCGCTGATCTATCTCAACAGCATGGAGGACTACACCGTCCAGCTCGGCCTGCGCAGCTTCATCGACGCGACGGGTCAGTCGAACTGGTCGGGACTGTTCGCGATGTCGATCCTGTCGCTGGTGCCGGTCTTCCTGCTCTTCATCTTCTTCCAGCGCCTGCTCATCGACGGCATCGCCACGACGGGTATGAAATAGGAGCCCTCCATGACCGATTTCGCGGCCATCGGCCTCGATCACAACCACATCTACGGCCAGGTCGCGGAACTCCTCGCGGCGGGCGGGCGGCTTGCAGGGTTCGCCACGGAGGACGAGGACCAGGCCGCGGAATTCCTGGCGGCCCATCCCGATGCCGCGCGGCGGAGCGAGGCGGAGCTTCTGAACGATCCGGACATCGTGCTCGTCACCTCGGCGGCGATCCCGTCCGAACGGGCCGGGCTGTCGCGCCGCGCGATGGAGGCCGGCAAGGACGTGCTTCTCGACAAGCCGGGGGTCGTCTCGCACGCGGGGCTCGCCGAGCTGCGCGCGGCACACGAGGCGACCGGGCGGCGCGTTCGCGTCCATCACTCCGAACTCGAGAGCAACGCAGCCTCCCAGACGGCATTGCGCCTCGTTCGGGAAGGCGCGATTGGTCGGGTGATCCATTATTTCGGCACCGGCCCGCACCGGATGGGCGAGCCTTCCAAGCGGCCCGACTGGTTCTTCGATCCCGATCGAAACGGCAGCATCCTCGTCGATATCGGGGCGCATCAGATCGCGCAGTTCCTGGCCTTCACCGGAGAGACGGAGGTCGAGATCGTCCATGCCCGCATCGCGCGGCAAGGTAAGGTCCCCGACTTTCAGGATATGGGCGACATGGTTCTCGCCGCGGGGTCGGCGCAGGGATATGCGCGGGTCGACTGGTTCACGCCCGATGGCATGCCCGCCTGGGGCGACGGCCGCATCATCCTGACGGGAACCGAGGGCGTGATCGAGCTCAGGAAATACGTGGACCCGGCAGGTGAAGGCGTGGGCCCGCACGTGATCCTGACCGATTCGGACGGCCCGCGCCGGGTGCCCTGCGACGACGTCTCGGATTTCACCGCGCGCGTCCTCGCCGATGCACGCGACGGCACCGAAACGGCCGTCGCGCAGGCGCTGTCGTTCCACATCATGGAAGCGGGCCTCAAGGCACAGGATCTTGCCCAGGGAGACGCACGATGAAGACATACAGGGTTGCCGTGATCGGGCTCGGCGTCGGGCGCGGCCATATCGAGGAGGCCTGGGCGAGCCTACCGGGCAAGTTCGAGCTTGCTGTGGTCTGCGATCTCGACCGCGAGCGCCGTGAGAGCGTGGCCGAAACTTATGGATGCGAGGCGTCGGACGATTTCGACGCTGTGATCGCGCGTGACGACATCGACATCGTGGATATCTGCACGCCCCCTGCCCTGCACGTGGCCCAGGTGAAGGCCGTGCTGGCCGCCGGAAAGCATGCGATCTGCGAAAAGCCGCTCGCGGCCTCGCTCGACGAGGTCGGCGAACTCGAACGCGCCGAAGAGGAGGCCCGCGGTGTGCTCATGCCGGTCTTCCAGTATCGTTTCGGATCGGGGGCGATGGCCGCGCGGCGCATCATCGACGAGGGGATCGCCGGAAAGCCGCTGGTCGCCACGGCCGAGACGCACTGGTTCCGCGACGCAGCCTATTTCGATAATCCCTGGCGCGGCACGCTGAAGGCCGAACTCGGCGGCACGATGACGACCCACGCGATCCACATCCACGACATGATGTGCTGGCTGATGGGTCCGGTTTCGGGCGTGTTCGGTCGAATGGCGACGCGGGTGCACGCCATCGAGACGGAGGATACCGCCTCGGCCAGCGTGGCATTCGCCTCGGGTGCCATGGGGTCGATCAGCGCCTGCACGGCCAGCCAGGACGAATTCTCGCGCCTCTTCATGGCGTTCGAGCATGTGAGCTTCGAGACCACGCGCGCGCCCTATGCCGTCGGTCGCGGCCCCTGGACCATCACAGCGCGCGACCCCGATCTGCAGGCCCGCTGCGATGAAATCGCCGCCGAATGCGCCGAGGTTCCCGAGCGGTTCGCCGGGCAGATGACCGCATTCCACGAGGCACTCGAGGCAGGCGCGCCGCCACCCGTGGGGGTCGGCGATGCCCGCGACGCGATCGCGTTCCTGACCGCATTCTACCGCTCGGCCGCGACGCGATCCGAAGTGGCGCTGCCGCTGGCCCAGGACGATCCCGCACGCGCCGGTTGGCTTGCCGCGGCAGAGTGACCCGTCGCCCAGAGGACAGAAGGAGGATTCATGTCCACGAAGATTGAGCTGAGGAACTTCGTCAAGAAGTTCGGTTCGGTGGAGGTGATCCACGGCATCGATCTCGAAATCGAGCCGGGCGAGTTCGTCGTCTTCGTCGGGCCGTCGGGCTGCGGCAAGTCCACGCTCCTGCGGATGATCGCGGGACTCGAGACGATCTCGGGCGGGGATCTGTTGATCGCCGACAAGCGCGTGAACCAGGTCGACGCGTCCGAACGCGGCATCGCCATGGTGTTCCAGTCCTACGCGCTCTATCCGCATATGAGCGTCTACAAGAACCTGGCCTTCGGGCTCGAGACGATCGGCCAACCCAAGGCCGACATCGCGCGGCGCGTGGAACACGCGGCCGGAATCCTCCAGATCGGCCATCTGCTCGACCGCAAACCCAAGCAGCTTTCGGGCGGTCAGCGACAGCGCGTCGCGATCGGCCGGGCCATCGTGCGAGAGCCCCGGATCTTCCTCTTCGACGAGCCGCTCTCGAATCTCGACGCGGAATTGCGCGTGCAGATGCGGGTCGAGATCTCGCAACTGCACAAGCGACTCGGCAACACGATGATCTACGTCACGCACGACCAGGTCGAGGCGATGACGATGGCCGACAAGATCGTGGTGCTGAAGGACGGCCACATCATGCAGGCAGGCTCGCCGCTCGACCTCTACAACAGGCCGGCGAACCGTTTCGTGGCGGGCTTCATCGGCTCGCCCCACATGAATTTCTTCGACGCCACCGTGAAGTCGACGGGCGAGCGAACGGTCTTCGATCTCGATGGACGCGCGATCGAGGTGCCGCGCCGGATGGACGGGCTGGGAGAGGGCGACAAGGTCGAGATCGGCCTGCGCCCCGAACATCTGCGCATCGACGAGCGGCCGGGCTACGAGGTACTCGGCCCGATCACGACCGAGCTTCAGGAAAATCTGGGGGGTCAGACGCTGATCTACGGGCGGACCTCGGGCGATCAGCGGCTCATCATCGCGCAGAACGGCCAGATGAAGGTCGAGGGGCAGGTCGATGCGTGGTTCCGGCCCGATGACGTGCATGTCTTCGACACGTCCGGTCGGACGATCCGCCGGCCGGACTGACGGCGGGCCATGCCCCGAACTTGGGCATGGCAGCCGAACGGTCAGGCGATATGCGCGTCGTCCGATCGCTCCTCGGCCCAGTCGGCCTCCTTACCCATCGCGTTGCGCGGCAATGCGGTGCCGAAGGTCAGTCGCATCGGACGCTCCGCCGGCGTGAGACGCGCACGAAAGATACCGCGAAGTTCCGCCTCGATCTTCACCGGGTCATCTGTCCGATCGATCGCGACGAAGGCCTTGAGCCGCCCGTTGGTGCCCAGGCGCACGGACGCGTCCTTCACCTTCGGCAGGCTTTGCAGAAGGGCCGCGACACGCTGCGGATAGACGTTCCGCCCACCCACCTGCACGGCACCGTCGCGGCGTCCGACGGGGCGAAAGCGCCTGTCCCCCGCAAAGGCCACGCGGTCGGGAAAATCCACCTGCCGTCCGTGCCTAGACAGAAGGCAAGGCGTGCCGTTCCCCTTTGCGACGCCCCAATGCGGGAGGAGGTCGTAGGCCTCGCTCGGGTTCTGGCGCGTGGCGATGCCGCTCGTCTCGGTCGCACCGTAGACCTCGATCATGCGCGACACACCCGCGTCGAGCGCCGCATAGGCCTGAGCCTCCGGCAACGGTCCGCCGGACGAGACACCGGTGACGCCCGACGGCCAGTCCCGCCCGAGGCGGGACAGCGCGGCCCATTGATCGGGGACCGCGACGATCAGGTCATGCGGCAGCAGCGCAGGCAACACGCCGCCGGCCCCTTCGACGACCGGCACGTCCAGCAAAGCAGGCAAAAGGGCCGTCCAGACGATCCCGTAAAGGTGCGTGACCGGCACCATGGCGACAACCCTACGGCATCGCGCCACCTGACCTGCGAAATGCTGCGCCTCGACCAGCAGATCGGCGATATCGTGACCATGTCGTTGCGGCGCGCCGGTCGATCCGGATGTCCGCACGAAGAGCCGCGAGGGCGCACGCATCTCGACCGCATCGACCCAATCGTCGAGCGTGTCGGGATACGCTGTCGCGAAGGTCTCGGCGGGCAGATCGAACGTTTCGTGCAGGCTCGCCACGACGCCGAGTCGTTCCAGCGAGTCGAGTTCGAGGCCGGAACGGTCGAGCGCGCCCTTCTGCGGCGCGCCGCGCTGGCGCGTGATCTCGGCTTCGACAAGCCCGGCGACGACGCGCCGGAATGCGGCGCGGGGCATCGTCCCTGTCGTCATGATACCGCCGCGAGAACGCGGTTACGACCGCTCCGCTTGGCTTGATAGAGGCGGGCGTCGGCAAGTTCGATTAGATCGTCGGTCGATCCATCGACTTCGTCGAGCTCGGCACAGCCCATGCTGGCGGTCACGCGGATCTCGCCCCGGGTGGTCTCGACCGGCGTGCGGGCGATCGCCTCGCGCAGGGCAGAGGCGATCCGCATCGCCCCGTCGATTCCCTGACCGGGCAGCAGCAGCGCGAATTCCTCACCGCCGAGCCGCGCGAAAACCGCATTGGCAGGCTTCATGGCCAGTCCGGTTCGCGCCACCGCGCAAAGGACCGCATCGCCGCCCGGATGACCGTAGCTGTCGTTGACCGCCTTGAAATGATCGAGGTCGAGCATGACGAGCGAGAGCGGCTCCCGGCGGTTCTGCCAACGAAGCTTTTCGCGGCGAAGCGTCTTGTGGAAATACATGCGGTTCGATGCGCCCGTCAGATCGTCGCGGGTGAGCATCGTGATGAGATCGCCGGAATCCGTCTCGCGCGGCGGAACGTCCCTCATCACCATCGAGAATGTCGTGTCCTGCGGGGTTTCGTCGTCGTCGCGCACCACGATCAGCCGCTGGCACCAGTAGCGTTCCCCGTCTGCGCGCTGCTCCCACCCCTCGTGAAGGTGCCAGCCATCGCGGGCGGCGACGCCGAACTGATCCTCGACGCTTTCGGCACCGGGCTCGTTCTCGCCGGAATGCACGAGAATGTCCTTGACGGAATGGCCGATCACGGTGTCGAAGCCGCGCCGGCTCTGCCGCAGGAAGGACGCGTTGGCCGAGATGACGGTCAGGTCGCCCGAGACGACGACGACCCCGAAATCGTTGATCCCGTCGATCAGCGCGGAGAACCACGTATCGGCCTGGCGCAGGCGATGTTCGCGCGTCACCTCGTCTGTGATATCCCCGAGCGTGGCCATGAAGCGGTCGGGCCCGAGCTTGACGAGAGAGCACGACAGGACCTGCGGACGCCCCTTCCTGCGCCTTTCCGCGAGGTCCACGAAGATGCGGTGATGGTCCCGGATGGTGCCGTGGCTGCCCGGAAAGTTTCCGGCGATGCTGCGCAATTCGGGGGCAAAATTCTCCATCGCCGCGAAAAAGTTCACGCATGCGGCCGCACCCGCAAGCGGCATGAGGTGCTGCATGGCATGCGGGTTGATCATCGAGATCTCGCCCGCGCCGTCGAACTCGATCAGCCCGACGGGACAGGCATAGAGGAATTGCAGAAGCTTCTCGTCGGTCGCCATCGGTTCGGACTCCCGGTCAGCGTTCCACGAGGACGTAGCGCCGCGCGATCGAGCCCGATGCGAGGAGACGCAGGCGTACCCGCTGCGGGCGCATCCTGAGCGTCAGGATGAACGGCACGATATCGTCGATCTCGGGTTCGTCCTCGAACCGCTGGGCGACCATGAAATTGTTCATGCACTGGCCGATCGTCTCGAAGAAGGGCACACCGATGACCGAGCTCGGCTCCACGCCCGACAGCCGCGATTCGGTTGCGTTGTAGACGTCGGCACGTCCGTCCGGGCCGATTCCGATCACCCCGAACGGAAGATCGTCGCGCGTCGCGCCGTCCATCGCGTCGAGATCCGCGAGGGTGACCGTTTCGAACTGGAATGCGTAATCAAGCATGGCTCATCTCCGTTTGCGGCCTTATGCAGATCAGAGGTTTACGCCCGATGAAGAGCCTCCCGACCGGTCCGAAAGGTCGGGATCACCGGCCCCGTCCCTTGCAGATCGGATCCAGCATGAAGACCATTCTCGTCCTGAACGGCCCCAACCTGAACCTGCTCGGCAAGCGCCAGCCTCACATCTACGGCCACGAGACACTCGAAGATGTCGAACGGCTCTGTTCCGCGGCCTGCGCGGACGGCTTCGGCGTGCGCCTTCTGCAATCGAACCATGAGGGCCAGATCGTCGACTGGATCCACGAAGCGCGCGAGACGACCTGCGGCATCGCCATCAACGCCGGCGCGTTCACACACACCTCGGTCGCGATTCTCGATGCGCTTCACGCCTACGAGCCGCCGGTCATCGAGGTGCATGTGAGCCAGGTCCACAGGCGCGAGGCGTTCCGGCACCATTCCTATATCTCGCAGCGCGCGGACGGGGTGATCGCGGGGTTCGGCCTGGAAGGATATGTCGCGGCGATACGCCGGATCTGCCAGCTCGCATCCGACAAAGGCTGACGGCGGCGGATCCATCCGGATCCGATCATCGTATCGCACCCACGCGCCACCATCGCATCGGTACGGTCATCGTGCGTGCCGATTCAGGCCCCGGAGCCGTGCAGCATCGCGGTTCAGAGCCCGCCCGGTATCCGATGGCACGTCGTGCTGCAGACGGGCCGAGCCGCAATGCCGGCTCCGCCCGCGCCGAAAATCGCCACGGCCCTGCACAGCGGGTTCACCTTCGAACGGGCTCCGTCAGACGACGGAGCCCGTTCTCGGGCCGCGTGCTCATTCCTCGAGGCGTACGCCCTCGAGCCTGATCCTCCCGTCGGGATAGGGCGTGAAGCCCGTCAGGTCGTCCCGCATCGCCCAGAGCCATGTCGGGTGATAGAGATAGACGAGCGGTGCCTCCTCCACGAGGATGTCGCGCGCCTGGTCGTAGAGCGACTTGCGTTCCTCCGTCACGGTCGTGGCACGTGCGGCGTCGAGGATGCGGTCGACCTCCGGGTTCGAGTAATGCGCGTCGTTGATGCCGCCGCCCGTCGTGACGAACTGGTGCAGGTTGGCGGACGGATCGACATATCCCGACCAGCCCACCTGGCTTGCCGTGAAGTCGCCGGCCGTCTGGTCCTGCAGCATGGTCGCGAATTCCTTGGCGGTGATGCGGATGTCGATTCCGGCCTCGGATGCCATGGCCTGCACGACCTGCATGAGTTGCATGGGCTCGGTCGTGTTGGGGACCTGTACCTCGAGCGCGATGCCGTCGGGATATCCGGCCTCGGACAACAGCTCGCGCGCGTGCTCCACGTCGCGGGCAGGTGCCGGATGATCGGCATCGAACCATGGGGATTCGGGCGACGGAGGCTGGTTGGCGGGGGTGAAGGCCCCCTCGAACACGACCTGGTTGAGCACATCGCGATCCACCGCATAACTCAGCGCGCGCCTGAGGCGGGCATCGTTGCCCCACGGATTGTCGCCGGCGGGGCCATTGTCGATGTTGAACGTGATGCCCTGGTACCCGAGCGAGGTCACGCTCTCGACAATGATGCCGGAATCGCCCTCGACCTGAGCCAGATCGCTGGCCGCCAGCCGTTCCAGAAGGTCGATATCGCCCGATTGCAGATTCGCGAGGCGAACGGTCGTGTCGGGGATCGGCAGGAACGTCACCCCGTCGAGATGGATCTCGTCCGCGTTCCAGTACTCGTCGTAGCGGCTGAGCGAGATGCGGTCCTGCGCGACACGGTCCTCGAACCGGAAGGGCCCCGAGCAGACGGGAGCAAGCCCGAAATCGGCCCCCGCCTCGCGCGCGGCGGTCGGCGAGATCATCATGCCGGGGCGGTTCGCCATCTCGGACAGGACCGCCGCGTCGGGTTGCTCGAGGTCGATGCGGATCTCGTGGGGGCCGAGAACCTCGGTCCCCGAGACGGAGGCCAGATCCGACTTGCGGCGGCTTTCCTCAAGCGTCAGCGAGCGGTCGATGTTGTAGGCGACGGCCTCGGCGTCGAAGGGAGTTCCGTCATGGAAGGTTACGTCCTCGCGCAGGGTGAAGGTCAGCGCGGTGCCGTCGTCGTTCCAGGACCATTCGGTCGCGAGCTGCGGCACGAGCTCGAGATCGGGAGAGATATCGACGAGCTTGTCGCAAAGCGACGTGAACACGATCTCGCCCACGAATGTTCGGGACTGGTCGGGATCGAGGACATCCGCATCCGATTGCAGCCCGACGCGCAGCGTCTGGGCGTGCAGCGCCCCCGCTGCGGTCAGTGCAAGGCAGGAGGCAAGGGCGATCGGTCGCAACGACGGCATGACGAAATCCTTTCCGGTCTGTTCGGCAACATACCAATCCTGCATTGGTTCGCCCGTCTGCCAAACGGAAAAGAAGACATTACCCCCGTATCGCCCTACATTTTCGACTTCCAGGGAGGCAACTTCGCTGCATTTTTCATCGCTATGCCGCATGCCACGCCGATCCGATCATTTGCCCGGCCCGTATCGATTGATAGAGATTTGGCATCTCACGCGCTTTAACAGACACAATCTGCCTATCCTGGCATCATTTCGACCGGTTTCTCGGCGTATCTGCCCGATCGCCATCCTCAGTGCCGGTAGTTGTTGACGCCGCTCATCCGCGCGGACAAGGATTGGACCAATCACAGAATGGTCCGGCTCTTGATCCAGAATTCCACATCCCCCGACGACGCGCCCCTCCTCAAGGTCCGATCGCTCAGCCTCGGCTTCGCGGGTTCCGGAACCGATCTGCTGAAGGGCGTGCGGTATTCGGTCAAGGCCGGCGAGACGCTGTGCCTCGTCGGTGAATCGGGATGCGGAAAGAGCGTGAGTTCGCTGGCCGTCATGGGGCTCCTGCCGCGCGATCAGGTCCGCATCTCCGAGGCGGATATCCGGTTCCGCGGCAAACCCTACGACCTGAAGGATATCACGTCGCTGCGCCGTCATCGCGGCGACGACATCGCGATGATCTTCCAGGAGCCGATGTCGTCGTTGAACCCCACGTTCCGGATCGGCGACCAGATCTCCGAGGCCGTGCTCGCGCATCGCGACGTGTCGAAAGCCGCGGCACGCGAACGTGCGCTCGAGATGCTGCGCCGGGTCGGCATCCCCGCCCCGGAGGCGCGGATGAGCGAATATCCCTATCAGCTGTCCGGCGGCATGCGGCAGCGCGTAATGATCGCCATGGCGCTTGCCAACAATCCCGCGCTCCTCATCGCGGACGAACCCACGACCGCGCTCGACGTGACGATCCAGAACCAGATCCTTGACCTCATCCGCGATCTCCAGCGTGAGACGGGCATGGGCACGATCATGATCACCCACGATCTCGGCGTCGTCGCCGAGATCGCCGACAGCGTGGCGGTCATGTATGCGGGCACCATCGTCGAGTCGGGACCGGCCGAGCGGATCTTCAACGACCCGCAGCATCCCTACACGATCGGGCTCATGTCCTCGATGCCACGCCTTTCGGGCCCGCGCGAACGGCTGAGCACGGTTCCGGGAACCGTCCCCACGGTCGAGACGATGCCACCGGGCTGCCGGTTCTCCTCGCGCTGTCCCTTTGCGCAACCGATCTGCAACGACCCGCCCCCCGATCGCGATTTCGGCCACGGGCACCGGGCGCTCTGCCATTTCGCCCCCCTCGAGACGCGGCTGGAGCGGATCGCATGAGCGAGACCATCCTCACCGCGCTGAACCTCAGTCGTCACTTCAAGGTGGGCGGATCGCTCTTCAAGAAGGCCAACACGCTGCGCGCCGTCGACGACGTCTCGCTGACCGTCCGGCAGGGCGAGACGCTGGCCATCGTGGGTGAATCGGGCTGCGGGAAATCGACGCTCGCACGGATGTTGATGCGGCTGATCCCGCCCAGTTCGGGACAGATGACGTTCCAGGGCCGCCAGATCGACGATGCCGAGGGGCGGACGCTTACCGAACTGCGTCGCGACATGCAGTTCATCTTCCAGGACCCGTTCAGCTCGCTCAATCCCCGCGCGACGGTCGGGCGGTTGGTCGGAGAGCCGATCGAGACCCACGAGCCTGGCCTCACGGCCGCCGAACGCCGCCGCAAGGTCGCGGAACTGCTGCGGCAGGTCGGCCTCAGGGCAGAGCATGCCGATCGGTATCCGCACGAATTCTCCGGCGGTCAGCGTCAGCGCATCGGCATCGCCCGGGCGCTCGCCTCGGGTCCGAAGCTGATCATCGGGGACGAGCCGGTCTCGGCGCTCGACGTGTCGGTTCAGGCGCAGGTGATCAACCTGCTCGCGGATCTGCGCGACCGGCTGGGCCTGACGCTCGTCATCATCGCGCACGATCTGGCCGTGATCCGCCACATGAGCGATCGCGTCGCGGTCATGTATCTCGGCAAGATCGTCGAGGAGGGGCCGACCGACGAGATCTTCGCCAATCCACGTCACCCATATACGATGGCGCTCCTCTCGGCGATCCCGGTCGCCGAATACGGCCGAACCCGCAGGCAGATCGCGCTCGAGGGCGAGATCCCGAGCCCGGTGAACCCGCCCTCGGGGTGCCGATTTCACACCCGCTGCCCCTTCGCGCGCGAGGATTGCCGCAGGGATGTCCCCGAGATGCGCAAGACCGGCCTGGCGCCGGGTCACCGGGCCGCCTGCCACCACTTCGAGGAGATCGCCGAGCGCGCGCCAGTAGACCCGATCCCCGAGGGGACCGGACGCACTGACGGGGCCGCACGCCGCTTCGCCCTTTATGCCGACGCCATCGCGGGGACCGGCACGCGGCCCCTTGAGACACCGACGGAGGAAAATCCATGAAACGCGCCCGCCTTCCCATCGCCGCCGCCCTTCTGGGGGCCTCCGCATTCGCTGCGACGGCTCAGGACCTGACCATCGCGCTTCAATCCGACCCCGACACGCTCGATCCCGATCCGAACCGGTCCTTCGTCGGGCGGATCGTGCTCGCCGCGCTCTGCGACAAGCTCGTCGACATTTCGCCCGAGCTCGACATCGTGCCGCAGCTCGCGACCGACTGGACATGGTCCGACGACGAAAGCGCGATCACCTTCCAGCTCCGCGAAGACGTGACCTTTCACGATGGCACCCCCTTCGACGCCGAGGCGGTCAAGTGGAACATCGAGCGGTCGCAGAATCTCGACGTCAGCCAGCGAAAGACCGAGATCGAGACCATCGCCTCGGTCGAGGTGGTGGGCCCGCACGAGGTGCGGTTCGATCTCACTTCCCCCGATGCGGCGCTGCTGGCGCAGCTGACCGACCGGGCCGGCATGATGATCTCGCCCAGCGCGGCCAAGGACGCGGGCGAGGATTTTGGTCTCGCCCCGGTCTGTTCGGGGCCCTTCACCTTCGAGAACCGCGTCGCGCAGGACCGGATCGAGCTTGCCCGCTATGACGATTACTGGAACGCGGACGAGATCCACTTCGACAGCGTGACCTATCTCCCGATCCCCGACACCACGGTCAGGCTCGCCAACCTCCTGGCGGGCGATGTGGACATCATCGAACGCCTGGCCGCGACGGATCTGGAGCAGGCCCGGCAGGACCCGCAGGTGAATGTCGAGCTCATCACCTCGCTGGGCTACCAGGGGCTGACCTTCAACCTCGCGAACGGCCCGCAGGGCGACGAGCCGTGGGGCAGCGACAAGCGTCTTCGTCAGGCGCTGAACCTCTCGATCGACCGCGAGGCACTGAACCAAGTGGTCTTCGACGGGGCTTTTGCCGGTGCGATCCAGCCCTTCGACCCCTCCTCTCCTTGGTTCGACGAGGCGACGCCCGTGCCCGAACGCGACATCGAGGCCGCGCGCGCGTTGCTGGCCGAGGCGGGCTATCCCGACGGCATCACGCTCGAGGCGCAGGTTCCCAACAGCACCGAGGCGCAGCAGGTGATGCAGGTCGTTCAGGCCATGGCGTCCGAGGCCGGCATCCGGATCGAGCTGGTTTCCAAGGAATTCGCCACCATCCTCGCAGATCAGGCGCGCGGTGCCTTCACCGCCAGCCAGATCGGCTGGTCGGGCCGCATCGATCCCGACGGCAACCTCGCCACGTTCCTGAATTCCGAGGGCGGGCTCAACGATTCCGGCTTCGGCACCGAGGAGGTCGACGCGCTTCTGGCTCAGGCCCGCGAGACTTCTGATCGGGAAGAGCGCAAGGCGCTTTACGACCAGGTGCAGGCCATCGCCAACGACGAGCTGCCGATCGTCTATCTCTACCATCGCGCGTGGGTCTATGCGCTCGACGACGCGATCGAGGGCTTCGTGCCCTATCCCGACGGGATCATCCGCCTCGAAGGCATCCGCCGCACGGAATGACAAAAAACAAAAGACCCAACAGGAGAATACCGATTATGAGACGCACTCTCCCACTCGCCGCGATCCTCCTCGGGGCGACGACGTTCGGATTGTCGGCGCAGGAGCTTCGCATCGGCCTGCAGGACGATCCGGACATCCTCGATCCCGACCAGTCGCGTACCTTCGTCGGACGGATCGTCTATGCCTCGCTCTGCGACAAGCTGGTCGACATCACGCCCGAGCTCAAGATCATCCCGCAGCTCGCGACCGAATGGTCGTGGAACGACGACGGCACCGAACTTACCATGTCGCTGCGCGAGGGCGTGACCTTCCATGACGGCACACCCTTCGATGCCGAAGCGGTGATCGCGAATATCGACCGCTCGCAAAACCTCGAGGAGAGTCGCCGCAAATCCGAGATCTCTTCGATCGAGAGCGTCGAGGCCGTCGACGATCTCACCGTCCGCATGACCCTTTCGGGACCCGACGCGACGCTTCTGTCGCAATTCGCCGACCGCGCCGGAATGATGCTGTCGCCCACCGCCTTCGAGGAGGCCGGGGCCGATTTCGGGCTCGAGCCGGTCTGTTCCGGCCCGTTCAGCTTCGTCGAGCGCGTGGCCCAGGACCGCATCGTGCTCGAAGCGTTCCCGGAGTACTGGAACGCCGATGAGATCATGCTGTCGGGCGTCACCTATCTGCCGATCCCCGATACGACGGTGCGGCTCGCCAATCTCCAGTCCGGCGATCTCGACATGATCGAGCGGCTCTCGGCGACCGATCTCGGACAGGCCGAAGGCGACCCGAACATCACCGTCGAACGCGCCACGTCTCTCGGCTACGACGCGATCACGTTCAACGTCGGCAATGGCGACCGCTCGGACAACCCGTTCGGGGTCGATGGCGCGTTGCTGCGCCAGGCGCTCAGTGCCGCGATCGACCGTCAGGCGCTGAGCCAGGTGGTCTTCGACGGCGTCACGACGCCCGGTAACCAGCAATATTCGCCCGGCAGCACCTTCTATGCCGCCGATTACCCCGTGCCCGAACGCGACGTGGAACGCGCGCGGGAGCTTCTGGCCGAGGCCGGCTATCCCGACGGTATCTCGCTCGAGATCCAGGCACCGAACGACACCGATTCAATGCAGGTGATCCAGGTCATACAGGCGATGGCGAGCGAGGCGGGGATCGACATCTCGGTCACGTCCAAGGAATTCGCGACCATGCTGTCGGACCAGACGGCGGGCGAATACACCGCCTCCCTCGTGGGGTGGTCCGGTCGCGTCGATCCCGACGGCAACATCCACCAGTTCGTCACCACCGAGGGCGGGATCAACGATTCCGGCTATTCGGACCCCGAGGTCGACCGCCTTCTGGAGGCGGCACGCGAGACGAACGACACGGCGGAACGCCAGTCGCTCTATGCCGAGGCGCGGGGCATCATGAACGAGGACCTGCCGCTGGTCTATCTCTGGCACGACACGTGGCTCTGGGCGCTGAGCGACCGGGTCGAAGGCTTCGTGCCCTATCCCGACGGAATGATCCGCCTCGAGGGCGTCTCGCTCTCCGACGGCTGAACGACGCCCCGGTCCCGCCGCGAGGGCGGGACCGATCCTCCAGAAAGGCACGCCGATGCTGTCCTTCATCCTCAGACGGATGCTGATCGCGATCCCGACGATCATCCTGATCTCGGTCTTCGTCTTCGCGCTTCAGAAGCTGCTGCCGGGCGATCCGGTCCTCGCCATGGCGGGCGAGGATCGCGACCCCGAAACGCTCGCCTTCCTGCGCGAGAAGTATCGCCTAAACGACCCGATCCCGGTGCAGTACTTCAACTGGGTGGGCAACGCGCTCAGGGGCGACCTCGGGATCTCGCTCAGGACCAATCAGCCGGTGACCGAGCTCATCGCGCAGAAGCTTCCGGTGACGATCCAGCTCGCCACGATGGCCATGATCTTCGCCGTCGTCATCGGCATTCCGGCGGGGATCCTGTCGGCCATCCGCAAGGGCACCATCACCGACTACGTGGCGAACGTCGTCGCGCTGTCGGGCCTTTCGATTCCGAACTTCTGGCTCGGCATCATGCTGATCCTGCTCGTCTCGGTGAAATGGCAGCTGCTGCCCGCCTCGGGCTACGTGCCCTTCGGCGAAGACCCCGTACGCTCGATCCAGGTGATGCTGATGCCGGCCTTCGTGCTCGGCACGGCACTGGCCGCGACGCTCATGCGGCACACACGCTCGGCCATGCTGAGTGTCCTGACCTCGGATTACGTCCGCACGGCGCGGGCCAAGGGCCTGAACGAACGGCGCGTGATCCTCAAACACGCCTTCCGCAACGCGCTGACACCCATCGTCACGCTGACCGCTCTCCTCTTCGGCGAGCTCATCGCGGGTGCCGTCCTGACCGAGCAGATCTTCACCGTGCCGGGCTTCGGCAAACTCATCGTCGATGCGGTCTTCAACCGCGATTACGCCGTCGTGCAGGGCATCGTGCTCGTCACCGCGCTCGGGTTCATCGTGATGAACCTGCTCGCCGATGTCGCCTATGTCCTCCTGAACCCGAGATTGCGAGGCACGTGATGACCCAGGCCGCCGATCCCGTCACGATCAACGCCGAGGCCGCGCATGACGACGTGCTCGACCGCAAGTCCGAAAGCCGCGTCTGGAAGAAGTTCCGCGGCCATCGCTCCGCCATGCTGGGCGGCATCCTGGTCGCGTTCTTCGTCATCGTCGCGATCATCGCGCCGCTTTTGCCGGTGCCCGATCCGACCGCGACAGATTGGGGTGCGGTGCGACAGGCCCCGTCGGCCGCGCATCCGCTCGGCACGGACGAGATCGGGCGCGATGTCCTGTCGCGCATGATCTGGGGCGCGCGCGCCTCGCTGCTGGCGGGAGTCGTCTCGGTGCTGATCGCCGTCGCACTCGGCGTGCCGCTCGGGATCGCGGCGGGGTATTTCCGCGGCTGGACCGATGCCGTGATCTCGCGCTGCACCGAGGCGCTTCTGGCCGCGCCCTTCCTCATCCTCGCCATCGCTCTCGCGGCCTTTCTCGGGCCGTCGCTGCAAAACGCGATGATCGCCATCGGTATCTCGGCCACGCCGCTCTTCGTGCGGCTGACGCGGGGGCAGGTCCTGTCGGTCGCGGCCGAGGATTACGTCGACAGCGCGCGGGCCATCGGCCTTCCGACGCGCAAGATCCTGTCGCGCTATATCCTGCCGAACATCCTGCCGCCGATCCTCGTCCAGGCGACGCTGACCATCGCGACCGCCATCATCGCCGAGGCGTCGCTCAGCTTCCTCGGCCTCGGGCAGCAGCCGCCAGCTCCCTCCTGGGGCTCGATGCTGAACACCGCCAAGAACTTCCTCAACCAGGCGCCATGGATGGCGCTCTGGCCGGGTATCGCGATCTTCCTCGTGGTGCTCGGGTTCAACCTCCTGGGCGATGGCCTGCGCGATGCCCTCGATCCGCGCGAAAAGTAAGAAGAGAAGACCAATGACAGAATTCACCACCCGTCCCGACATCCGCGGCACCTTCGGCGTTGTCACCTCGACCCACTGGATCGCCTCGGCCGTCGGCATGTCGATCCTCGAGAAGGGCGGAAACGCCTTCGACGCGGCCGTGGCTACGGGTCTCGTCCTGCAGGTGGTGGAGCCGCATCTGAACGGCCCCGCGGGCGATCTGCCTGCGATCTTCCTCAGCGCCGAGGCCGGGATCGGCGTGGTCGCTGCGCAGGGGCCCGCCCCGCAGGGCGCCACGATCGAGCATTACCGCGATCGGGGCCTCACGCTCATTCCCGGGTCGGGACTTCTCTCGACCGTTGTGCCGGGGGCCTTCGACGGCTGGATGCTGATGCTGCGCGATCACGGCACGATGACCCTGCGCGAGGTCCTGTCGCCTGCCATCGGATATGCCCGAGACGGCCATCCGATCCTGCCGCGCGTCGCCAACACGATCGCCGGCCTGGCGGAATATTTCGCCACCGAATGGCCCTCATCGGCCGAGACCTGGACCCCCGGTGGCACCTCGCCCGAGGCGAATGCCCTCTTCCGCAATCCCGATCTCGCCGCGACATACGAGCGTCTCGTCGAGGCGGGCGAGGCCGCTGGCGAGGATCGCACCCACCAGATCGACGCGGCCCGGACCGAATGGGCCGAAGGCTTCGTTGCCCGCGCGATCTTCGACTATCTCGAGACTGCCGAGGTCCACGACGTCTCCGAAGGCAGAAACCGCGCCGTCCTCGCTCCCGCCGACATGGCCGATTGGCGGGCGGAGTTCGAGGCACCGCTGTCCTACGAGTATCACGGCTGGACCCTCAACAAGACGGGCCCGTGGGGACAGGGGCCGGTCCTGCTGCAATCGCTGGCCATCCTCAAACACACGGATATCGCGAATATGGACCCGCTCGGGGCCGAATTCGTCCATACCGTGATCGAGGCGATGAAGCTCTCCTACGCCGATCGGGAGGCCTATTACGGCGACCCGAAGCAGAGCGACGTGCCGATGGAGCATCTCCTGTCGGATGCGTACAATGCCGAGCGCGCCGCCCTGATCGGGCCCGAGGCCTCGACCGAACAGCGCCCCGGCCGCGTTCCGGGATTCGAGCGGCAGGCCGACGCCTATGTCGAGCGCGCCGCACGTGATTTCGGCGTGAGCGATGCCGGCGCGCAGGAGCCCACGATGGCGCACCTGACCGAGAAGAAGGGCGACACCGTCCATCTCGACGTGATCGACCGCTGGGGAAACTGCGTCGCCGCGACGCCTTCGGGCGGCTGGCTCCAATCGAACCCGGTGATCCCCGGCCTGGGCTTTCCGCTGAACTCGCGGGCGCAGATGTTCTGGCTCGAGGAGGGGTTGCCGACCTCGCTCGCACCGGGGCGACGTCCGCGCACCACACTCACCCCCACGATCGCCGAGCACGAGAACGGCGATCGTCTCGCCTTCGGCACGCCCGGCGGCGACCAGCAGGATCAATGGCAGCTCATCTGGTTCCTGCGCTTCGTGCATCACGGGCTCGGCCTGCAGCAGGGCATGGACGCGCCGCTTTTCCATTCCATGCATTTCCAGGGGTCCTTCTTCCCCCGCGCTGTGAAGACCGCCGAAATGATGATCGAGCCGGCCTTCGGCGAGACCGTCATCGACGATCTGCGGGCGCGCGGCCATGTCGTGACCGTGGCCGAGCCCTGGACGATCGGCCGCCTCACCGCCGCGCATCGCACCGCGGATGGCCAGCTCAGCGCGGCGGCGACCCCACGCCTGATGCAGGCCTATGCGGTGGGTCGGTGAGCCCGGCCCCCGCGCCCGCGCGATGAGCGACGAACCGGATCTGGCCACGGCTCGCATCCGTGGGGGCGACGGCAATTCGACCGAGGTGCGCGGGCGCATCCTGCAGCTGATGGAGACCGATGCGCTCGGCCGGGACGGGCGCCTCCCAACCGAGCGCGACCTGGCCGAGATCTGCGGCACCACGCGGCGCATCGTGCGCCGCGCGCTTGCCGCGCTCGAATCCGAAGGGCTGGTCTGGCGGCGTCAGGGCAAGGGAACCTTCGCCGGGCAAGCCGCGGATCCGACGGGCATCCTCGCGGCCGAGATCGCGAGGGGCACCACCCCGCTCGAGGTGATGGAAGCCCGCCTCTGCGTCGAGCCCGAGCTCGCCGCCCTCGCCGCGCGCCGCGCCTCCCCCGACGATGTCGAGCGAATGCATCATATCGTGGCACAGGCCTTCGAGGCGGCCGATCCCGATGCCTGCGAGCTCTGGGACGGGGCACTGCACCGTCTCATCGCCCGGAGTGCCGAGAACCGCCCGCTCCAGACGACCTTTGCCATGCTCGACGCGATCCGCGGCAACGCGACATGGCGCGAACTGCGCGCGCAGTCGCGCTCGACCCGGTCGGTCGAGGAAACCCTGCGTCAGCATCGCATCATCGTGGCGGCCATTGCCGCCGAGGATTCCGAAGCCGCACGCGGGGCGATGCGCACGCATCTGAAAAGCCGCATGGGGGCGCTCGCCACGACGACGGGAACGGCACCGTGACGAGCGCGCCGATCACCGAGGCCGACATCGCGGGTGCCGAACGGCTTCTCGGGATCGCGCTGACCAGCCGCGAACGCGCGCAGATGGCAGGCAATCTCGATGGGCAGATCGGCTCCGCGATTGCCCGACGCGGGGTCGCCCTGCCGAACGATGCGCCAATGGCGAGCCGCTTCGACCCCCGGCTGCCGGGATTCGCCATGCCGGCAGCCGGCCCCTTGCACTGGTCGCGCGACACCGCGCCCCTGCCCGGATCCGAAGAGGACATCGCCTTCGCCCCCGTCACGCAGCTTTCCGGCTGGATCCGCGAGGGCGCGCTCACGAGCCGTCGGCTGACCGAAATCTACCTGGGCCGGATCGCGGCGCTGAACCCACGGCTTTCGTGTTTCGCGACCGTGACACCCGACCGCGCGCTGGCCGAGGCCGACGCCGCGGATGCGCTGACCCGGGGCGGCGTCAATCTCGGGCCGCTTCACGGGATCCCCTACGGGCTCAAGGATCTTTTCGACACGAAGGGTATCCTTACCGGCTGGGGGGCCGAGCCCTTCATGGACCGCATGCCCGACACGGATGCCCGTATCGTGACGCTGCTGCGGCAGGCCGGAGCCGTGCTCCTGGGCAAGACCAGTCTGGGCGCACTCGCATATGGCGACATCTGGTATGGCGGGCGGACACGCAATCCCTGGAACCTCGACGAAGGGGCGTCCGGCTCGTCGGCAGGGTCCGCCTCGGCCATTGCCGCCGGACTTTGCGGATTTTCGATCGGGACCGAAACGCTGGGATCCATCACCTCGCCGTCGGAGCGGTGCGGTGCGACCGGTCTGCGACCGACCTTCGGGCGGGTCAGCCGCACGGGCGGCATGGCGCTTTGCGGGTCGCTCGACAAGGTCGGTCCGATCTGCCGGTCGGTCGAGGATACGGCGATGGTTCTTGCGGCGATCAACGGCGGCGACACGGAAGATCGCGGATCCATCCACGCGCCGTTCTCGTTCGACGCCACGCGCGCGATCGAAGGCCTGCGTCTCGGCTATCTGCCGGAGGCGTTCGAGGATGGCGCGACGGAGACCGATCATGCGGCCCTTGAGGTTGCGCGCGACCTCGGGATCGAGATGGTCGAGATGGCCCTGCCCGACCTCCCATACGCATCGCTTATCAACATACTCTATGCCGAGGCCGCCGCCGCCTTCGAGGACCTCACCCTTTCCGGGGCCGACGACACGCTGACATGGCAGGATGACGGGGCATGGCCCAACACGTTCCGCAAGGCCCGTTTCCTGTCCGCCGTCGATCACGTGCAGCTCGATCGCCTGCGCTACCGCGTGATGCAAGCGCTCGACACGGCATTCGCGGATGTGGACGCCATGATCGGACCCTTCTCCACCGGGCCGATGCTGGTCGCGTCCAATTTCACCGGCCACCCCTGCCTGCATCTGCGCGCGGGCTTCGAGCAGATCGCCACCCGCGGCGCGAGCTCGCTCGGCTCAGGCGCGCTCAGACGCGGAACGGCCGGAGAAGGTCCGCCACACCTCGTTCCGCGCGGCATATCCCTCTGGGGCGGGCTCTTCGACGAGGGCACGATCCTCGCCCTCGGTCAAGCGCTCGAAAGTGCCTTCCGCGTCCGGGACCGGCGCCCGGAACTCGCTCCCTGACATCGGCCCGAAGGCCCCCGACATCGAATGAAGGAATATCCATGACCCATATCCCCGCCTCGGTCGAAACCTGCGCTTGGGGCTTCTTCGACGCTGCACGCGCGCCCGTCGCCACGATCCGCAGCGGCGAGAGCGTGACCATCGACACCGTTTCCGGCGGGCCGGAGGCGCTGCCGGGGCCGGGCTTCGACGTGCCGCCCGAGCTTCTGGACATCCACGCGCGCTCCGAACGCCCCGTCCTGGGCCACATTCTGACCGGGCCGGTCGCCGTCGAGGGCGCGCGGCCCGGCACGATGCTCCAGATCGACATCGAGGACGTCTCGCTCAGGACGGATTGGGGCTACAACGCGATGCGGCCGCTGGCCGGCATCCTGCCGCAGGACGTGCCGGAACGCCGGATGCTGAACATTCCGCTCGATCGCGAGGCGATGACCGGACGCCTGCCATGGGGGCTCGATCTGCCGCTGAACCCCTTCTTCGGGGTGATGGGTGTGGCCCCGCCGCGCGAATGGGGTCTCATCTCGTCGATCGAGCCGCGCAAGCATGGCGGCAATCTGGACCTCAAGGAACTCGTCGCGGGCACTACGCTCTACCTGCCGGTCTGGGCCGAAGGCGCGCTCTTCTCGGTGGGTGACGGCCACGGTGCCCAGGGTGACGGCGAGGTCTGCGTGACGGCGATCGAGACCGCGCTGCGTGGCACGTTCCGGCTGACCGCACGACCCGACATGACGGGAACCGCGCCACTGGCCGAAACACCGACACACTGGATCACGATCGGGCTCGGTCCGGATCTGGATACCTGCGCCGAGGACGCGACGCGTGCGATGATCCACCTCGTCCGGGATCGTGCGGGCCTCGACTGGGCCGACGCCTTCACGCTCCTGAGTCTGGCGGGCGATCTTCGGATCACGCAGGCCGTCAACGGCTGCAAGGGCGTGCACATGATGCTGGCGAAGTCGCTGCTCGGATAGTCACAGGAAAGATCGGCGGATCGCATCAGACCGCCCGTGCCGCGCTGGGAGGATCCCGGCGCGCGCCGCACCATAGGCATTTTAAGATCGGCGGACATTACGGATGAGGCACCGCCATCCCGAAGCGGTCCGACCCGATGGGCGCGTTATCGTCAGGGGAAAATGGTGCCGATGAAGGGACTCGAACCCCCGACCCACGCATTACGAATGCGTTGCTCTACCATCTGAGCTACATCGGCATCATCGACGCGCCTCTTACCAAGGAAGACGCGCCGGTGAAAGAGGCTTTTAGTTGCGCTTGGCGTTTTCCTCGTCGCGCTGCTCCTGCGGAACGATCACCTCGGCTTCGGGAACGCTCGTCGCGGTGGGCGTACGGTCCTCCGATACCGGCGGCACGGGCTCGCCGCTCGTCTTCTCCGCATCGCCCTCTGACACGTCCGCGGTCGCGACGCTTGGCGCGGGATCGGGATGTCCAGGCGCGGGGGGCACATCGGAGGACAGGGCAGTCTGCTCTTTCTCGGGCATAGCGACCTCGGCATGGCCTTCCTCCCGCCCGACGATGAGCGGCAGCATCTCGGCCTGGACCGGCATCGCCACCATTCCCTCGCGCGGCTCGCGCCAGCTCAGCGTGTCGAAGGCCCCGCAGTTGCCGCAGATCGGCTCCCAACCGGAATGGACGCTGTGGCAGTTGTCGCAGACCCATTGCGGACCGCGCGGCACCGACACAGCCCGGGCGAGCCAACCGCGGACGACCGCATCGTCGGCCCCCTCACCGCGCTCGATCGCGGCCATGATCGTCACCGACCGTGCCGTCGGATGCGCCGTCGCAAGATCGCCGAGGGCGCGACGTGCGGCGGGAAAGTCCTCGTTCGCGATGTGCAGTTCGGCCAGCAGCATCCGCGTCTCGGGATGATCGGGCTTGAGCCGGGTGAGCGTGTGGAACCGGCGCACGCGCTGCTCGGGCGTCTCGTCCGGCGCGATCTCGGCAAAGGCGGCGGCGAGGTCGGGATGCGGCTGCGCCTCCCAGGCCTTCTTGATCACACGCGTTGCGTAACGGGTCTGGTTGTTGCGGATGTATTCGCGCGAGGCCAGCACCGCGGCCGGGATCAGGTCCGGCGACAGGCGGTTCGCCTCGATCGCGTTCTCGCGCGCCTTAATGTCGGAATCTGCCGCCAGCAGATCACGCGCCTCGCTGAGCGCGAGAACCGCATCGCGGCGCTTGTGGACGTCGCGCGGCATGCTGCCGTGCTTGAGCTTCGCGCCCAGTGTCCGGCGTGCGCCCGTCCAGTCGTGCTTGCCCGCCTGGAGACGCAGAAGCGTATCCTGCGTCTCGACATGCTTCGGCTTGAGGGCGAATGCTTTCTCGGCCAGCGCCATCGCGGTGTCGGTATCGCCATCCTCGAGCCGCTGTTTCATCAGCCCGCGAACCCCGACGAACCGGGTCCGATCGTCTGTCAGAAGTTCCTTGTAGACGCCTTCGGCGGTGCTGCGGTCGCCGGTCATCTCGGCTCCCTGCGCCACGAGAAGCCGGGTGAGATCGGGACGGTTAAGGTATTTCTCGGCCCTCTCGGCCTTGGACCGCGCCTCCTTCCCCTCGCCCGAGGCAAGCGCGAGCATCGCGTCGCTGAGTGCATTGAGGCCCTTGCGTTCCCGGCTGCGCGAGAAATGCCGGCTGACCGCCGTTTCGTCACCGTTGAGAAACCGCAGGACGGCAACGAGCAGACCCAGCAGCTTGATCACGATCCAGACCACGAGGATCAGCAAAATCGCGGCGATGACCGTCTGAAGCGGCCCGAGAGTGAACTCGGTATTGGCGAAGGATACGCGTAGCGCGCCATCGGCGCTCATCAGCTGTCCCGCACCCCAGGCGAGGAACGCGATCACGCAGAAGAAGAGGACGACCTTGATGAGGGACCAGAGCATGTCAGACCGTCCTTAATTGCTGTTCTGGGAAGTGGGCAGGTCGGCTGCGGCCTGTTCGGCGTCGAGCCTTGCACGTGCGCTGTCGATCCAGTCGGACATCGCGTCGCGACCCTCCTGCGGTAGATCCTGCAATTCGGAAAGCGCCGCTTCGAGATCGCCCTCGCCGACACGCGCCTGCGCGCGCGACAGGACCGCGTCCGGGCCGGCACCCTCCCGCTCGTCCAGCGATCTCGCACCGGTCTGCGCCCTGAGAAACGCCCCGAACCGGTCGATCGGGCCATCGCCCACAGTCGCGCGCAGCGACGCGTCGAGCGCCTCGCGCGCGGCCGGATCGAACCGATCCTGAAGCTCGGCAAGCGTCACGACCCCGTCGGGGGCCGGCGCGGTGATCGCGTTCGGCAGATCCGCATCGCTCGCTTCCCGGTAGGCACCGACCGCATCCTGATAGGGGCTTCCGGCATCGATCGCCGCGCGGATCTCGCTCAGCGCGGCCTGCGACGCGATGCGGCGCGCCTCTTCCTGCGCGGCATTCGCGGCACCGTCGACCTGCTGGCTCAACTCGTCGACGCGCTGTTCGAGCGATGCGACCTGATCCTGCGACCCGCTCTCTATCGCCGAGATCCGTTGCGACAGCTCGTCGAGCTGGTTTCGCAGATCGTCGGTCGTCTGACCAAGTTGGCCGAGTTGTTCGGGATCGAAGGTCGAGGCGTTTCCGGCAAGGCCCGCCTCGACGCCGCCGATCCGCTCGTCGAGGGAATCGAGGTTTCCGACCAGCGAGCCAAGGTTCTCGCGCAACTCCGCCAGGCCCGCATCCGACGCGTCGAGCCGTGCGTTCGATTCGTCGGGTGCCCCGAGCGCGGTCTCGATCTGGTCGATCCGGGATTCGTGCGAGGCGACGATCTGCGCCATCGCCTCCTCGTCCTCGGACGGATTGGCCCCGAAAAGGCCGAACTCACCGTAATAGGCTGCAAGATAGCCGATCGCGGCCGCCAAAAAGCCTCCGAGGAGGAGCATCGCAACGGATGGCCCTCTGGAGCTGGCAGCGCCCGCCTGCGTGGCGGAACCGGAATCGGGCTGCACGATGGGTGCGGCACTGGTGGCGGGGTCGGTCGATGCGGTCTGGTCGGTCGTCGCCCGGTCGTGCCCACGCCTGCCGCCTGCGGTGCCTTCCCGCCCGTCGCCATTCTCGGACGGTGCCTCGGCAGTCGCGGAACTCTCATGCGCCTCGGAGTCCTCGGACGGAGTTTCGGCGGTCGCTACGGGCTCACGCGTGGTGTCACCCGTCGTCGAGCTTTCGGGCACGTTTGCCGTCTCGTCGGTCTTCGCAGCGGTGGGTTCGTCCGCCTTGGCCCCGTTGGTCGTGTCGGATTTCCGGTTCTTCGCCACGTCTGCCCCACCTTCCTTGCGCCCGCATGCGGGCCATCGCCCTGATCATTCAATCATTCACGAAGCCTAGCGTTCCGTCTCCACCGCAACAAGTGCCGCGAGGACCTGCAGCATCGCCTCCGCATCGGGTCGGGGCGCAATATGGACCGTTCCGCCGAAAGGCCAAGCCTCGGCCACGGCCTCGCTCATCGCGACGACGGCCGTCGATGCGGGCGGCGGTGCCACAAGATCGTGCGCCACCAGTCGCGCCGATCTCGGCGAAAAGAGCGGCAGGAGAGCATGACCGTCGGCGATGCGGCTGCGGGCGGCCAGGCTCAAGGACCTTGCGATCTGGTCGTAGACTACGCGGCTCTCCGCCTGCAGACCGCGCTGCCGCAGGGCCCGGGCCACATCACGCGTCACGTGGCGACCGTGAAGATGGACGACCGGACCCCTTTCCTGTGCGGCGATAGCCTCCAGAAGGGCATCGGCTGTACCGGGGACGAATGTTTCGCGTACGAACCCTTCCGCATCCGCAAGGCGGGCGGTGCGCGGCCCGACCGTCCAGACGCGCCGCCCCCGAAGGCCGAGCGCGGCGGCACGGCGCACCCCCTGCTCGGATGTCAGGACGAGCGTCCCTTCGGGAATGTCGGGGGGCGTCACATCGACGATCCTGAGGATCGGCGAGAAGATCACGGGGCCCGCGATGCCCAGCGCCCGCGCGCCGAACGCCAGACGCCGCGCGGCATCGATCGGTCGCGTGAGGATGAGCGCGTGACGCGCGATGATCCATCGCCTCCCTGGCGGAATTGTGGACGGTGCCGCCCGCGAGTGCTACGCCGCGACGGCATCTCTTCGCAACAGAAAGACGGCATGGACGGCACGCTCACCATTCTCGGGATCGAGAGCAGCTGCGACGATACCGGCGCGGCCGTGTTGCGTCACGCCCCGGGCGAACGCGGCCTGATCCTGTCGAACGTCGTGGCGAGCCAGACCGCGCTGCATCGCGATTACGGGGGCGTCGTGCCCGAGATCGCCGCGCGGGCGCATGTCGAAAAGCTCGACATCGTGACGGTGGAGGCCCTGCGGCAGGCGGGTCTCGGCCTCGATGCGATCGACGGGATCGCGGTGACGTCCGGGCCGGGTCTTATCGGCGGGGTGATGGCGGGCGTCATGTTCGCAAAGGGGCTCGCCGTGGCGCGGGGCTTGCCGCTTCTGGGGGTGAACCACCTCGCGGGCCATGCCCTGACGCCCCGGCTGACCGACGATCCGGGCTTTCCCTATCTCATGCTGCTCGTCTCGGGCGGGCATTGCCAGTTCCTGCGTGTCGAGGGGCCCGACAGCTTCGCACGGCTGGGCGGGACGATCGACGACGCGCCCGGAGAGGCGTTCGACAAGGTGGCGCAGGCATTGTCCCTGCCCCAGCCGGGCGGGCCGAGCGTCGAGCGATGCGCATTTGACGGCGCGCCCTGCATCCCCCTTCCCCGGCCGCTTCTCGATCGGGAGGGGTGCGACATGTCCTTCTCGGGGCTGAAGACGGCCGTGCTGCGCGCCCGCGACGCCGCGCTCCAAGACGGTGCCCTGCCGCGCCAGGCGCGTGCCGATCTCTGCGCTTCGTTTCAGGCCGCAATGGCCGCGATCCTGTCCGAGAAGGCCCGGCGCGCGATTGCCCTCGCCGGCCCCGTGACCACGCTCGCCGTGGCGGGCGGTGTCGCAGCCAACACCGCGATCCGCGCCGGCCTCGATGGCGTCGCGAAAGCGGCCGGTCTGCCCTTTGTGGCCCCTCCGCTCTCGCTTTGCACCGACAATGCGGCGATGATCGCCTGGGCCGGGATCGAGCGGTTCCGAATGGGCCATCGCGACGGCATGGATCTCGCCGCTCGACCGCGCTGGCCGCTCGACCCGGACGCCGCGCCGATGCTCGGCAGCGGACGCAAGGGAGCGAAGGCATGAGATACTGGCTTTTCAAATCCGAACCGTCGGACTGGTCCTGGGACGATCAGGTCGCGAAGGGCGATCGGGCCGAGGAATGGACCGGCGTGCGGAATTATCAGGCGCGCAACATGATGCGCGAGATGGAGATGGGCGATCTGGGCTTCTTCTACCATTCGCAGAAGGAACGCGCGATCGTCGGCATCGTGGAGGTGACGCAGGCCGCGCATCCCGACCCGAGCGCAGGCGACGACGACAGGTGGGACTGCGTGAGCGTCCGCGCGGTGAGGTCCCTGCCCCGGCCCGTCACGCTCGATCAGGTGAAGGCCGATGCGCGGCTCGCGGAAATGGCCCTCGTCCGCGCACCCCGCCTGTCGGTGCAACCGGTCGATGCCGAAGCCTGGCGCGCGATCCTCGAACTCGGCGGGCTCGACGGTGGCGATCATTTCTCCTGAAGGGCGTCCAGAGCCTCGGGTTTCAGCACGCGCAGCACGGTCCATCCGATCAGGCCCAGCGCAAGCGTGAGTGCCGCCGCCGCGGCCATCGTGTTCAGCCGCTCGAAGGCGAGCGTGTCCATGTCGGTGACCAGCGCCAGGATCTCGAGCACCGAGATCGTCAGCAGCGCCGTGAAGAACGTGTAGTTCCATGGCAGCGTCCGGAAGGCCAGCGGAAGCGCCAATATGCCCAACGCAGCCGTGAGCCAGGCCGCCTCGGAGATCCAGGCGATGGCCAGCGCCAGAGCTGTCCCGAGGATCGTGCCGAGCGTCCGCTTCATCGTGCGCGAAAAGAGCCGTCCGTGCGGCGGAATGCACAGCACGACGAATGTCAGCGGAAACCAGAAGCCGTGATTGCCGAAGAAGCGGTTGCCGACATAGACCGATGCGGCGAGGCCGAATGCCAGGATCGTACCGAAGACGAGGGCGTATTCTTCGCTTTCCCCGTCTTCTTCGCCCGTCGTGCGGGTCTCGCCGAAGATCTTGGTGACGGCGAGCGCCCATACCATCGCGAGGAGGAAGATCGCGAAGAGCAGCGGTTTCTCGTCCGACGGGAGGATCGGCGAGGTGAAGACCGTCCACGTGATGAGAGCGCGCAATGCCGGCCGTGCGACGCCGTGATGCCCGCAGATTCCTGTCATGATCCCCAGAACGGGTGCCACGATCAACGCCATGTCGGGCGCGCCGAGGCTGAGAAGACCCGCGAGCCCCAGGATCAGCGTGACGAGCGTCGCGTGCAGGACGCCTTCGTCCTTGGCCGCCAGATGGGCGGGAAGTGCCGCGATGAAGGCGATCGCCCCCATCCTGCCGTAGATCGCGACGCCGATCGCGGGCGGAGCCGCCACGGCCAGCGTCGTCACGGCGACCGAGCGCCAGGGCATCGGATCACCGCCTTCGAACAACCATTCCTTCACTCGTCCCATCATGTCCCGCCCGCCTGACCCCCGGTGGATCTAGCCCATACGCGGGATCGGCCAAACCGGGCTCAGTTATAGACCTCTTCCCGGCCGAACCGCTTGGTAAGCATGTAGTAGATCACGGCACGGTACTTGCGGGGATTTTCGCGCCCGTAGGTCCGGATCGCCTCCTGGATCGCTCCCATCAGGCTCTCGCTGTCCTCGAGGCCCAGCTTGCCCATGAGAAAGCTCTCGCGCACGCGGTTGAGTTCCTCCGTATCGGAAGAGGATACGACCGCCGCATCGTCGTCGTAGATCGACGGGCCGCACCCGGCGGTGACCTTGGCGAGCAGATCCAAGTCGGGCTCCATCCCGCACCTGTCGCGCAGATCGGCCGCGTATGTCTCGATGAGTTCTTCCTGCCGTCCCATTCGGCGCTCTCCTCTTTCGTTCGTATGGGGTCCGAACGTCCACAGGATGCGACGGGTCCGGGCACACGCGCTGTTTTCGCCACGGATCCCGGCACCAAACGCACAATTCCGCGGCGAATGCGATGTTTTCTCGCTTTCCGACAATTTTCTGCAAACCTGAGTCCGGAACGATCCACATGGGAGAAACGGATTCCGATCACGCCAGCCACGGAGGCAGCTTCATGACCCGAAAGACTTACGTCGTCGCCTACGAGGGCGACGCGGACGGCACCAGGGTGCTCGACTATGCCATAAGCCAGGCCGCCCAGACCGGCGCGCGGCTCAACATCGTCCATATCCTCGAATGGTCGCCCTACCGCTTCCTCACCAAGGAAGAGGTCGAGGAGCGGCACGTGAGACGCTCCGAGGAGCTCGCCCGTGCAAGCGACGCGTTGATGGAGCCTGCGCTCGAGAAGGCCCGCGCCGCGGGGGTCGAGGCAATCGGCACCGTCAAGTTCGGCTCGGTCGTGCCGCTCGTCGCGGCGACGGTAACCGATAGCGGTGCCGAACTCGTCTTCGTCGGACGATCGGGCGCGCACAATTTCGGCGCGCGGATCTTCGGCTCCGTTCCGCTGGGTCTGGCGCAGATCGCCACCGTCCCGACCGTCATCGTGCCGTGAAAGGAATGTCCATGAACCGCATTTCCCAACTGGCCGCGACCGGCCTTGCCGCCGCGCTTCTCGCCCGGCCCGCCGTCGCGCAATCCTCCCTCGACGAGACGATCAACACGATCTTCGCCGACTATACCGGCTGGTACGTCTCGATCATCTTCGCGGACCTGCCGGGCACCAACTTCTCGTGGATCGCGCTCTGGCTCGTCGTCGGGGCGGTGATCTTCACGTTCTATTTCGGCTTCATCCAGTTCAAGGGCTTCATGCACTCGATCCGGCTGGTGAAAGGCGATTACTCCGACCCCGACGACGCGGGCGAGGTCAGCCATTTCCAGGCGCTCGCCACGGCGCTGTCGGGAACGGTGGGGCTCGGCAATATCGCTGGCGTGGCGGTCGCGGTCGGGATCGGCGGCCCCGGTGCCACGTTCTGGATGGTGGTCGCGGGCCTCTTCGGGATGGCCACGAAGTTCACCGAATGCACGCTCGGGGTGAAATACCGCAACGAATACGGCGACGGCACCGTGTCGGGCGGGCCGATGTACTACATGACCAAGGGGTTCAAGGAACGCGGGATTCCGGGCGGCAAGGCCTTCGCCATGGTCTTCTGCGTCTTCACGATCCTGACCGCGGTCGGTGCCGGCAACATGTTCCAGGCGAACCAGGCTCATGCGCAGCTTTCGGGCGTGCTCGGCGGCTATCCCGGCTGGATCACGGGCGTGGTCCTCGCGCTCATCGTCTTCGCGGTGATCGTCGGCGGGCTCAAGTCCATCGCGCGCGTGACCGAAAAGGTCGTCCCCTTCATGGGGATCTTCTACGTGCTCGTCTCGCTCGTGATCCTGCTGAGGAACTACGACGAGATCCTCTGGGCCTTCGGGCAGATCTTCGAAGGGGCGTTTACCGGCCTCGGCGTTGCGGGCGGGTTTACGGGCGCGCTGATCCAGGGCTTCCGCCGCGCGGCCTTCTCGAACGAGGCGGGCGTCGGATCCGCCGCGATCGCGCATTCGGCCGTCCGCACGAAGGAACCCGTGACCGAGGGCTACGTGGCCCTTCTCGAGCCCTTCATCGACACGGTGGTGATCTGCACGATGACCGCGCTCGTCATCGTCATCACGGGCGTGCTGCAGCTCGACCCCGAAACCGGGCTCTATGCCTGGAACGCCGAAGCCGGACGGATCGCGACCGAAGGCGGCGTGCAGGGAGTCGAGCTGACCTCGGCCGCCTATGCGGAGGCCTTCTCGTGGTTCCCGCCGCTCCTCGCGATCTCGGTCGTGCTGTTCGCGTTCTCGACGATGCTGTCATGGAGCTATTACGGAATGAAGGCCGTCACCTATCTCTTCGGCGAGGGTAAGGTGCAGGAGCTTGCCTACAAGACGATCTTCTGCCTCTTCATCATCATCGGCTCCGCCGCGAGCCTGCAGCCAGTGATCGATTTCTCCGACGCGATGCTGTTCTCGATGGCGATCGTCAACATCATCGCGCTCTACATCCTGATGCCGATCGTCCGGCGCGAGCTCGACGGTTACGTCAAGCGGCTCCGTTCGGGCGAGATCAAGAAGTACACCGGAAGCGACAAGGCCAAGCCGGGCGTGACGCCCGGAGAATGAAGGCATGGGGGCCGCGTCGATCGCGCGGCCCCGACACCTCAATAGCGGTAATGCTCGGGCTTGAACGGACCCTCGGGCGTGACGCCGATATAGGCGGCCTGCTCGGCATTCAGTTCGGTCAGCTTCGCACCGATCCGGCCCAGATGCAGCCGCGCGACCTTTTCATCCAAATGCTTGGGCAGGATGTAGACGTCGTTCTCGTATTGCTCGCCATTCTTCCATAACTCGATCTGCGCGAGGACCTGGTTGGTGAACGAGGCCGACATGACGAAGGACGGATGACCCGTCGCGTTGCCGAGGTTCAGAAGGCGCCCTTCGGAAAGCAGGATGATGCGATGCCCCGACGGCATCTCGATCATGTCCACCTGCTCCTTGATGTTGGTCCACTTGTGGTTCCTGAGGTTCGCAACCTGGATCTCGTTGTCGAAATGGCCGATATTCCCGACGATCGCCATGTCCTTCATCTCGCGCATGTGCTCGATGCGGATGACGTCGCGGTTGCCGGTCGTCGTGACGAAGATATCCGCGCTCGAGACGACATCCTCCAGCAGGACCACCTCGAACCCGTCCATCGCGGCCTGAAGCGCGCAGATCGGATCGACCTCGGTCACCTTCACGCGCGCGCCCGCACCGCGCAGGCTCGCCGCCGATCCCTTGCCCACGTCGCCATAGCCCATCACGACCGCGACCTTGCCGGCCATCATGGTGTCGGTCGCGCGACGGATACCGTCGACGAGGCTTTCCTTGCAGCCGTACTTGTTGTCGAATTTCGACTTGGTGACGGAATCGTTCACGTTGATCGCCGGGAAGGGAAGCTGCCCCTTGCGCTTGAGATCGTAGAGACGATGCACGCCGGTCGTCGTCTCCTCGCTCACGCCCTTGATCTGGTCGCGCATCTTCGTGAACCAGCCGGGCGATTGCTCCATCCGCTTGCGGATCTGTGCGAAGACGGCCTCTTCCTCTTCCGAGGTCGGAACGTCGATGAGGCCTGTCTCGCCCGCCTCGACGCGCGCACCGAGCAGCACATAAAGCGTCGCGTCGCCACCATCGTCGAGGATGAGGTTCGGGCCGTCCTCGAACTGGAACGACCGGTCGAGATAATCCCAGTGTTCGACCAGCGACTGCCCCTTGACCGCGAAGACGGGCGTGCCGCCCTTGGCGATCGCGGCGGCGGCATGGTCCTGCGTCGAGAAGATGTTGCACGAGGCCCAGCGCACGTCGGCACCCAGATCGACGAGCGTTTCGATCAGGACGGCCGTCTGGATCGTCATGTGAAGCGATCCGACGATGCGCGCACCCGCAAGGGGTTTCTCCTGGCCGTATTCCTCGCGCAGGGCCATGAGGCCCGGCATCTCGGTCTCGGCGATATCGAGTTCCTTGCGGCCGTATTCCGCCAGCTCGATGTCCTTGACGACGTAATCCTGAGCCATGACGGCCGCTCCCCATGCTTGGAAATCGGCTAGGCGATACCACTCGCCCGCCCGACACACAACGGATCCGGCCCGCTTGACGCATCGCCCGCGATGGCGAAGAAGGGGCCCCTGACCCCGCAACGGCACGGATGACGAGGATGGCACAGCCCCGCGCCTGGCAACGGATGCTCTCGGGCCGCAGGCTCGACCTCCTCGATCCGACGCCCGTGGATATCGAGATCGACGACATCGCGCATGGCTTGGCCTTCGTGGCGCGCTGGAACGGCCAGACGCGGGGCGATTTCGCCTATTCGGTGGCCGAGCATTCGCTGCTGGTCGAGACGATCTACACCCGCATGGTCGCGCGCCCCGATCCGCGCTGGCAGCTTGCCGCGCTGCTCCACGATGCGCCGGAATACGTCATCGGCGACATGATCTCTCCGGTGAAGGCGGCGGTCGGTCCTGAATACAAGGCGCTCGACGATCGGCTGGGTGCGGTCGTCCATGTCCGGTTCGGCCTGCCCGCGACGCTTCCGCAGGCCGTGAAACGCAAGATCAAGGCCGCCGATCGCATCAGCGCCTGGCTGGAAGCGGTCGAGATCGCGGGCTTCACCGAGGACGAGGCGACACGCTTCTTCGGCCGTCCCGATTCCGCGCTCACCCGCGACCTGTCGATCGTCCTGCGCCCGCCGGTGGAGGTCCGGGCCGAATTCACCGCTCGTCACTCCGCGCTCCTGCGACGGTTCTGAACCGGTCCCGGCTCAGCGCGGCGAGCGTTTGGCCAGAATACGCTGAAGCGTGCGGCGATGCATGTTGAGCCTGCGTGCCGTCTCCGAGACATTGCGGTCGCATTGCTCGTAGATCCGCTGGATGTGCTCCCAACGCACGCGGTCGGCGGACATCGGATTCTCGGGCGGCGGGGGCAGATCCTCGCCCGTCGAGAGCAGCGCGGCGACGATCTGTCGCGCATCCGCGGGCTTCGAGAGGTAGTCCGTCGCTCCGATCTTCACGGCGGCGACCGCGGTGGCGATGGCACCGTATCCGGTCAGCACGACGATCCGCGCATCCTCCCGACGCTCGCGGATCGCCTCGACCACGTCGAGCCCGTTGCCGTCCGACAGGCGCAGATCGACGACCGCATGTGCCGGCGGTGCCGAGCGGGCCATTCCGACACCTTCCGCGACGCTTTCCGCGATCCGCACCTCGAAGCCGCGCTTCTCCATCGCCCTGGCGAGACGCCGCACGAAGGTCTCGTCATCATCGACGAGAAGCAGGCTCTTGTCCTTGCCGATCTCGATCGCAGCGTCGTCCATCGACTGCACCATCCGAATGTCATCCATGCCCAAAAGTTAGCGCCACGGCTCCGGCGGTCAACGCGGACCCCGCCCATTGCCGCCCGCGGGTTCGCCGCGCTACCGTCTGCGGCGATGAGCGATGCAGCCCCCTCCCCGCAGACAGGATCGCCCGACGCGATCTTCGCCGGTCCGCGCCGGTCGAACTGGGTGCGGCTGCGCACGCTGATCCTGCTGCGCTGGATCGCCATCGCGGGGCAGGTGACCGCCGTTCTCGTCGCCGAATTCCTCCTCGATCTGGTCTCGCATAACGGGCTCATCGCGCTCGCGATATCCGCGGCAGTCATCACCAACGTCGCGGCCGCGCTGGTCTTTCCCGAAAACCAGCGCGTCTCGGAACGGGGTCTCGTCTGCGTCCTCGTCTTCGACATGGTGCAGCTCTCGACGCTGCTGATGCTGACGGGCGGGCTCAACAACCCGTTCGCCTCGCTGATCCTCGCGCAGGTGGCGATCTCGGCGGCGGTGCTGAGGCTGCGCGCCATGGTCGCCGTCTGCACCGTGGCGCTCCTCCTCACGACGGTGAACCTCTTCTTCTACATGCCGCTGCAGAACAAGGCGGGCGACATCCTCGAGATCGACCCGATCTTCCGGGCGGGGTTCTGGGCGGCGATCATGACCGGCGTGATCTTCCAGGCCTCCTACGCGCGGCGCGTCACGCTCGAGATGACGGCGATGGCCGACGCGCTCTCGGCCACGCAGATGGCCCTCGCCCGCGAGCAGAAGCTGACCGATCTGGGCGGGGTCGTGGCGGCCGCCGCGCACGAGCTCGGAACCCCGCTTGCCACCATCGCACTGGTGAGCGGCGAGATGATCGAGGAAGCCCCCCCCCGGAAGCGAGCTGCAGGAAGATGCCCGCCTCATCCGCGATCAGGCGGAGCGATGCCGCGTCATCCTTCATTCGATGGGCCGGGCCGGAAAGCAGGACCAGCACATGCGTCAGGCCCCGCTTTCCTCTCTGCTCGAGGAGGCGGCGGCACCGCACGGGGACCGGGGAATCGCGCTGCTCTACGACCTGGCCGCCGCCGGAGGGGAGGCTGCCGCCGAACCGGTGATCCTGCGCCGCCCCGAAATCGTCCACGGCATCCGGAACCTCGTCCAGAACGCCGTCGACTATGCCGCATCGACCGTCTGGATCGACGCGAGATGGACGGGCACGCGCATCAACCTGCGCATCGCCGATGACGGCCCCGGCTATCCGCCCGATCTTCTGCCCTATCTCGGCGATCCGTTCACTCGGCCCCGCCGCAAGCCCGAACGCGCCAAGCGCGAGGGCTACGAGGGGATGGGGCTCGGGCTCTTCATCGCGAAGACGCTGCTCGAACGGTCCGGGGCCGAGATCACCTTCGCCAATGCCGACGAACGGATGGGGCCGCCGGGCTCGACCGGGCGGCGCGGCGGTGCCTTCGTCACGCTGAGCTGGGAGCGCATGACGCTTGAACGCCCCGGCGGAGACCGTCGCGCCCTGGGAGAGAACGCCCCCACGTCCGTCTGAACCGGGTCGCGAAAGGCGGTTAATGTATCATTAATCAATTTCATCCAGCCTTCGTCGGAATGGGGAGTTCTGGCGACGGACGGTACGACGAGGAACATGTGGGCTCTGGCGATCACCTTCGGCACCGCTTCGCTCGGCGCGGCGCTTCTCGCGGCCCTGTTCCTCTCCCGGCAATACCGCAACCTGATGGCCCGCCGTGCGCTCTGGTCCGACGACGTGGCCGAGACGACCGTCTTCCTGGTCGATCGCGGCCGGATCGTCGATGCGAGCCCTCCCGCACGCGATTTCCTGTCGATGCTCGATGCCGGGCCCTCTTCCTATGCGCAACTCGCGCGGCACCTGCGCGAAATCTTCGACGGGTTCGACGACGCGATCCTGACCCTTCCGCGCCAGCGGATGCGGACGCTTGCCTCGCGCGATTGCGCCCAGACCCTGAACCTGTCGATGGAAGGCGCGCGCGCGCGGATCGAGATCGCGACCTCCGAGAAGGAGGTCGTGACCCTCGATCGCGGAAGCCACGCCCATATCGAGGCCGAACTCGAGAGCCTGCGCGCGCTCGGCGACAGCCTGGCCTTTCCCGCATGGCGACAATCGCGCAACGGGGCCGTGTCCTGGGCGAACCGCGCCTATCTCGACCTCGCGCGCGAGGCGAAGGGGGCCGATATCGGCATCTGGCCGCCTCCGCTCCTCTTTCCCGAGGTGGCCCAGTCGCGCGACTCGTATCTTCGCGGCTCGATCGAGGGCAAGGACGGCCGCAAGCGCTGGTTCGACTGCCGGATCGAGGCGATCGACGAGGACGTGTTCGTCACCGCCGTGCCGGCCGATCAGCTCGTCCGGGCCGAGGCGACGCTCACCGATTTCACCCAGACATTCTCGCGCACCTTCGCGCATCTGACCGTGGGCATCGCCGTCTTTGATCGCGACCGGCACCTCGTGATGTTCAATCCCGCGCTGACCGAGCTCTCGGCCCTGCCACCCGATCTCCTCGCGGGACGGCCCCGGCTCGAAAGTTTCCTCGACGCGCTCCGCGCCAGGCAGATGATGCCCGAGCCCCGCGACTACGCGACCTGGCGCGATCATGTCAGCAATCTCGAACGCGCCGCGGTCGACGGCACCTATTCCGAGATGTGGCACCTCCCGGGCGGGCGCACCTACCGCGTCACCGGGCGGCCCCAGGTCGACGGCGCCTTCGCGCTGCTGATCGAGGATATCAGCGCCGAGATCAGCCTCACCCGCCGCTTCCGCGCCCAGATCGAGACGGGACACGCCGTGCTCGAAACGCTTCCGGACGCGATCTGCGTCTTCGACCGGCTGGGCAACCTGACGATGGCCAACGGTGCCTACGACCGGCTCTGGGGCGACGACACGCACGGATCGCTCGACGGGACGAGCGCCGCCGACGCGGTCGGGCAATGGATCACCGCGGGCGTCTCCGGTCGTGCCTGGGGCGAGGTGCGCGAATTTCTCGGCAACGAACATCCGGAGGAAGACGCCTCCGTCCGGATCCAGCTCAAGGACGGTCGGGCCATGACGCTTCACATGAACGTCCTGCCCGGCGGCATGCGCATGGTCCGTTTCGCCGACGCCCGGAAATCCAGCCTCCTGCCGTTGCCGGGAACCGGCGACAGGCAGCGGCAGAGCGTCTGATCGCATCCGGCGAACCGCACTTTCGCGTCGGTTCCCGCCTTGCGACCGCCGCGTGGCACCGGCAATGTGCGGCCATGCCACCCATCCGCCGAATTCCCCTTGCCGATGCCGATGCGACCGCCCGACTGGGGCGGGCGATGGCCGCGATCGTGAATGTGGGCGACGTCATCTGCCTTTCGGGCGACCTCGGCGCCGGCAAGACTCATCTGGCCCGGAAGATCATCCAGTCTCTGCAGGAACGGCACGGCACGCCCGTCGAGGATGTCCCGTCACCGACCTATACGCTGGTCCAGAGCTATGGCGCAGGTCCGATCGAGATCGTGCATGCCGATCTCTACCGCCTGTCCGACCCCGCCGAACTCGATGAACTCGGACTGACCGACGCGATGGAGACGGCGCTCTGCCTCGTCGAATGGCCCGATCGCATGGGGCGGCGCGTGCCGCCCGACGCGCTCAGGATCGAACTTTCCGTTTCGGGCGAAGGACGTGTCGCCACGTTCGAGGGCCATGGCTGGGACGTGCGGATCGAGGGCATCGCCGATGTCTGATCGCGCGGAACTGACCGATGCATTCCTTTCGGATGCGGGATGGGGCGGTGCCACGCGGATCCCGCTCGCCGGCGATGCCTCGTCGCGTCGCTACGAGAGGCTCCGGCGCGGCGCGGATCGGGCGATCCTGATGGATGCCCCGCCCGACATCTGCGGGTCTCAGGACGCCTTCGTCAGGATGTCCCGGCATCTTCGCGGCATCGGCCTCGCGGCGCCCGACTGCCTTGCCGCCGATCCGGGTTCGGGGCTCTACCTGCTCGAGGATCTGGGCGAAGGCATGGCGGCGCATGTCGCGGAGCAGGGTGACGAGTTCGCGATCTACGCCGCCGCGACGGATGCCCTCGTCCGCATGCAGGAGGCGCCTTGCCCCGACTGGGTGCGCCCCTACGGGCCCGCCGAGATGGTCGCGGCGATCGCCCCCGCCCGCATCGCCTTCGGCGGCGAGGGACACCGCCCCGACTGGGACGCGGTCGAGGAGATCCTCTGCGCGCTGCTTGAGACGCACGACATGCCGGCCGTCCTCATCCATCGCGACTACCACGCCGAGAACCTCGTCTGGCGCCCGGAACGGGAGGGGCTTTCGCGGATCGGCATCCTCGATTTCCAGGACGCGCTCGCAGGGCATCCGGCCTACGATCTCGCCTCGCTCCTGCAGGATGCGCGCCGCGACGTGGGCCGCGATCTCGAAGAAGCGATGATCCGCCGTTTCGCCGATGCGCGCGGTATCGCCGAAGGGCCGTTCCGCATCGCCTATGCCGTGCAGGCCGTACAACGCCACCTCAGGATCCTCGGCATCTTTGCACGGCTCGCGACCGAGGCGGGCAAGCCGGGCTATCTCCGCTTCGTCCCCCGCGTGCGCCGCGATCTCGACCGCGACATGTCGCATCCGCAACTCGCGACGCTTCGCGCGCATCTCGACCGCCTCCTGCCCGCACGGGACGACGCGGCATGAGCGGCCTGCCCCTCATGCTCTTCGCGGCGGGCTTCGGCACGCGGATGGGCCATCTGACCGCCCATCGTCCGAAGCCGATGATACCCGTCGCGGGACGGCCGCTGATCGACCATGCCATCGCGCTGGGGCGCGGGGCCGGGGTGACGCGCATCGTCGCCAACACGCATTACCTCCCCCACATGATCGAGCCGCATCTCTCGGACGAGGGGGTCGTCGTCTCGCACGAGGCACCCGAGATCCTCGATACCGGCGGCGGACTCGTCCATGCCTTGCCGCTTCTGGGCGACGGACCGGTCCTCACCCTCAACACCGACGCCCTCTGGACCGGGCCGAACCCGCTTTCGACGCTTGCGGAAGCCTGGGAGGACGGCATGGACGCGCTGCTGCTCTGCGTGCCGCCGGACCGTGCGCATGGGCGCGAGGGACCGGGCGACTTCACGCTTACCGACGGACGTCTCTCGCGCGGGGGGGACATGATCTACACCGGCGCGCAGATCATCCAGCCGCATGTGCTGGGCGCGGCGCGCGACCGGGTCTTCTCCCTGTCGCGGATCTGGACCGACCTCGCCGCGCGCGGCACGCTTCGCGGGATCGTGCACGAGGGCCACTGGGCCGATGTGGGCCATCCGGGCGGCATCGCACTGGCCGAGGCGATGCTCGCCGATGTTTGATGCGGACCCGACACCGCGGCTCTTCGGGCTGCCGCCCGGCGCCGATTTCCCCGCCGAACTCGTCCGCGGGATCGAGGCGCGGCTGGGCGATGCCGCGCCCGAGGACTGGGCCCGCGTCGAGCTCTACGTCAACACGAGCCGCACGGCGCGCAGGCTCTCGGCAATCTTCGGCGCGGGGCCGCCGCGTCTCCTGCCGCGGGTGCGCCTTCTCTCGGCGCTCGGCACCGATCCCCTCCTGACCGACCTGCCCCCGCCCGCCGATCCGCTCGGCCGCAGGCTGGAGCTCACGCAGCTCACGGCCGCGCTCATCCGTGCCGATCCCGACCTCGCGGGGCAAAGCGCGGCCTTCGACCTTGCCGACAGCCTCGCCACCCTCATCGACGAGATGCAGGGCGAGGGCGTCCCGCTCGGGGCCATCACCGGGCTCGACGTGACGGATCAATCCGGCCACTGGCAGCGCGCGTTGCGATTCCTGTCCCTTCTCGAAGGGTTCCTCGCTGCCGATACGACCCCCGACCCCGAGGCACGCCAGCGCCGCGTCGTCGAGGCGCTGATCGAGAAATGGCAGATCGCACCGCCGGCCCATCCGGTGATCGTCGCGGGCTCCACGGGGTCGCGGGGAACGACCGCGCTTCTGATGCGGGCGGTCGCGCAGCTGCCACAGGGCGCCGTGATCCTGCCGGGGGTCGATCCGGACATGCCGCGCGAAATCTGGGACGCGATGGGCGACGCCCTTTCGGCCGAGGACCATCCGCAATACCGCTTCGTGCGGATCGCGCGCGATCTGGACCTGCATCCGGGCGACATCAGGCCCTGGACCGACGCCGATCCCGATCCGCAGCGGCGCAGGCTCGTCTCGATGGCGCTGCGGCCAGCGCCGGTCACGGATGGCTGGCTGCGCGACGGCCCCGCTCTGGGCGACCTTGTCGAGGCGGCGGCCAACGTCTCGCTGCTCGAGGCGCCCGATCCGCGGATCGAGGCGCTCGCCATCGCGATCCGGCTGCGCGCCGCGCTCGACGAGGGGAAGGTCGCGGCGCTCATCTCTCCCGATCGGGTGCTGACGCGGCAGGTGACCGCCGCGCTCGACCGCTGGGGGATCGAACCCGACGACAGCGCCGGGCGACCGCTCGCGCTTTCGGTGCCGGGGCGGCTGCTCAGGCACATGGCCGCGCGGCTGGGCACCCCCTCCGCGCCCGAGGATCTGCTGACGATCCTCAAGCACCCGCTGACCCATACGGGAACCGATCGGGGCCCGCATCTGCGCCTGACGCACGAACTCGAGCTCTGGCTGCGCCGCGACGGCCCGCCTCACCCGACGCCCGAAGATCTGCACGGCTGGGCCAGCCGCTCCGGCATCGAGGGCGCCGAGGAATGGGTCGCATGGATCGAGGCGACGATCCTCGCCGCCGCCCTGCTCCGCGACGGTGCCCTTTCCGACATTGTCGCCCGGCATCTGAGCCTCACCGAGGCGCTCGCCGGCGGCCCTGCGGGCGGCAGCGGTGAGCTCTGGCTCGAACGGGCGGGCGAAAAGGCGGCAGAGGTCATGTCGGGCCTCGGCGATCAGGCCGATGCGGCCGGCGCCTTCACCCTGACGGATTACCGTGCGCTGCTCGACGCGATCCTCGACACCGATGTCCGCGACCCGATCCGACCCGATCCCCGCGTGATGATCTGGGGCACGCTCGAGGCGCGGGTGCAGGGCGCCGATCTGGTGATCCTCGGCGGGCTCAACGAAGGCGTCTGGCCCGAGGCGCCGAAGGCCGATCCCTGGCTGAACCGGCGGATGCGGGCCGAAGCGGGCCTCCTCCTGCCCGAACGGCGCATCGGACTGTCGGCCCACGATTTCCAGCAGGCCGTCTGCGCCCCCGAGGTCCTGATCACCCGCGCGGCGCGCAATGCCGAGGCCGAGACGGTCATGTCCCGCTGGCTCAACAGGCTCACCAACCTGATGGCGGGGCTCGAGGCGACGGGCGGCAGGACCGCGCTCGACGAGATGCGGGCGCGCGGCCGCGTCTGGCTCACCCATGCCGAGACGCTCGAGGCGCGCATCCTGCCTTCGCCGCCCGAACGGCGCCCCGCGCCCTGCCCGCCCGTGCATATGCGCCCGCGCGAGCTCAGCGTTACCGACATCCAGCGGCTCGTCCGCGATCCCTATGCGATCTACGCGCGGCGGATCCTCAACCTCTCCCCGCTCGATTCGCTGAGGAAAGACCCCGATGCGGCGCTGCGCGGCACGCTGATCCACAGCGTGTTCGAGCGCTACGTCGAAGAGGGCATAGACCCCGCGGCGCCCAACGCGGCCGACGCCCTCATGCGCCTGGCCGAGGAGGAGCTGATCCGCGACGTGCCCTGGCGGGCCACGCGCATCGCCTGGCTCGCCCGGCTCGAACGGGTCGTGCCCTGGTTCCTCGACCAGGACGCGGCGCATCGCGCAACGGCCATGCCGGAGGCGCAGGAGCGTCGCGCCCGGCTCGAAGTGGCAGGCACGGGAGTCACCATCGTGGGCAAGGCCGACCGGATCGACCGCGCGACCGATGGCGGCCTCGTCCTGCTCGACTACAAGACGGGCGCTGCCCCGACGGCCCGGCAGATCCGTCAATACGATCCGCAGCTCCTGATCGAGGCGGTGATGGCCGAAGCCGGTACATTCGAGGGGTTGCCCGCCGCCCGCGTCGCGCAGGTCGGCCATGTCGAACTCGGCTCGACCCCGCGCTGGCGCAGCCACCCGCTGCGTGACCCCGCAGCCGAAGTGCCGCTGTCGCCCGAGGAAGCGCTCGCAATGCTGACGAAGCTCCTCTCGGCCTATGGCGACGAGGGCCAGGGATACGCTTCGCGCCGCGCGATGGAAAAGATGGCCTACGAGCACGGCTACGACCACCTCGCGCGGTTCGGTGAATGGGACATATCCGAACGCCCCGAAAAGGTCGTGCTGCGATGAACGAGGCGACGCTCAGACAGATCGAGGCCGCGGCGCCCGATCGCTCCACCTGGCTCGCCGCGAATGCCGGCTCGGGCAAGACACGCGTGCTGACCGACCGCGTGGCGCGGCTGCT
The DNA here is from genome assembly GCF_032931615.1 of Palleronia sp. LCG004. Taxonomy (NCBI): domain Bacteria; kingdom Pseudomonadati; phylum Pseudomonadota; class Alphaproteobacteria; order Rhodobacterales; family Roseobacteraceae; genus Palleronia; species Palleronia sp. LCG004. Next base: position 2,644,965 of record NZ_CP136759.1, read on the forward strand.
GCTGGGCGGCGTGGCGCCGCAGAACATCCTCTGCCTCACCTATACCAAGGCCGCGGCGAGCGAGATGCAGAACCGGCTTTTCAAGCGGCTGGGTGCCTGGGCGATGGTGCCCGACGCCGCCCTGCGCGAGAACCTGAGCGACCTCGGCGTGCCGCGCGACGTGGATCTCGCCGAGGCCCGGCGGCTCTTCGCAAAGGCCGTCGAGACGCCGGGCGGGCTCAGGATCCAGACGATCCATTCCTTCTGCTCGATCCTGCTGCGCCGCTTCCCGGTCGAGGCCGGCGTCTCGCCGCAATTCACCGAGATGGACGACCGCAACGCCGAGCTTCTGCGCGACGATTGCCTCGAGACGCTGGCCGAGACCCGTCCCGAGATCGTGACCGGGATGGCCCGCATCCTCGGCGGGACCGAGATGCGCCCCTTCACCGCAGCCCTCGTCGGCGCCCGCGACGCCTTCCGCACGCCGATGGACGAGGCGGCGTTGCGCGACCTGCTCGACCTGCCCGCCGACCGGACGATGGAGGGCCTGCTGGCTCACGTCTTCTCGGACGAGGCGCCGACCCTCCTGCCCCGCGTGGCGCGCGTGATGGCCGAACATGGCGGCAAGACCGACCAGGCCCATGCCCCCGACATCGCGCGCTGCGACGCGCCCACGCTCGACAATCTCGAAACGCTGGAACGAAGGCTCCTTTCCGGCGAAGGCGCGAAGGAGCCTTTCGCGGCCAAGATCGGCAAATACCCGACCAAGGCCGCCCGGACGGCGATGGATCCCGAGGATGCCGAGGCCCTCGACGCGCTGATGGAACGTGTCGAGGCGGCCCGCGACGAGCGTCTCGGCCTCGTCACGCTCGAGCGGAACCTCGTCCTGCAAGGCTTCGCCGCCGCCTATCTGCCGCTCTATGCGGCGGCCAAGGCCGCGCGGGGATGGCTCGATTTCGACGATCTGATCTTCAAGGCGCGCGACCTGCTGACCGAGAAGGCGGTGGCCGACTGGGTGCTCTACCGGCTCGACGGGGGGATCGACCACATCCTCGTCGACGAGGCGCAGGACACCTCGCCCGCGCAATGGCAGGTGATCGAGGCGCTCGCACGCGAGGTGGCGTCGGGCCACGGCACGCAGGAGGCCGGAGAGCGGACCCTCTTCGTCGTGGGCGACAAGAAGCAGTCGATCTATTCCTTCCAGGGGGCCGACCCCGAAGGCTTCGACCGGATGCACGACAGCTTTGCCGAACGGCTGGGCCCCGACCGGCTGCAACGCCTCGACATGCTGCATTCCTTCCGGTCCGCGCCCGCGATCCTGTCGGCGGTCGATGCGGTCTTCGCCGATCAGGGCATGACGCATCTGGCCTTCCGCGACGCCCTGCCCGGCCGCGTCGATCTCTGGCCGCTGGTCGAACCCGGTGAGGAGGAGGAGGCGCCCGATTTCGACGACCCGGTCGATCGCGTCTCGCCGCGCGACGCCACCGCGCTGCTGGCCGATCACATCGCGAACGGGATCGCGTCGATGATCGGGCGCGCGACCATCCCCGACGAGAACGGCGAGCGGCGCGTGGTCCATGCGGGCGACGTGCTGATCCTCTTCCGCTCGCGCGGGGCGCTGTTCCAGGCGACGATCCGCGCCTGCAAGAAGGCGGGGCTTCCCGTGGCGGGCGCCGACCGCCTGACACTGACGAGCGAGCTCGCCGTCAAGGACATCGCCGCGCTCCTGTCCTTCCTCGCCACGCCCGAGGACAGCCTCTCGCTCGCCTCGGCCCTCCGCTCGCCCCTCTTCGGGTGGAGCGAGCAGGAGCTCTACACGCTGGCCGCCGGTCGCACCGAACGCCATCTCTGGCAGGCGCTGCGCCATCGCCGGGACGACCATCCCGCGACGCTGGAGATCATCGACGATCTGCGCGGACAAGCCGATTACCTGCGCCCCTACGACCTGATCGAGCGGCTGATGACGCGCCATCGCGGCCGCGCGCGCCTCGTCGGGCGGCTCGGGCGCGAATGCGAGGAGGCCATCGACGCCCTGCTGTCGCAGGCCCTCGACTACGAACGGACCGACATCCCCAGCCTCACGGGATTTCTCAACTGGCTCACCGGCGACGAGATCCAGATCAAGCGCCAGTCCGAAGGTGCCGGACGCAACCTGCGCATCATGTCGGTGCACGGGGCCAAGGGACTCGAGGCGCCGATCGTCATCCTGCCCGAGACGATGGGCCAGCCGCCGAACATCGACGCCCCGCTCTGGCCCGTGCCGGGCGGCCGGGTCCTCAAGCAGCCGAAGGATCAGCGCCCGCCGCTTCTCAGGGCCGCGCACGACGTGCTGTCGCAGGCCCAGGCAGCCGAACGCGACCGACTGCTCTACGTCGCGATGACGCGGGCGCAGTTCTGGCTGATCCTGTGCGGCGCGGGCGACCCCGGCAGGAGCGACGGCCGGTGGTACGGGCAGCTCGCGGCCGGTCTCGCCGCCCTGCCCTCGGACGGGCTCGACACCCCCGCGGGGCCCGGGCACCGCTATCAGATCAACGAATGGGACGATCTCCAGTTCGTGGCGAGGAACGAGGTCCGCACCCCCGAACCTGCCGTCGATCTGCCGGACTGGCTGACCCGCGATGCGGGCCCCCCGCCCGCGGAGCCCGCGATCCTCAGGCCATCCGGCCTCGGCGGCGCCAAGGCGCTGCCGGGCGAGACGATGCCGCAGGACGGCGACGACGCCCTTCTCAGGGGGACCGAGCTTCACGCGCTTCTCGAACACCTGCCCCCCGACCGGCCCGAGGACTGGCCCGACCTCGCCCGCCGCGTGCTGCCCGCTCTCGACGAGGAGGCCCGCGCCGCGCGTCTCTCCGAGGTGGGACGCGTCCTCGGCGCGCCGGCCTTCCGCGACCTGCTTGCCCGCCCCGCCTTCATCGAGGTCGAGTTGAGCGTGCCGCATCCCTCGGGGGCCCGGATCGAGGGGGCGATCGACCGCCTGATCGTCGACGATGACCGCGTCCTCGCCATCGACTACAAGTCGAACCGCATCGTGCCCGAGACACCCGACGCCATTCCCGAAGGCCTATTGCGGCAGATGGGCGCCTATGCCGCGGGCCTCGCCCGGATCTACCCCGGCAAGCGTGTCGAACTGGCGCTTCTCTGGACCGCGACGGCCACGCTGATGCCGGTCGAGACGGCGCTGGCGGCCCGCGCCTTCGCCGCCCTGGACGATCTTGACGCCCAAACGCCCCGTGCCTAGGTGTCGCCTCTGCCCCAATCAGGAGATGCAAGATGGCGACCGTTCCCGTGACCGACGACACCTTCGACGCCGAAGTCCGTTCCGCCGACCTTCCCGTCGTGGTGGATTTCTGGGCCGAATGGTGCGGTCCCTGCAAGCAGATCGGCCCCGCGCTCGAAGAGCTTTCGACCGAATACGAAGGCCGCGTGAAGATCGTCAAGGTCAACGTGGACGAGAACCCGCAATCGCCCGCTCAGATGGGCGTCCGCGGCATCCCCGCGCTCTTCCTCTTCAAGAACGGCGAGGTCGTGTCGAACAAGATCGGCGCCGCGCCGAAGGCCGCGCTCGAGAGCTGGATCACCGAACAGATCTGAGCGGCCCGCCGAGACAGAAGACCCGATATCGAAGGACGCCCCCTGCGGGCGTCCTTTTCGCATGGGCTCGGCGGATCGCCGCTTCGCGGTTGGCAAGCCGTGACCGCGCCTCCATATCGGGGCACGAACGACAGAAAGGAACATCGACAATGGCCGAGAGCGATTTCCCCGGCTGGCATGGCACCACGATCATCGCGGTGCGCAAGGGCGGCCGCGTCGTGATCGCGGGCGATGGGCAGGTCAGCCTCGGGCCGACCGTCATCAAGGGCACCGCGCGCAAGGTGCGGCGCATCTCGCCCGGCGGCTTCGACGTGATCGCGGGCTTTGCGGGATCGACCGCCGACGCCTTCGCGCTTCTCGAACGGCTCGAGACCAAGCTCGAAGCGACGCCCGGACAGCTCCAGCGCGCGGCAGTCGAGCTCGCCAAGGACTGGCGCACCGACAAGTACCTGCAAAAGCTCGAGGCGATGCTGATCGTCTCGGACGGCACCGAACTCTACGTCATCACCGGCGCGGGCGACGTGCTCGAACCCGAGCATGACGTCACGGCCATCGGATCGGGCGGCAACTACGCGCTCGCCGCCGGCCGCGCCCTGATGGAAGGCGATCTCGATGCCGAGGCGATCGCCCGGCGCGCCATGGCGATCGCCTCGGATATCTGCGTCTACACGAACGGCAACCTGACGATCGAGACGCTCGAGACGCGAAAGGAAGCGCAATGACCGACCTGACCCCGCGCGAGATCGTCTCCGAACTCGACCGCTTCATCATCGGCCAGAAGGACGCCAAGCGCGCCGTGGCCGTGGCCCTCCGCAATCGCTGGCGGCGCAAGCAGCTGCCCCCCGAGATGCAGGAAGAGGTCTATCCGAAGAACATCCTGATGATCGGGCCCACCGGCGTCGGCAAGACCGAGATCTCGCGCCGCCTGGCCAAGCTCGCCCGCGCGCCCTTCCTCAAGGTCGAGGCGACGAAGTTCACCGAGGTCGGCTATGTCGGCCGCGACGTGGAACAGATCATCCGCGACCTGGTCGAGCAGTCGATCACCATGACCCGCGACTACATGCGCGAGGACGTGAAGACCCGCGCCGAGGAACGCGCCGAGGAACGCGTGATCGACGCCGTCGCCGGCGAGAATGCCCGCGAAGGCACGCGCGAGATGTTCCGCAAGAAGCTCCATGCCGGTGAGCTCGACGCTACCGAGATCGAGCTTGAGGTCGCCGACACGTCGAACCCGATGGGCAACATGGAGATCCCGGGCATGCCCCAGGGCGGCATGATGAATATCGGCGACATCTTCGGCAAGGCGTTCCAGGGGCGCACCGTCCGCAAGAAGATGACGGTCGCCGAAAGCTACGAGATCCTCATCGGCGACGAGGCCGACAAGCTGCTCGACGACGAGAGCGTCAACAAGGCCGCGATCGAGGCGGTGGAGCAGAACGGCATCGTCTTCCTCGACGAGATCGACAAGGTCTGCGCGCGGCAGGATGCGCGCGGCGGCGAGGTCAGCCGCGAGGGCGTGCAGCGCGACCTGCTGCCACTGATCGAGGGCACGGTCGTCTCGACCAAGCACGGCCAGATCCGCACCGATCATATCCTCTTCATCGCGAGCGGCGCCTTCCACGTCGCGAAACCCTCGGACCTTCTGCCCGAACTTCAGGGCCGCCTGCCCATCCGGGTCGAGCTGCGCGCCCTGACCGAGGAGGATTTCGTCCGCATCCTGACCGAGACCGACAACGCGCTGACACGTCAGTACACCGCGCTTCTCGGGACCGAGCAGGTGACGGTCGATTTCACCGAAGGCGGCATCGCGGCGCTTGCCCGCATCGCAGCGCAGGTGAACCAGTCGGTTGAGAACATCGGCGCCCGGCGGCTCTACACCGTGATGGAGCGCGTCTTCGAGGAACTGTCCTTCGAGGCGCCCGACAAGGCCGGCACGACGATCACCGTCGACGAGGCCTTCGTGGAGCAGCATCTGGGCGAGCTCAGCCGCTCCACCGACATGAGCCGCTACGTGCTCTGACGACGCGTCCCGACGCGCCGCGCGGCCTTTCCATTCCGGCCGCGCGGCGCGATAGAAGGCGCATGTCATTCCCAACCTTCCTGCGCCGGAATGCCCCCTTCCTGATCGTGGGCATCCTCCTGACCCTCTGCTCCTCCTTCGGGCAGACCTTCTTCATTTCCGTCTTCGCCGGACAGATCCGGACCGAGTTCGACCTGACAAACGGCGAATGGGGGTTCCTCTATTCCGTCAGCACGACCGCATCGGCCATCGTCATGGTCTGGACCGGGGTTCTGACCGACACGTTCCGGGTGCGGGTCCTCGGTCCCATCGTCCTCGTCCTGCTGGCGGCGGCCTGCGCGGCGATGGCGCTCGTCGGGACGTGGTGGGGCCTCGTCGCGGCGATCTTCGCGCTCAGGCTCTTCGGACAGGGGATGTGCACACTCGTCGCGATGGTGGCGATGGCGCGCTGGTTCGTGGCCACGCGCGGCCGCGCGCTGTCGGTGTCGCGCGTGGGCGTCGCCCTCGGCGAGGCGTTCCTGCCGCTGGTCTTCGTCTCCCTCATGGCCGAGATCCCGTGGCGCGCGCTCTGGCTGTTTGCGGGCGGCTGCGTGCTGATCCTCGTCCCGCTGCTCTGGCCGCTCCTCAGGCTGGAGCGCACGCCGCAGAGCATCGCCTCGGACACGCAGAGCCTCGGGATGGGGAACGCGCACTGGACGCGGGGCCGGATGCTGCGCCATCCGCTCTACTGGATGCTGATCCCCGCGCTGCTGGCCCCCGCGGCCTTCTCCACCGCCTTCTTCTTCCATCAGGTGCATATCGCCGGGATCAAGGGCTGGAGCCATATGGGCCTCGTCGCGCTCTTCCCGGTCTTCACCGTCACGTCGATCGTCGCGATGTTCGCGTCGGGCGACGTGGTCGACCGGATCGGCACGGCACGGCTGATGCCCGTGGTGATCCTGCCGATGGCCGCGGGGTTCGCTGTCTTCGCGGCTGCCCCGAACCTCGCGCTCGGCGGGATCGCGCTCGGGCTCATGGGGATCACGCAAGGGCTGGTCGCGACGGTTCCGGCGGCCTTCTGGGCCGAATTCTACGGCACGCGCCATCTGGGCGGGATCAAGGCGCTCGCCACCGCGGCCATGGTCTTCGGCACCGCGATCGGGCCCGCGCTGACCGGTGCCCTCATCGACCTGGGGATCGATTTCGAGGATCAGCTCTTCGGCATCGCGGTCTATTTCCTCGCGGCCGCCGCGCTGGTCTTCGCGGGCATCGCGCGATCGCGCGGATCACTTCCCCGCGCGGCGTAGATAGACATAGAAGGCGCCCGACCCGCCATGGCTGCGATGCGCCTCGGCGATCTGCAGCACGGCGGATCTGAGCGGTCCCGAATTCAGCCATTGCGGCACCTGGTGGCGCAAGGCACCGCGCCTGACGGGCATCGGCGCGTCGATATCGCGCTCCCGCCCCTTGCCGGTGATGACGAGGACCAGCCGCTTGCCCGCACCGTGCGCGTCGAGGATGAACCTCACGAGCCTCGGATGCGCCTCGCTCAGCGTCAGGCCGTGCAGATCGATCCGCCCCTCGATCCCCAGCTTGCCGCGCTTCATCCGTCCGTAGGCCTTGGCATCCATCGCCACGGGCTGCCCCGACAACCGGTCCGACAGCGGCGCGATCAGATCATGCCCCGGTGCCCGCGCGGGCGCGTTCTGCCCGATGGCGAAATTCTTCAGGTCGTGTCCGGGTGCCGCCGGGGCGCGCGCGGGTGTCTCCATCCGCGCCTCGGCAGGTCGCGCGGCGCGCCGTTCGGGGTGCAACGGGACCGTCTGCCGCGCGATCCGCGACCAGAGCTCACGCTCGTCGGGACGAAGCCCCCTCGGACCCTTCCTCCGCGACATCAGAGCGGCGCCGCCATCGCATAGGCCCGCTGGATCGGCATGAGCACGACCATCCGGCCGCCATCCCGGATCCGGCCCGCGCGGCGTCCGGCCTCCCTGCCCGTCCCGACGAAGATGTCGGCACGCTGCGCGCCCTTGATCGCCGATCCGGTATCCTGCGCCACCATAAGGCGCTTCAGCGGCTCCGCGGCGCCCGTCTCGATCCAGACCGGGGCACCGAGGGGCGTGATCGACGGATCGACGGCAAGGCTGCGCATCGGCGTGATCGACCGGTTCATCGCCCCGAGCGGACCCCGATCGAGCGGCACCTCACCCACCTCGCGGAAGAACACGTAGGATGGATTGTGCCGGAGCAGCTCCAGCCCGTCTTCGCCGTTCCGCCGGACCCATGACCGGATCACGTCGGCCGAGACCTGGTGCGGCTCGTATTCGCCCCTCCGGACCAGCTCCAGACCGACCGACCGGTAATCGTGCCCGTTCTTGCCGCCATACCCCACGCGCAGGATCGTCCCGTCATCGAGCCTGATGCGGCCCGATCCCTGGATCTGGAGAAAGAAGACGTCCACCGGATCGTTGATCCACGCGATCTCGAGGCCCCGGCCGTCCAGCGCGGCCCCCTGCTCGATCTCGGCGCGCGAGATCCAGGATCCATCTTCCGCCTCCTCGGGAAGCCTATAGAGCGGATACTGGTACTGCCCACCGCGATACCGCGATCCGCGCAGTTCGGGCTCGAAATAGCCGGTAAAGACCATCGACGCCCCGTCCTCGATCAGGACGGGCCGGAAAAAGAGTTCGAAGAACGCCCGGGCGTCCTCCTGCACCGCCCCCGCACGACACAACGCGATCCAGTCGGGATCGCGCATGTCGCCGCAGGTTCCGAGGAAGACGTCGAGCGCCGCACGGTGATCGTCCGCCGACCACCCGTCGAGATCCCCCCAGTCGAGGATCGTGGATCTGGGTTCCGAAGATGCCGCCGCCCCCGCGAGGATCATCGCGGATGCCAGGGCCGCCGCGACCGCCCGCATCAGTCGCCCGTAGCGACCAGCACCCAGTTCGGATCGTCCGCCCCCATCGTCCGGGCAAAGGTCCAGGTGTCGCGCTGGCGCTTGATCTCGTTCGGGTCGCCCTCGACGATCTTGCCCTCGGCGTCGCGGACGACGACGGTCAGCTCGGCCAGGAATCGCACCGTCAGTTCCGCATGGCGCGTCTCGCGGTCGAAGGTCGCCTTGTAGAGCTCGACATCGCGCACGCCGAGGATCTCGCTCTCGACGGTCAGGCCCTGTTCGCGGCGCTGCTCGATCACGCCCTCGAAGGCTTCGGCCACGTCGGGGTCGAGGAAATCCCGCACCTCCGAGATGTCACCCTTCTCGAATGCACCGAGGATCATCTCGTAGGCACCGCGTGCGCCGCCCAGGAAATCGCCCACGCCGAAGCCCGGCTCGGCCATCTTCATCCCGGCCAGCGCCTTGGCATCGTCCGAGCCATCGGCGACGTGATCAACGATATCGTGATCGGGACCGCCCTCGATGACCTCGAATTCGGGCCTCTGGCGCACCTGTCGGGCACCTGCGCGGTCGTCGCCGGACACGGGGGGTTTCTCGAACCCGTCGCGCGTTCCCAGCACGTTCTTGAGGCGCAGGATAAGAAACAGAGCGATCCCTGCGAGAACAAGAAGCTGTATGACGGCAGAACTCATCGAAACCTCGAAGGATGGGGCGGGCGATGGCATAACCCATGGTTCATCTCTATGTAGGGTCCGACACGGGTCGAGTCCACCGGCCCGGCCCAGGCAACGGAGGTTCCCATGTGGTTGTTCGCGCTGTTCGTGGCGGTGCCGATGATCGAGATCGCGCTCTTCATCCAGGTCGGCGGTGCGATCGGCCTTGGATGGACGCTGATCGTCGTGCTGCTGACGGCCATGATCGGCACGGCACTCGTGCGCTCGCAGGGCAGGCTCGCCATGGCCGAGCTGCGAAAGTCGTTCAACAGCCTCAACGATCCGACCGAACCGCTGGCCCATGGCGCGATGATCCTGTTTTCGGGCGCGCTTCTGCTGACGCCCGGCTTCTTCACGGATGCTTGCGGCTTCGCGCTTCTGGTGCCCGGAATACGCTCGTGGGTCTTCCGCCAGATCCGCGACCGGATCGAGGTGCGGCATATGGGCGCCGGGCCCCATGGCGGCCCGTCGCGGCCCGATCCGCGGGCGCAGGGCCCCCGCGGTCCGCGCGGTCCGGCACGCGGAGACGTGATCGACGGCGACTATACCGAAGTCGAGATCAAGGAGCCCGATCCCGACCGCCCGCGCTCGGGCTGGACCCGCCATTGAGACGATCCGGGCCATCTGCTAGCTAGGCGAAGACATTTCATCCGGAGAGAACGATGGCCGAGAACGACACACCGACCCAAGACGCGAATTCCGGCGCCAACGGCGCCGCGCCCGCGACCCCGCAACTGCGCCCGATCGGACAATTCGTCCGCGATCTTTCGTTCGAGAACATCCTCGCCTCGAAGCCGGTCGAGGGTCAGGTCCAGCCCGACATCTCGGTGCAGGTCGGGCTCGACGCCAAGAAGCGCGGCGAGGACGGCACGCAGTACGAGGTCATCGGCAAGTTCAAGATCACCTCGAAGAACAAGGGCTCCGAGGACATCCTGTTCGTGATGGAGCTGGAATACGGCGGGATCTTCAAGGTCGAGAACGTCAAGGAAGAGCAGCTTCATCCCTTCCTGCTCATCGAGGGGCCGCGCCTGATGTTCCCCTATATCCGCCGGATCGTCTCGGACGTGACGCGCGACGGCGGCTTCCCCGCCCTCAACCTCGAGCCGATCGACTTCGTCGCGCTCTACCGTCAGGGCATCGCCCAGCGTCAGGCCGCGCAGCAGGCGCAGCAGACGCCCGCCTCCTAGGCCTTCGACCAGAGCGCCGCGTCGCCCATCGCCGCCACCATGGCCGCATGGGCGGCGCGTTCCTCGTCTGTGATCCGTGCGGGCAGGGGCGTCGCTCGCGGACCGGGGCGCCAGTCACGCTCCGCCGAGGCCTCGCCACCCGTCCCCGACGACTGGCCCAGCCCGAAATCCGGCTGGCGCCCGCCGATAAGCTCCAGATACACTTCCGCCAGGATCTCGGAATCGAGCAGCGCGCCGTGCAGCGTGCGGTTCGAATTGTCGATCCCGAACCGCCGGCAGAGCGCGTCGAGCGATGCGGGCGCGCCAGGAAACCGCCTGCGCGCGATGGCGAGCGTGTCGATCGCCTGATCCATCGGCAACAGCCGCGCCTTCATCCAGCCCAGCTCGGCATTGAGGAATTTCATGTCGAAGGCGGCGTTGTGGATGACGAGCTTCGCATCGCCCACGAAATCCAGAAAGGCCTGTCCGACCTCGGCGAAGAGGGGCTTGTCGCTCAGGAACTCGTCGCCGAGCCCGTGGACCTGGAACGCGCCGTCGGGCATCGACCTTTGCGGGTTGATGTACTGGTGATAGGTCCGGCCCGTGGGCACGTGGCCCATCAGCTCGACGGCGCCGATCTCGACGATACGGTCGCCCTGTTCCGGCTCGAATCCCGTGGTCTCGGTATCAAGGACGATTTCGCGCATGTCTGCCCCCGCGGATGTCGTGGATGAGGGCGTCGATTGTCGCGCGCGTCTCCTCGAGGTTCAAGCTCGGGATCACGACGTCCCCGCGCGCGCGCTTCTCGGCATCCGGCACTTGCCGGGCGAGCACCGCGTCGAGCCTTTCTTCCGTCATTCCGGGGCGTGACAGAACGCGGTCGCGCTGCACCTCGGCGGGTGCCGAGACGACGGCCACGAGGTCGAACCCGCCCTCGGCGCCCGTCTCGAAAAGGAGCGGAATGTCGAGCACCGCGATATCGGCCTCGCAGCTTTCGACGAAACGCGCGCGATCCTCGGCCACGAGCGGGTGGATCGCACGTTCGATCCGGGGCAGGGCACCGGGATCGCCCGCGATCCAGTCCGAGAGCTTCTTGCGATCGACCGCGCCACCCGCGATCGCATCGGGGCGCATCGCGCGGATGGCCTCCACACCCGCACCGCCCGGCGCATAGAGCGCGTGGACCGCCGCATCCGCATCCCAGACGGGGATATTCCGCGCGCGAAACAGCCCGGCCGCGGTCGACTTGCCCATCCCGATGGAGCCGGTCAGCCCGACGAGGAAGGGCCTCATCCCCTCAGGACGGCGGCGCGAGTGTCGTCGTCGACCTCGGGCCGCTCCCCGAACCAGCGCTCGAAGCCCGGAACGCCCTGGTGCAGCAGCATCCCGAGCCCGTCGACGGTGGTGCAGCCCATCTCGCGCGCACGTCTCAGAAGCGTCGTCTCGAGCGGCGTATAGATCGCATCGGTGACCAGCGCGCCGGGCGACAGACCGTCGAGCGGCACGCGGAACTCGGCCTTTCCCTCCATCCCGAGGGTGGTCGTGTTGATCACCGTCGCCGCATCGTCGAGCGTGTTGCCCGCCTGAACCCAGTCGTAGACGACGATCTTGGCGCCGAATTCCTTGCGCAGCGCCTCCGACCGGGCGCGTGTGCGGTTCGTCAGCCGTATCTCGGGCACGCCCGCCTCGATCAGGGCGGTGATGACCGCCCGCGCGGCGCCGCCCGCACCGAACAGCGCGGCCGGGCCATCCTTCGGCGACCAGTCGGGCGCGTTCTGGCGCAGATTCATCAGGAAGCCATAGCCGTCGGTATTGTCGGCATGGATCACGCCGCCCTCGCGGAAGGTCAGCGTGTTGGCCGCCCCGATCAGCGCGGCACGGTCCGACACGCTCGTCGCGAGGTTCAGCACCGACACCTTGTGGGGCAGGGTGACGTTGCATCCAACGAAACCCATCTTCGGAAGCGCCGCCAGCACCTCGGCAAGATCGCTCTGCTCCACGTGCAAGGGGATATAGGCGCCACGCAATCCGTGCCGCTTCAACCAGTGGTTATGCAGGATCGGCGATCTGGAATGGGCGATCGGGGCGCCGATCACCCCGGCCAGCGGTATCTTCGTATCACTCATGCGCGAAGATTGCCCCGGTCGATCAGCCACGACAAGAGCGGGATCATCGGCAGGCCGAGCGTGGTAAAATAGTCGCCCTCGACCGACCGGAAGAGGCGCATACCCTCTTCCTCCAGCTTGTAGCCGCCGACCGACTCCCGGATGCTCTCCCAGTTCCGCGCCACGTAATCGTCGATATAGTCGTCGCTCAGGTTCCGCATGGCGAGCTTGACCATACCGATATGGCGCCAGATCGGCTCGCCATCCTCGTAGGCCACGATCGCCGACAGAAGCGTGTGCCGATCGTCCCTCAGCCGCTTCAGACCGTCGCGCGCGGCATCGGGGCTTTCGGGCTTCGACAGGATCTCTCCGCGATGCGACAGGACTTGGTCGCAACCGAGGACGATCGCACCGGGCCTGCGGGTGGACACCTTGCGCGCCTTCGCCTCGGCCAGCGCGTCGGCCACGTCGCGCGGCGGGGCCCCCTCCGCGCGCATCGACGCCTTCACGGCCTCCTCGTCGATCCGCGCGATCTCCGTCTCGAAGGTCAGGCCGGCGCTGCGCAGGAGATCGGCCCGCGTCCGGGAGCCCGAGGCGAGGACAAGATCCATGGATAACTCCTGGGATAGATGGGCGGACGAGCTGTGGCTGCATCTGTGGCTGGAAATACGGGTTCGGACAATCCCCGATTCCTCCGCAAAGGAGTCATCCTTCACCCCCGTGGATTGCGGTGCGGACAAACGGGCGCCGGACTTGTTCCGTCCACCGCCATCCCGAACGAACATCACAAACAAACCCCCAGCCCGGGAAATCCGCAACATTCTGGGAAAAAATATTTTTTTCGGAACTGCCCAAGTTCACGCACAGACTTATCCACAGGTTGCAAAGGTGTCCCGGGATCTTGTGGAACAAGAGTCCTATCCACATTATCCACCGCCCTACAAACTTCATCATCTTTTCTTTCTAATCTTTTTATTTAAGAGAAGGCGGCATGACCGAGACGCTCTCCAGCCTCTATCCATGGATAAAATCCCTCCATGTGATCGCCTTCGTCGCGTGGATGGCAGGGCTCTTCTATCTGCCGAGATTGTTCGTCTATCACGCGGAACAGGCGCGGATCGGCACCGACAAGGCGCAGATGCTCGAGACGATGGAGCGCAGGCTTCTCAGGGCCATCATGAACCCCGCCATGATCGTCACCTGGCTCGCGGGGCTCACGCTCGTCATGACGCCCGGTGTGGTCGATTGGGGCTCCGTGTGGCCCTGGACCAAGGCTGCGGGTGTTCTGACGCTCACATGGTTCCACATGTGGTGTGCGGGGCAGAGAAAGGCGCTCGCCGCGGGCGACTTCTCGACCAGCGGCAGGCGCTACCGGATCATGAACGAGGTTCCGACGCTTCTGTTGATCCTCATCGTGGTCTCGGTCATCGCACGGCCGTTCTAGACGCATTCGTTGACAAGACGGGGCAGGGCGGCTATCTGCGCCCCGACCGATCGTCCGATCGCGTTCCTTCCCGATGACGATACATGATTGCCCGTACGGTCGCCCGTGCGGTCACGAGGACACCGACATGACCCAGGACCGCCTGAACCTCGCCGATCTCAAGGCGCAGAGCCCCAAGGATCTGCTGTCGCTCGCCGAGGAGCTCGAGATCGAGAACGCCTCGACCATGCGCAAGGGCGAGATGATGTTCTCGATCCTCAAGGAACGCGCGGATGAGGAATGGGTGATCGGCGGCGATGGCGTTCTCGAGGTGCTGCAGGACGGCTTCGGCTTCCTCAGAAGCCCCGAGGCAAACTATCTGCCCGGTCCCGACGACATCTATGTCAGCCCCGAAATGATCCGCCGCTACGCACTGAGGACCGGTGACACGGTTTCGGGCGTCATCCGCGGCCCCGACGAGACGGAGCGTTACTTCGCGCTCGTCGATGTCGAGAGCATCAATTTCGAGGAACCGTCCAAGGCCCGTCACAAGGTCGCCTTCGACAACCTCACCCCGCTCTATCCCGACGAGCGGCTGAACATGGAAATCGAGGATCCGACGGTCAAGGACAAGTCCGCCCGGATCATCGACCTCGTCTCCCCGGTGGGCAAGGGGCAGCGCTCGCTGATCGTGGCACCGCCGCGGACCGGCAAGACGGTGCTTCTTCAGAACATCGCCCATTCGATCGAGGCCAATCACCCCGAATGCTACCTCATCGTGCTGCTCATCGACGAGCGCCCCGAAGAGGTGACCGACATGCAGCGCAACGTGAAGGGCGAGGTGGTCAGCTCCACGTTCGACGAACCCGCCACGCGCCACGTCGCCGTGTCCGAAATGGTCATCGAAAAGGCCAAACGCCTGGTCGAACACAAGCGGGACGTCGTGATCCTGCTCGACTCGATCACCCGCCTCGGCCGTGCCTACAACACGACCGTTCCGTCATCGGGCAAGGTGTTGACGGGCGGTGTCGACGCCAACGCGCTGCAGCGTCCCAAGCGCTTCTTCGGCGCCGCGCGGAACATCGAAGAGGGTGGGTCGCTCACCATCATCGCCACGGCGCTGATCGATACCGGCAGCCGCATGGACGAGGTCATCTTCGAGGAATTCAAGGGGACCGGCAACTCCGAGATCGTGCTCGACCGCAAGGTCGCCGACAAGCGCGTCTACCCGGCGATGGACATCCTCAAATCCGGCACCCGCAAGGAAGAACTCCTGGTCGACAAGGTCGATCTGCAGAAGACTTACGTCCTGCGCCGGATCCTCAACCCGATGGGCACCACCGATGCGATCGAGTTCCTGCTGTCGAAGCTGAAGCAGACCAAGACCAATTCGGAATTCTTCGACTCGATGAATTCGTGAGGCCGCGACATGGACACCATCTTTGCCGAGGCCACCGCGCCCGGGAAAGCCGGTGTCGCTGTCATACGGGTATCCGGTCCGCAAGCCTTTGATTTATTTGGTAAAATAGTTCAAAACCGCCCCCCGCACCGGCGGGCGGCACTGCGTAACATTCACGATCTCGACGGCAATATCCTCGACAGCGGACTGGTCCTGACCTTTCCCGCCGGGGGCAGCTTTACGGGCGAAGACAGCGTGGAGCTTCAACTGCACGGCAGCCGCGCCATCGTCCGCGCCGTGTTGAATGCTCTCGAAGGTATCCCAGAATTCCGGCCCGCAGGTCCAGGCGAGTTCACGCGCCGCGCACTCGACAACGAGCGGATGGATCTGACTCAGGTCGAAGGTCTCGCCGATCTGATCGAGGCCGAGACCGAGCTCCAACGCCAGCAGGCTCAGCGGGTCCTGTCCGGGGAATTGTCCCTCAAGGTGCAGGAATGGCGCCGTCATCTGATCGAAGCTGCGGCACTGATCGAGGCGACGCTGGATTTTGCCGACGAGGAAGTCCCGGTCGACGTGATGCCGGACGTTCGCACCCATATCGCCACCGTCGCCGCCGCATTGAAACGGGAACTCGATGGTTTCGGTGCCTCCGAGCGGATCCGCGACGGGTTCGAGGTGGCAATCCTCGGGGCACCGAATGCCGGAAAATCCACGCTTCTCAACGCGATCGCACAACGACAGGTCGCCCTGACGTCGGAAATTGCCGGTACGACCCGCGATGTCATCGAACTGCGCGTGGACCTCGCAGGCATTCCAGTGACATTCCTCGATACCGCAGGATTAAGGGAAACATCCGATCCCCTCGAAGCGGCGGGGATAGGTCTTGCGCGTCGTCGAGCTATGGAGGCCGATCTCAGGGTGCTCATTCTCGACAATGACGGTAAGCTCCCGATCCAGCCGCAGGATGGCGACATCGTCAAACTCGGAAAGGCCGATCTCGGCGCCGGGGATATATCCGGTATTACGGGGCAGGGGATCGACGCCTTGATTACGGAAATCTCGGATACGCTAAGGCTGCGGAGTGCGACGCCCTCATTGTCGATCCGTCAGCGCCATGCCGAGGCGATCCGCCGCGCGCTCGACAGCTTGCGCCAGGCGGAACGTCTCATCGATATGAAGACGGATGACGAAGTGATAGCCTTTGCCATCAATGACGCGACTGCTGCGCTTGAAACGCTGATCGGCCGGGTCGACATAGAAGATCTCTTGGGCGATATCTTTTCGCGCTTCTGCATAGGGAAATGACATGTTTCACGTGAAACATCGAAAGCCGAAAATCGTCGTTGTCGGCGGTGGCCATGCCGGCGTCGAAGCGGCATCCGCAGCAGCCCGGGCAGGGGGGGATGTGTTCCTCGTAACCCTGAAGGCAGATGCGATCGGCGTCATGTCCTGCAATCCTGCCATCGGCGGCCTCGGCAAGGGGCATCTCGTTCGCGAAGTCGACGCGATGGGCGGCATCATGGGCGAAGCTGCCGACAAAGGCGGAATTCAGTACCGCTTGCTCAATCGTCGCAAAGGCCCCGCGGTTCAAGGTCCCCGGGCCCAGATGGACCGGGAGCTTTACCGCAAGGCGGTTCAGGACGCCGTTTCGGCCCAACCTGGCTTAACGGTGATCGAAGATCAGGTCGTCGATTTCGTTACAGAGGGCGGACGGATATCAGGCGTCACTTTAGCCAGCCAAGGACATCTGCATTGCGACGCTGCGATCCTCACAACAGGAACGTTCCTGAACGGCGTTATTCATATTGGAGAGCGTCAGATTGCCGGTGGCAGAATGGGCGAATCCCCCTCCATTCCATTGGCCGAGCGACTGTACAAGCTGAACCTCCCTATGGGGCGCCTGAAGACCGGGACGCCACCGCGCCTCGACGGGCGCACGATCGATTGGGACCGGCTGGAGCAGCAACCCGGCGACGTCGATCCCGTCATGCTGTCCTTTCTCTCGTCCAAACCTTCGGCCAAACAGATCTCTTGCGCAATCACGCATACGAACCCGAAAACCCATGATATCGTCCGGGAAAATCTCGGTCGCTCCGCGATGTATAGCGGCAATATCAGCGGGGTCGGACCGCGCTACTGCCCCTCGATCGAGGACAAGATCGGCCGCTTCGCCGACAAGGACTCGCACCAGATTTTCCTCGAGCCGGAAGGTTTGCAGACGGACCTCGTTTACCCCAATGGCATCAGTACATCGCTGCCGGAGGACGTTCAGGTCGCCTACGTTCGGTCGATCGTGGGATTGGAGGATGCCAGGATTGTCCAGCCAGGCTACGCAATCGAATACGATTACGTCGATCCAAGGGCGCTCGATCGGTCGTTACAGCTCGAAAGTCTGCCTGGGCTTTGGCTTGCAGGCCAGATCAATGGGACGACGGGATACGAGGAAGCCGCCGCGCAGGGGCTTTTGGCGGGGTTAAATGCCGTCTACTCCGCAATCGGGACGGACCCGTTCATCTTCTCTCGAACAGAAGCTTATATCGGCGTAATGGTCGATGATCTTGTGTCCCGCGGGGTGTCCGAGCCCTACAGGATGTTCACCTCACGGGCGGAATTCCGTCTCCAGCTGCGGGCCGATAACGCCGATCAGCGTCTGACGCCAGTCGCCATTGAGCGTGACTTGATCGATGAAAGACGAAAGCAGACCTTTAGGACCAAGCTTGACCAGTTGGAAGCCGGGCGGAAGGTTCTATCTGAATCTCAATTGTCGCAAAAGGACGCAATTGAGGCAGGGGTCCCGCTCTCTGCAGATGGGGCAAAGCGCAGCGGTGCCGATCTTCTCGCGATCGCGGGGGTCACGATTGACCAGCTCACCCCGCTCATGCCGGATCTGACAGGATTGCCAACGGAGATTCTGACGCAGTTGGAGCGCGAAGCGGTCTACACGCATTACCTTGATCGGCAGACCCGAGACGCGGAACGTCTGCGGAAGGAGGAAGGAACCCCCATACCGCCGGAACTTGACCTTATGTCGGTTCAAGGCCTGTCGCACGAGCTGAAACAAAAGCTGCGGCAGCACCGTCCCAAGACATTGGCACAGGCAGCCAAGGTAGAAGGCATGACACCGGCTGGGCTGAACGCCATCCTACTGCGCCTTCGGGTTGGATCGAGGACCGGCACGAATGCCTGACTTTGGGGATACCAATGTTTCACATGAAACATTGGAGTATCTTGCAGCCTATGCACGCGAACTTCTCAAATGGAACAAGCGGATCAATCTCGTTGGGCGGGCAACGACCGACGATGTGATGAGTCGACATATCGACGATTCTCTCCAGGTTTACGACGCGGTTGAAAACCCGACCGGTATCTGGTGCGATCTCGGCAGTGGGGGAGGGCTCCCAGCTATCGTTGTCGCGATCTGTGCGCGCGAGACCGCCCTAGAGGTCGTTTGCGTCGAATCCGACACGAGGAAATCGGCTTTCCTCTCCCATATGGCCCGACTTCTCGATCTAAATGTCAGAGTGATAATCGGGCGGATCGAGGCCGTAGACCCGATCAAGGCCGATATAATCTCCGCGCGCGCGCTGGCACCGCTGGAAAAGCTTCTCACCTTCGCGGAGAGGCACGCCAAGCCGCATGGCGTCTGCCTTTTTCCCAAGGGCGAGACGTTGCAATCGGAAATTCACCGCGCATCGGAGGAATGGCAGTTCTCTTTGGAAGCGATTCCAAGTAGAACATCCTCACGCTCCGCCATTCTCAAAATCACGGATATCGCGCGTGTCGAACGAACGTAGCAGCCCGAAAATCATCGCGATCGTCAACCAGAAGGGCGGGGTGGGAAAGACCACCACGGCGATCAACCTTGGCGCGGCCTTGGCCGAGAAGGGGCACGGGGTCGCGATAATCGATCTCGATCCGCAGGGAAACGCCTCTACCGGGCTCGGGATCGAGGCCGAAGACCGGGACTTGACGACTTACGATCTGCTCCTCGACGGTAAATCGCTGTCGGATGTGCTGGTTTCGACTGAATACGACAATCTTCGCATTGTTTCGGCCACTTCGGATCTGAGTTCCGCCGATATCGAGATGTATTCGAACAGCAAGCGGTCGTTCCTGTTGAAGGACGCGCTGACTGCGCCCGACGTCGAAAAGCTTGGACTCGATTACATTCTCATCGATTGTCCGCCGTCGCTCAGCCTCCTGACGATCAATGCAATGGTTGCGGCGCATTCCGTTCTTGTTCCGCTCCAGAGCGAATTCTTTGCGCTGGAGGGACTGTCCCAGCTCATGTTGACGATGCGGGAGGTCCGGCAGAGCGCCAATCCTGGCCTCCGAATCGAAGGTGTGGTTCTGACGATGTTCGACGGACGGAATCGCCTTGCGCAACAGGTGCTTGCGGATGCCAAGGACACGTTGGGCGACCTCGTCTTCGGGACGATCATCCCGCGCAACGTGCGGGTAAGCGAAGCACCGTCTTACGCCCAGTCGGTGCTCGACTACGATCCGGGATCGAAGGGAAGCGTGGCATATCGCGATCTTGCGCAGGAATTGGCGGCGCGCGGCGTGGTACAGGGAGAGACGGCATGAGCGAGAGACGACAGGAACGCCGGGGCCTTGGTCGGGGGCTGTCCGCCCTGATGGCGGATGTCGAGGTCGACCAGACGACGCAGACCGAACGGCGCGCCGAAGCGACCATTCCGATCGAGCGGATCCATCCCAATCCCAATCAGCCGCGCCAGACTTTCGTCAGCGAAAGTCTAGAGGAATTGTCGGCCTCCATCGCGACGAAGGGCATCATCCAGCCGCTGATCCTGCGCAATCACCCGACGAAAGAGGGTGAATACGAGATCGTCGCGGGCGAACGGCGCTGGCGGGCCGCCCAGATGGCACAGGTGCACGAGGTACCGGCGATCGTCCGGTCACTCGACGATACCGAGGTGCTCGAAGTCGCGATCATCGAGAACATTCAGCGCAGCGACCTGAATGCCGTGGATGAGGCGTCGGGCTATCGCCAGCTGATGGACCGGTTCGGTCATACGCAGGAACAGATGGCCGTCGCCCTCGGCAAAAGCCGCTCGCATATCGCGAATACGCTGCGTTTGCTGTCCTTGCCGCCCGGCGTGCAGGGCTATCTGGCGGAAGGCAAGCTGACTGCGGGGCATGCCCGGGCGCTGATCACTGCCGAGGATCCCGAGGCCCTGGCCCGTCAGATCATCTCCAGGAATCTCTCGGTGCGGGAAGCCGAAAACCTGGCCAAGGGCCCGAAGCCGACCCGGTCGCGGCGCAGTTCCGGCAAGTCGGAAAAGGATGCCGATACGCTTGCACTGGAGTCCGACCTCGCGGCAAATCTTGGTATGAAGGTTTCCGTCGACCACAACACCGAAAGCGGTGCGGGGCAGGTGACGATCTCTTACAAGTCATTGGAAGATCTGGATAATCTCTGCCAACTCCTGTCGGAGCGTCGCGACTAGGCGAAGAGGGCGCGCAGGATTCCGTTCAGGACCGGCCGCCCGGTCTCGGTCACCCTGAACCGATCCGATGTCCGTTCGACAAGCCCATAGCCTTCCAGGTCCAATACTTTTCGTTCGAAATCAGGAACTTGCTGCGCCAGTTCCAGCGGCACACCCTCGGCGATCCTGAGACCCATCAGCAGCCGTTCTTCGATCACGGTCGCATCGTCGAGTGTGACGATCTCCTCCGGCGTTTTTCCGGTAAGTGCGCCTTTCAACCAGACAAGCGGGGCGGTCGCCGTCTCGGTCGCATGACGCCGACCGTCGAGTGTCAGGCGCCCATGTGCACCGGGGCCGATACCGGCATAATCGCCGCCGGTCCAGTAGATCATGTTGTGCCGCGATTCCGACCCCGGCCGCGCATGGTTCGACACCTCGTAGGCCGGCATCCCGGCGGCCTCGCACCGCTCCTGCGTCAGCTCGTACATGTCTGCCGACAGATCCTCAGAGGGCAGGCCGCGCAGGCCGCCGCGCGCATACCGCTCGCCAAACGCCGTTTCCGGCTCGATGGTGAGCTGGTAGAGCGAGAGGTGATCGGCCGCCATCGCGAGCGCCCGGTCGAGCTCGGTGGCCCAGTCGTCCAGCGTCTGGTCCTGCCGCGCGTATATGAGGTCGAAACTCACCCGGTCGAAGGTCTCTCGCGCGATCTCGAACGCCGTTTCCGCCTCGGCCACCGAATGCAACCGGCCCAGCCGTTTCAGATCGGGATCGTTCAGCGCCTGAATTCCCATCGAGACGCGCCCGACACCGGCAAGGCGGTAGTCACGGAACCGACCGGCCTCGACCGAGGTGGGGTTGGCCTCCAGCGTGATCTCGCAATCGTTCGAGATATGCCAGTGCCGCTGGATCTCCGACAGGACGGTCTCGACCGTCGCGGGCTCCATCAGGCTGGGCGTGCCGCCGCCGAAATAGATCGAGCCCACCCGCCGTTCGCCCGTCATGGCACGGATGCGGGCGATCTCGGAGGTGTAGGCGCGCCTCCAGGCGTCGTGGTCGATCTGCGCCACGACATGCGAATTGAAGTCGCAATAGGGGCATTTGGCCTGACAGAACGGCCAATGGACGTAGATGCCGAAGCCCGGCTCAGTCAAAGCAGCCGGCGACGAGCTTGGCGAAGGCATCGGCGCGGTGGGAAATGCGGTTCTTCTCCGAACGCTCCATCTCGCCGAACGTGATGTCGTACCCGTCGGGCTGGAAGACGGGGTCGTAGCCGTGTCCGCCATCCCCGCGGCCGGGCCAGACGATGCGTCCCGACATCGTGCCGGGAAAGACCTCGTCATGGCCGTCGGGCCAAGCCAGGACCAGCGTGCAGCAGAACCGCGCGACCCATGGCTGGGCCGCGCCGCGTGCCAGAAGCTCGTCATGGGCCCGCCCCATGGCAAGGACGAAATCGCGGCCCGCGGGCGTTTCGGCCCAGTCTGCCGTATAGACCCCCGGTGCCCCGCCGAGCGCGTCGATCTCGAGCCCCGAATCGTCCGACAATGCGGGCAGACCGGTGGCGCGCGCCGCCGCATGGGCCTTGATCCGGGCATTCTCGACGAAGGTGGTTCCGTCCTCGACCGGCTCGGGCAGGCCGTGATCGGCGGCCGAGCTCAGCGTCACGCCGTAAGGCCCGAGGAGGTCGCGAAACTCCTCGAGCTTGCCGTGATTATGGGTCGCGACGACCAGCTTGTCGCCCGTGAAGCGGCGCATCAGCCCACTGCTTTCTTCTGCGCCTCGACCAGCGTGCCGACACCCTTTTCGGCCAAGTCGAGCAGCCCGTTCATCTGATCGCGCGAGAATGTCGATCCCTCCGCGCTCATCTGCAGCTCGATCAGGCGTCCGGCACCGGTCAGGACGAAATTGCCGTCCACGCCCGCCTCGCTGTCCTCGGGATAATCGAGGTCGAGCACCATCTGCCCGGCATAGATCCCGCAGCTGACGGCGGCCACGTGGTCGGTCAGCGGGTCGGTCACGATGTCGCCGGCCTTCATCAGCTTGTTGACGGCCAGGCGCAGCGCGACCCATCCGCCGGTGATCGAGGCGCAGCGCGTGCCGCCATCGGCCTGGATCACGTCGCAATCGACGGTGAATTGCCGCTCGCCCATCGCGTTGCGATCGACGCAGGCGCGCAGGCTGCGGCCGATCAGGCGCTGGATCTCCTGCGTGCGGCCGGACTGGCCGCGCTTGGCCTCGCGGTTCATGCGGCTATGCGTCGCGCGCGGCAGCATACCGTATTCGGCGGTGACCCAGCCCTGGCCGCTGTTGCGCAGGAACGGTGGGACGCGCTCCTCCAGCGACGCGGTGCAGAGCACATGCGTGTCGCCGCAGCGGATGAGGCAGGACCCCTCTGCATGGCGGGTCACGTCGGTTTCGATGGAAACCGGTCGCATCGTGTCTAGGTCTCTGCCAGAAGGTCGCATGGATGTTCCTTTGTGTTCGTCCGGGCGACGATGTCGCACCGGTGCAATTCCGGTGCAAGGCTGATACCACGTTCGATGATGAGTGACGAACACGCAGACGGCCGAAGCATGATCGAGGAAATGAACGATCGCACGCGCGAGGTCTTCCGCCGGGTGGTGGAGGGTTATCTCGCCTCGGGCGATCCCGTGGGCTCCCGCACGCTCAGCCGCGAGATGAGCGAGAAGGTCAGTGCCGCGACGATCCGCAACGTCATGCAGGATCTCGAGCTGATGGGCCTTCTGAACGCGCCGCATACCTCGGCGGGCCGCATGCCCACGCATCTGGGTCTCAGGCTCTTCGTGGACGGCCTGCTCGAGATGGGCGAGCTGACCGACGACGACCGCGCGGCGATCGACAAGACGCTCGGCAGCAACGAACGCGACATGGGCACGCTTCTCGACCGGGTCGGATCGGCGCTGTCGGGCGCCACCCGCGGGGCGAGCCTCGTGCTCGCGCCCAAGCACGAGGCGCCGATCAAGCATATCGAGTTCGTCTCGCTCGGCGACGACCGCGCGCTCGTCGTGCTGGTCTTCGAGGACGGCCATGTCGAGAACCGCGTCTTCGCGCCGCCGCCCGGTCAGACGCCGTCCTCGATGCGCGAGGCGGCGAATTTCCTCAACGCCATCGCGCAGGGCCGGACCATGTCCGAACTCCGCCGCGGCATGGCCGAGGAGATCGTGAAACACCGCCGCGACCTCGACGTGCTGGCGAGCGCCCTTGTCGAATCGGGCATCGCCGTCTGGGCGCAGGAGGGCGAACCCAACGAACGGCTGATCGTGCGGGGCCGCGCCAACCTGCTCGAGGGGTCCGGAGAGGATCTCGAGCGGATCCGAACGCTCTTCGAGGATCTCGAACGCAAGCGTGACATCGCCGAATTCCTGGAACTGACGGACGAGGGCGCGGGCGTGCGCATCTTCATCGGCTCCGAGAACAAGCTTTTTTCACTTTCGGGTTCCTCTTTGGTGGTCTCTCCTTATATGAACGCTGACCGAAAGATCATCGGCGCGGTCGGTGTGATCGGCCCCACGCGGCTGAATTACGGACGGATCGTGCCGATCGTGGATTACACGGCACAAATGATCGGCAGATTGCTGTCGGGCCAACGCTAGCTCCAGGTGAATACATGGCGAAAGAGAACGAAAGCGACATCGAAGCCGCGATCGAAGACATGCTGAAGGGCGAGACCTCCGAGGCCGACAAGGTCCGACGCAAACCGCGCCCTGCCAATGCCGAGGCGACGGTCGATCTCGACAATCCCGGCGACGGCCCCTCCGGCCCGGAAGAGCCCCCGGTGGTCGAGCAGGACGACGGCATCGCCGCCGAGCTCGAGGCGCTCAGGACCGAGCGGGACGAGTACAAGGACCGGTTCGTCCGCGCGCTGGCCGAGGCCGAAAACGCGCGCAAGCGGTCCGACCGCGACCGCCGCGAGGCCGAGAATTACGGCGGCTCCAAGCTCAGCCGCGACATGCTGCCGGTCTACGACAACCTCAAGCGGGCGGTCGAATCCATCGGCGAGGAGCAGCGCGAGGCCAATGCCGCCCTCATCGAGGGAATCGAGCTGACGCTGCGCGAGCTGCGCAATGTCTTCGAAAAGCATGGCATCCGCGTGATTTCGCCCACTCTGGGTGAGAAATTCGACCCGAACCACCACGAGGCGATGTTCGAGGCCCCGGTCCCCGAGACCAAGGCCGGCGACATCATCCAGGTCATGGCCGAGGGCTTCATGCTGCACGACCGGCTCCTGCGGGCCGCGCAAGTGGGCGTGAGCTCGACGCCGCGCTCCTGAAAGGCGCGTCTTAAGTCGATTATGAGGCCCCGGAGATGATCCGGGGCCTTTTCCGTTCGGGGCCGGCAACGGCGCCGGATCAGGTGCGGGGCGTGTCCTTCCGGGCCAGGGACGACAGCTCGTAGACGAGATCGAGCGCCTCGCGCGGGCTCAGCTCGTCAGGATGCACGCCCTTCAGACGGTCCGACAGCGGATCCTCACGCGGCGCCTCGGGCAGGGGCCGCGCGGCGGAAAAGAGCGGCAGATCGTCGATCAGCATCGTCTTGCCGCCCTCCGCATCGCCCTTTTCGAGCGCGGCGAGCACGTCCTTCGCGCGCGCCACGACGCTTTGGGGCAGTCCGGCGAGCTTTGCGACCTGCACGCCGTAGGACCTGTCGGCCGATCCCTTGCGCACCTCGTGCAGGAAGATCACGTCGCCATCCCATTCCTTGACCGCCATCGTCGCGTTGCTGACGCCCGAAAGCCGCTCCGACAGATGGGTCATCTCGTGGTAATGCGTGGCGAAAAGCGCGCGGCAGCGGTTGCGGTCGTGCAGATGTTCGAGCGTCGCCCAGGCGATCGAGAGACCGTCATAGGTCGCCGTGCCGCGCCCCACCTCGTCGAGGATGACAAGCGCGCTCTCGTCGGCCTGGTTGAGGATCGCGGCCGTCTCGACCATCTCGACCATGAAGGTCGAACGCCCCCGCGCCAGATCGTCCGAGGCACCGACCCGGCTGAAAAGCTGGCTCACCAGACCGATGCGCGCGCGCGTCGCGGGCACGAAGGCCCCCATCTGCGCCAGCAGCGCGATCAGTGCGTTCTGCCGCAGGAAGGTCGACTTGCCTGCCATGTTGGGCCCCGTCAGCAGCCAGAGCGCGGCCGCGTCCCCGCCCTCGGAAAGCGCGCAATCGTTGGCGACGAAAGGCGCGCCTCCTTGCGCGCGCAGCGCCTGTTCCACGACGGGGTGGCGCCCGCCCTCGACCGCGAATGCGCGGCCCGTCTCGATCACCGGCCGGGTCCAGCGCTCGCCCTCGGCCAGATCGGCCAGCGCGGCGGCAAGGTCGATCCCCGACAGCGCACGCGCCGCATCGCCGATCGGCCCCGCATGGTCGAGGATCCGCGCGGCGAGCGCGCCGAAGATCCGCCGCTCGATCTCGATCGCGCGGTCGCGGGCATTCAGGATCCGCGTCTCCAGCTCGCTCAGCTCCACGGTCGTGAAGCGCACCGCGCTCGCCGTCGTCTGGCGGTGGATAAACCGCGCCGAAAGCGGCTCGGCCAGCATCTTCTTGGCGTGGGTGGCGGTCGTCTCGATGAAATAGCCAAGCACGTTGTTGTGCTTGATCTTCAGCCCGGGGATCGCCGTTTCCTCGGCATAGTCGGCCTGCATGCCCGCGATCACGCCGCGCCCTTCGTCGCGGAGGCGCCG
Organism: Palleronia sp. LCG004; assembly: GCF_032931615.1. Classification (NCBI taxonomy): domain Bacteria; kingdom Pseudomonadati; phylum Pseudomonadota; class Alphaproteobacteria; order Rhodobacterales; family Roseobacteraceae; genus Palleronia; species Palleronia sp. LCG004. The sequence goes on from NZ_CP136759.1 coordinate 2,671,382, forward strand.
CACCTCGTCGAGCTCCTCGTCGAAGCCGGGCGCCACGAGGCCGCCCTCGCGGGCGAGGACCGGGGGCTCGGCCACCAGCGCCTCGTCGAGTTCGGACAGCAGGTCGTCGTGACCGGACAGTGCCACCGCCGCCTGGGCCAGCTCGCGCGGCAGATCCCGGTCGGCCAGCAGATCGCCCAGATCGCCGGCCCGGCCCAGCCCGTCGCGGATCGCGGCGAGGTCCCGCGGTCCGCCCCGTTCCAGCGCCAGCCGCGACAGCGCCCGGTCCATGTCGGGCGCGCGCCGCAGCGTCCCGCGCAGCGCCTCGCGCAGCGACCCGTCCTCCACGAGGTATCCGACCGAGTCGTGACGCGCGCGGATCGTCTCCGCATCGCGCGAGGGCGATGTCAGGCGCCGCTCCAGCAGGCGCCCGCCGCCCGCCGTGACGGTCCGGTCGATCGCCGCGAGAAGCGTGCCGTCGCGTCCGCCCGACAGGCTGCGCGTCAGTTCGAGGTTTCGCCGCGTCGCCGCGTCGATCTGCATGGCGCCGCCCGCCTCCTCGCGGCGGGGCGGACGCAGGAGCGGCAGTTTGCCCTTCTGCGTGATTTCGAGATAATCGACCAGCGCCGCGAGTGCCGAGATCTCGGCCCGGTCGAACGTGCCGAACGCGTCGAGCGTCGCCACGTGAAACACCGAGCAGAGCCGCGCCGCGCCGCTCGTGCTGTCGAAGGAGCCGCGCGAGAGCGGCGTCATCTGGGCCCCGGCCTCGGCCACGGTCTCGGCCTGCGCGCGCTCGTGCGTTTCGCTCAGCAGCACCTCGCGGGGGCCGAGGCGAGCAAGCTCGGGGCCGAGGCGCACGGGCGGGCAGGGCGCGCAGGCAAGCTCTCCGGTCGAAATGTCGACCCAGGCGATGGCGCCCTCGCCGCGCATCTCGGCAAAGGCCGCGAGGAAATTGTTGCGCCGCGCGTCGAGCAGCGTCTCCTCGGTCAGGGTGCCGGGCGTGACGAGGCGCACGACCTCGCGACGGACGACGGATTTCGACCCGCGCTTCTTGGCCTCGGCGGGGTCCTCGGTCTGTTCGCAGACGGCGACGCGGAAGCCCTTGCGGATCAGCGTCAGCAGGTAGCTTTCGGCCGCGTGGACGGGCACGCCGCACATCGGGATGTCGTCGCCCTGATGCTTGCCGCGCTTGGTAAGCGCGATGTCGAGCGCCGCGGCCGCGGCCACCGCGTCGTCGAAGAAGAGTTCGTAGAAATCGCCCATCCGGTAGAAGAGCAGCGCGCCCTGATACTCGGCCTTGATGTCGAGATATTGCGCCATCATGGGCGTGACGGCGGCATTGGCGACATTCATGGGCGGTTTCCCCCTCGGGCGCGTTCGGGGGGCAGTCTAGCCAAGGCGCGCGCGGCGCTAAAGGCGCTTTCCTGTGGATGGAACGGGCCGGTGTGCGTGGGGGGGGAGGTTTCGCGGCGAAACCGTTGCCGATCGCCTGCGTACGGAGCGCGGAGCGTTCAGGCGCCGTCGGGGCGTTTCAGCATCAGCGCGGTGCGCTTGCAGCGGGCGACGAGCGTGTCGTCCTGCTTGAAGCAGCGATGCTCGAACTCGACGAGGCCCTGGGTCGGGCGGGAGCGGCTTTCGCGCAGCGACAGCACGGTCGTCTCGGCGCGCAGCGTGTCGCCGTGGAAGACCGGGGCGGGAAATGTCACCTCGGAGAAGCCGAGATTGCCGGCGGTGGTGCCGAGGGTCGTGTCCTGCACGCTGAGGCCCACGAGGATGGCGAAGGTGAACATCGAGTTGAAGAGCCGTTCGCCCCATTCGGTGCCTTCGGCGAACTGCGCGTCGATATGGAGCGGCTGGGGGTTCATCGACATGAGGCTGAACATCGTGTTGTCGGCCTCGCTGACCGTGCGGCGCAGTTCGTGCCGGAAATGCTGGCCCTCGTGGAATTCCTCGAAATAGAGACCGGCCATCGCATTTCCCCCCGCGCGCGTTCCTCGGATGCGAGCCTGTCACGAAACCCGCATCCGTTCCAGCGCCCGTGGAAACGGGATGACTTGGCCGCCGCCGCACGGCTAGGCTGATCGGGAGCTCATCGGGAGGAGAGGCCATGGAACCCTGCATCGTCGGCTGGGGCCACACGAAATTCGGGGCGTTAAAGGATCGGACGCTCGAGGATCTGATCGTCGCGGCGGCGCGCGAGGCGCTTGACCATGCGGGCCTTCCGGCGGCCGAGGTCGACGGGATCTGGCTGGGGCATTTCAATTCGGGGATGGTGGGCGACGCCTTCGCCTCGTCGCTGGTCCTGTCGCTCGACGAGGATCTGCGCTTCACGCCCGCGACGCGGTGCGAGAATGCCTGCGCGTCGGGATCGGCCGCGATCTATTCCGCGCTCGACGCCGTCAGGGCGGGGTCGGCGAAGGTCGCGCTGGTGATCGGGGTCGAGAAGATGACCGAGCTCGACACGCGGGGCGTGACGAAGGCGCTGGCGGGCGCGTCGTACCAGAAGGAGGAATCGGATGTCAGCTTTCCGCAGATCTTCGGGCGGATCGCGGGGCAGTATTTCCAGAATTTCGGGGACCAGTCCGAGGCGCTGGCGCGGATCGCGGTCAAGAACCACCGTAATGCGATGTCCAACCCGCTGGCGCATCTGCACAAGGAGGTCACGTTCGAGTTCTGCAACACCGTGTCCGAGAAGAACCCGATGATCGCGGCGCCGCTCAGGATGACGGATTGCTCGCTCATTTCGGACGGGGCGGCGGCGATGGTGATCGTGGCCCCCGGGATGGCGGCGGATTTCCCGCAGGCGGTCACGTTCCGTTCCGCCGTGCAGGTCAACGACTTTCTGCCGATGTCGCGGCGCGACATGACCGCACTGGCAGGACCCGCGCGGGCGTTCGACCTGGCCTACGAGCGCGCGGGGATCGGCGTGGGCGACGTGGATTTCGCCGAGGTCCACGATTGTTTCACGATCGCCGAGCTGATGATCTACGAGGCAATGGGTCTGACGCCCAGGGGCAAGGGCGCGCGCGCCATCGCCGAGGGGGTCGTCGCCAAGGGCGGGTCCTGCCCGGTGAACCTGTCGGGCGGGCTCAAGGCCAAGGGGCACCCGGTCGGCGCCACGGGCGTGTCGATGCACGTGATGGCGGCGCGTCAGCTGACGGGTGCGGCCGAGGGGATGCAGGCCGAGGGGGCGGAGATCGGCCTCGTCTTCAACATGGGAGGATCGGGCGTCGCCAATTACTGCTCGGTGCTCGAGGCCGCGCGCTAGGGGCGTGCGCGGCCCCGTGGGGCGTCAGCCGCCCACGAAGGGCGCGTCGTCGCCCCAGAGCTGGCGGATGCGCGCGTCACGCCCGCAGCCCTCGCGGTAGCGTTTGTAGGCCACGCTTTTCGGAACGGCGAGGCCGACCGAGGAGAAGGCGATGCGCTCGTCGCTCTTGTAGTAATCCTGGTGGTAGGCGCCGACCGGATAGAATTCCGACGCCGCGACGATCGGGGTCACGATCTCCTGCCCGAGCTCCTGCTCGGCCGCGGCCTTGGCGGCTTCGGCGGCCTGGCGCTGATCCTCGTTCCGGACGAAGACGGCGGTCGTGTATTCGTGGCCGCGATCGCAGAACTGCCCGCGCGCATCGGTCGGGTCGATCGAGCGGAAGAACAGGTCCATCAGCTGGCGATAGCTGACCTGAGAGGGGTCGTAGGGGATCGTCACGGCCTCGATATGATCGCCCGAGGCGCGGTATTCGGGGTCGGCCGTGGTGCCGCCGGTGAAGCCGGAGACGACATCGCCGACGCCGTCCACCTTTTCGAAATCGGCCTCGACGCACCAGAAGCAGCCGCCGGCGACGATCGCGGTATCGGATTGGGCAGCCGCGGCGCCCGCCGTGGCGACGGCACCGAGCGCGGCGAGCAGCGCGGCCTTGGCGTATGAGATGGTGGTTTGCATGGGGACTCTCCTTATGACCGGAGGATCCCGCCGGGCGGGCCACGTTGCAAGCAAACCGCGCGTGAGTTCACGCCATGGTGAGGGAAGTCGGAAAAAAATCCCGGAGGTTGAAACTCGACCCGGGAGACTCCCGTGACTGAGGGTGTCGCGGTATTCGGGGCGTTCACAAAACGGGTTTTGGCGGTAACCGGCTAAGGGCTGCGCACAGGATCTGAACGTCGCCGCGGTGCGTAGTTCACCCGGAACGGGTGCCGAGGAATGTGCTGTTTTTGTCCTCGAGCATCCAGAGGCAGGCGGGTCCGTGCAACCCGCCTGCCGCCTTTCCTGTGACCTGCGTCACCGCCCCTTCAGGCGGCGGTCACGCGCCGCAATGAGCTTGAGCCGAAGAGCGTTCAGTTGAATGAATCCCGCTGCATCCTTTTGATCGTATGCCCCGGCATCGTCTTCGAATGTTACATGGGCCTCGGAATAAAGACTGTGATCACTCCACCTGCCAACGGTCCTTACCGAACCTTTGTATAGTTTGAGGCGCACCGTGCCGGTGACGTGCGCCTGCGAATGGTCGATCGCCGCCTGAAGCATCTCGCGCTCGGGGCTGAACCAGAAACCGTTGTAGATGAGCTCCGCGTAGCGGGGCATGAGCTCGTCCTTGAGGTGGGCCTGGCCGCGGTCGAGGGTGATCTGCTCGATCCCGCGATGCGCCTCGAGCAGGAGCGTGCCGCCCGGCGTCTCGTAGATGCCGCGCGACTTCATGCCGACGAAGCGCCCCTCGACGAGGTCGAGGCGCCCGCAGCCATGCGTGCCGCCCAGTTCGTTGAGCTTCGTCAGGAGCGCCGCGGGCGACAGGCGCTCGCCATCCACGCTGACCGCGTCGCCGCGCTCGAAGCCGATCTCGATATACTGGGGGGTGTCGGGCGCGTCCTCGGGATTGGTGGTGCGCTGATAGACGTAATCGGGCGCATCCTCGGCCGGATCCTCGAGCACCTTGCCTTCCGACGAGGTGTGCAGGAGGTTCGCATCGACCGAGAACGGCGCCTCGCCGCGCTTGTCCTTGGCGATCTGGATCTGGTGCTTTTCGGCGAAGTCGATGAGCTTGGTGCGGCTCGTCAGGTCCCATTCGCGCCAGGGGGCGATGACCTTGATGTCGGGGTTGAGCGCGTAGGCGGCAAGCTCGAACCGGACCTGGTCGTTGCCCTTGCCGGTGGCGCCGTGGGCCACCGCGTCGGCACCGGTCTCGGCCGCGATCTCGACGAGGCGCTTGGAGATCAGCGGCCGCGCGATCGAGGTTCCGAGCAGGTAGAGCCCCTCGTAGAGCGCGTTGGCGCGGAACATCGGGAAGACGAAGTCGCGGACGAATTCCTCGCGCAGGTCCTCGATGTAGATGGCGGACGCGCCCATGTCTTCGGCCTTCTTGCGGGCGGGCTCGAGCTCTTCGCCCTGGCCGAGATCGGCGGTGAAGGTCACGACCTCGCATCCGTATTCGGTCATCAGCCATTTGAGGATGATCGAGGTGTCGAGACCGCCGGAATAGGCGAGGACAACTTTCTTCGGCGCGGACATGGAGATCTCCTTGGAATGGTCGCGTGGCGATACCGGCTTTGCTAGGATGCGACAAGACGTCAACCCGAGGTCAACCCCTTTCGGAGAGACGGAGGAAGATCGCAGAAGGAGAGACCGATGAAGGGATGGCACCTGTTCCGCCACGCGCTGAAGATGATCAGCGGCAATGTGGGTGCGGCCTTTCGCGTCACGGGGCTGCCCTATGTCGTGATGCTGGCGATCACGCTGCTCTTGCCGGCAATCGTTCCGGCGCAGCCGACGGCGGCGGGGTTCCTCGTGCCCTTCGCCATCGCCATGGTCGCCTATCTGCTCGCCTTCGTGTGGATGGCGGTGCAGTGGCACCGCTATGTCCTGCTGGGCGAGATCCAGTCGGGGATCGTGCCGCACTGGCACGGATCGGCGAGCCGCGCCTACCTGCTGCGGTCGATCTTTCTGGGGCTTCTCACGCTGGTGCTGGCCGCTGTGGCTCTTTTCGTGTCGCATTTCCTCGTCATGGCGATGCCGTCGGCGGTGGCGACGCTCGTCCTCAATGTCGCGGCGATGGCGCTGGTGCTGACGGTCATCGGGCGGATCAGCCCGGTCCTGCCCGCCGCGGCCGTGAACGACCGGCTGTCGATCGGGGAGGCCTGGGCCGCGACCGCGGGCGGCACGGGCGCGATCCTCGTCTCGGGGGTGCTGCTGACGCTTCTGTCCTTCGTGCCGGCGATCCTGGTGGCGCTGGGCCTCGGCATCATCGCGGCGGTGTCGAGCCTGGCGTTCCAGTGGCTCGTCACGGTGCTGGGGCTGTGCCTGATGACGACGATCTACGGCCATTACGTCGAGGGGCGGGACCTTCTGGGCGGTCGGGACGAATTGACCTGAGCGCCGATCGGGCGCATCTCGGGGACATGACCGATATCGAAGCCCAAGCCATCGCCGTGACCGAGAGCCTGCGGGACCTCTTTCCCGCGACCCCGCTCCTGCGCAACGAATACCTGAGCGGGAAATACGAGGCCGATATCCGGCTCAAGCGCGAGGATCTCTCGCCCGTTCGGTCCTACAAGATCCGCGGGGCGTTCAACGCGATGCGCAAGGCGCTGGACGCGCGGCCCGACACGCGGCTTTTCGTCTGCGCGAGCGCGGGCAACCACGCTCAGGGCGTCGCGTACAATTGCAGCCATTTCGGCGTGAGGGGCGTGATCTTCATGCCGGTCACCACGCCGCAGCAGAAGATCGACAAGACCCGCGCCTTCGGCGGCGACGCGGTGGAGATCCGGCTGGTCGGCGATTACTTCGACGCCACGCTGGGCACCGCGAAGGCCTTCTGCGACGAGGCGGGCGGGCATTTCCTGTCGCCCTTCGACGATCCGGACGTGATCGAGGGGCAGAGCTCGGTCGGGGTGGAGATCCTGGCGGAGATGGAGACGGCCCCCGACATCGTGATCCTGCCCGTGGGCGGCGGAGGGCTTTCGTCGGGGATCACGCGCTATTTCGCCGACGCCTCGCCCGGGACCGAGTTCTATTATGTCGAGCCGCGGGGCGGGGCGAGCCTCGGCGCCGCGCTGGAGAAGGGCGAGCTCGTGACGCTCGACCGGGTGGACAGTTTCGTCGACGGCGCCTCGGTCGCGCGGATCGGGGAGCGGACCTTCGAGATCCTGCGCCATGTCGATCGCGACCGGGTGCTGGCGGCGCCCGAGGACCGGATCTGCGCCACGATCATCGAGATGCTGAACGTCGAGGGGATCGTGCTGGAACCGGCGGGGGCGCTGGCCGTCGACGTGCTGCCGGAGCTAGCCGAGCGGATCCGCGGCAAATCGGTCGTCTGTGTGACCTCGGGGGGGAATTTCGATTTCGAGCGTCTGCCGGAAGTGCGCGAGCGGGCGCAGAAATACGGCGGCGTGAAGAAGTACTTCGTGCTGCGGATGCCGCAGCGGCCCGGCGCCTTGCGCGATTTCCTCGAATTGCTGGGGCCCGACGACGATATCGCGCGGTTCGAATACCTCAAGAAATCGGCGCGCAACTTCGGATCGGTGCTGATCGGCATCGAGACGCGAGACCCTGCGAATTTCGCCACGCTCTTCGGCAGGCTCGACGCGAAGGGCTTCGTCTATCAGGACATCACCGACGACCGGACACTGTCGGAATTCCTGATCTAGACGGTGATCCCGTAGCGGTCGCGCACGAGCTTGCACGAGGTCGCGAAGGAGGTGCGGACGGGATCCGGATCGACGCGGGTGCCCGCGCGGGCCTGCGCCTCGCCGATCTCGCATTGCCGGACGAGGTTCTTGAACCCCACATTGGAGGCGCCGCCCTTCACGAAATGAAGATCCGCGCCGATCCCGGCGCTGTCGGGGTCGAGCCGCTCGATCACGGGGGCCGTCTCCTCGATGAATATGTCGATGATCTCGAGCAGGCCGTCGGATCCGAGCTGTTCCTGCAGATCGTCGAGCTGGGTCCAGTCAATCACCTTGCATCCTCCGGTTGGGGATCGCGATCCATTGACACGCCAGGGCTTAAGACAAGGTTATCAGATTGATTTACGTCCGATTAAACCTTCTGGGCGATAGCGGTGCGACCTCTGGTGACGGGACGCCAACTTGAACAAGACGCTCTTACCGCCGATCGGCACGCCGTACCGCCGGGAAGAGGGCGAGGCCCTTAAGCTGCTGGTTGTCGATGACAGCCGGTTGCAGCGCCGGTTGCTTCTGAGTGCGCTGAACGACACGCGCTACGAGGTGACGGAGGCCGACAGCGCGGAGGCGGCGCTGGAGATCTGCCGCAGATCGCCGCCCGACATCGTACTGAGCGACTGGGTGATGCCCGGCAAGTCGGGGCTCGACCTTTGTGCCGAGCTGCGCGCGCTGCAGGGCGAGAAGTACATCTATTTCATCGTGCTGACCTCGAAATCCGAGAAGGGCGAGCTTGCCCGCGCGCTGCGCGAGGGGGCGGACGACTTCCTGTCGAAGCCGGTGAGCTCGGAGGAGCTGCGCGGCCGGCTGCAGGCGGGAGAGCGGCTGCTGTCGATCGAGCGCGAGCTCACGCAGAAGAACCGCCTCGTGACCGAGACGCTCGAGGAGATGCGGGCGATCAACGAGGTGCTGAACCGCGACCTCGTGGAGGCGCGCAAGCTGCAGATGTCGCTCGTGCCCAAGGACACGACCCGGCTCGGCGATGCGGTGATGTCCTACATGCTGCGCCCGAGCGGCCATATCGGCGGCGACCTGGTGGGCGAGATCCGCTTCGCGCCCGACCGAATCGGGGTCTTCTCGCTCGACGTGTCGGGGCACGGCATCGCCTCGGCGCTGATCACCGCGCGGCTCGCCTCGTGGCTGTCGGGCAACCGGCCGGGATCGAACGTCGCGCTGGAGCGGACGGGCGACACGGTGTCGATGCTGCGCCCGAGCGAGACCTGCCGCAAGCTCAACGACCTCTTCATGGCCGAGATGGATACGGAGCATTACTTCACCATCGCCATCGCCGAGGTGAACGTCGTCACGCGCAAGGTCGTGTTCTGCCAGGCTGGCCATCCGCATCCGGCGCTGATCACGAACGATGGCGGGGTGCGGCTGCTCGGGAACGGGGGATTGCCGATCGGGCTGGTCGAGCAGGCGGAATACGAGGATTGCGAGATCACGCTCGGCCCGGGCGAGAGGCTTCTCATGTATTCCGACGGCCTGACCGAATGTCCCGATCCCGATGGCGGGATGCTCGACGATGCGGGGCTCGCCTCGATCGTGCGGCGCCATCACGACCGGTCGGGCAAGCGGCTGCTCGAGGCGATCAAGTGGGAGCTGCTGACGCTGGCCGACACGTCCGATCTGCCCGACGACGTCTCGGCGCTGATCCTGGAATTTCAGTCGAGCGAATAGAGAACCCGGCGCAGGAAATGCGCGTCGCCGGGATTGCCGAGCATGTCGGGGGCCAGGTGCGCAGGAACGCGGACCGCGCAATGATGCGGCTCGCTCGGCGGGGCGACGGCGCGGGCGGGACGCGCGAGGTAGATGTGGCAGAGCTTCTCGGCGTGCATCCCGTAATCCGGCATGTAGGCGAAGCGGCGGAAGGCGCCGATATGCCGCGGCCTGCCGATATGCCAGCCGGTTTCCTCGAGGACCTCGCGGTGGAGGGCGTGGAGCGGCTGCTCGCCCGGATCGATGCCGCCGCCCGGAAGCTGGAACTCGCGCTCGGGCACGTCCTGCCGGGTCAGCAGGATCTCGCGGCCGATGAGGAGGATCGCGTAGGCCCCCGGTCGGTGGATGTAGGAGCGTCCCGCCCGGGGCGGATCTCCGAAACGGCGGATCATGTGCGGCCCCCCGGGGTTCAAGCATCGGGCACCGGGCCCTATATTGCCCCCGTATGCCAAGCTCCGTCCCCCGAAGGAAGCCCATGACCCTAGGAAAGCAGATCGCCTGGGACGATACCGTCCTGCCATTCCAGCTCGATGCGTCGGATATCCGCGGCCGCGTCGGGCGGCTCGATACCACGTTGCAACAGGTCCTGTCGCAGCACGACTACCCGCCCGAGATCGAGGCGCTGGTCGCCGAGGCCACGTTGCTGACCGCGCTGATCGGCCAGACGATCAAGCTGCGCTGGAAGCTGTCGCTGCAGGTCAGGGGCGACGGGCCGGCCCGGCTCATCGCGACGGATTACTACGCGCCCGGCGACGACGGAACGCCCGCGCGCATCCGCGCCTATGCGAGCTACGACGCCGACAGGCTCGAGAGCGGGGTCGATCCGTTCACGCAGATCGGCAAGGGCTATTTCGCGGTGCTGATGGATCAGGGCGACGGGACGCATCCCTATCAGGGGATCACGCCCGTCGCCGGCGGATCGCTGTCGTCCTGCGCCGAGACCTATTTCGCGCAGTCCGAGCAGCTCCCCTCGCGGTTCGCGCTGTCCTTCGGGCAGGCGCAGAGCCCCGGAGAGGGCAGCCAGTGGCGTGCGGGCGGCATCATGCTCCAGCACATGCCCAAGGCCTCGCCGCTCAGGGCGGGTGCCGATGGCGGATCCGGCGATGCGGGACTGCTGCGGGCCGAGGACGTGCTCGACGGGGACGAGGCGGAGAACTGGAGCCGCGCGAACCTGCTTCTCGACACCGTCGAGGAGACCGAGCTGATCGGCCCGCATGTCGAGCCGACCGACCTGCTCGTCCGGCTGTTCCACGAGGAGAAGCCGCGCGTCTTCGACGCACAGCCGGTGAGCTTCGGCTGCACCTGCTCGGCCGATCGCGTGCGCCAGAGCCTGTCGATCTATTCCGCGAAGGACATCGCGCACATGACGACGGAGGAGGGTATCGTGACCGCCGATTGCCAGTTCTGCGGGGCGCATTACGAATTCGACCCGAAGACGCTGGGCTTCGAGGCGGAGGCGGTGCCGGACGGCGATGGATGAGTGGCCCGCCCGGCTGCGCGCGGCACTCGCCCGCGAGACCGGGCCGTCCTCGGATTTCGACCTGAACAGACAGGCCGCCCCCCAGGCCGCGAAGCTGAGGGGGGCGGGCGTGCTCGTCCCCGTCTGCGCCCGGACGGGGACGCTGATCCTGACCAAGCGATCGGCCATGCTGAGCCAGCATCCCGGCCAGATCGCCTTTCCCGGCGGCAAGATCGATCCCGGCGACCGCGATGCGACGGCGGCCGCCCTGCGCGAGGCCCATGAGGAAATCGGCCTGCCGCCCGACGCGGTCGAGGTGCTGGGCGAATTGCCGGGCCACGAGACGGTGACGGGCTTTTCGATGACGCCTGTGCTGGGCCTCGTCACGCGGCACTTCGATGAGGTGGCCGAGGCGGGCGAGGTGGCCGAGATCTTTCGCGTGCCGATGGAATTCGTGACGGATCGGGCCCGGTTCAGGGTCGAGGAACGCGACTGGCGCGGGCAGGCGCGGCGCTATTACGTCGTGCCCTACGGCCCCTACTACATCTGGGGGGCCACGGCGCGGATCCTGCACGGGCTGGCCGAGAGGCTTTCGACGTGATCCTCGACGGGCCGTGGCGGCACGATCCGGGCGCGGTGCAGGCGCTGGAGGTGCTGTCGCGGGGCGGGTATCGCGCGCTGGTCGTGGGCGGATGCGTGCGCAACGCCGCGCTGGGCGAGGGGGCGAGCGATATCGACATCGCGACGGATGCGCCGCCCGAGCGCGTGATGGAGCTTGCCCGCGCGGCCGGTTTGAAGGCGGTGCCGACGGGGATCGAGCACGGCACGGTGACCCTGGTGGCGGACGGGCGCGGCTACGAGGTCACGACCTTTCGCCGCGACGTCGAGACCGACGGGCGCCGTGCCGTCGTGGCATTCTCGGACCGGATCGAGGACGACGCGGCGCGGCGGGATTTCACGATGAACGCGCTCTATTCCGATGCGGACGGGCTGGTGATCGATCCGCTGGGCGGGCTCGACGACCTGATGGCGCGCAGGGTGCGCTTCGTCGGCGAGCCGCGCGCGCGCATCCGCGAGGATTACCTGCGGATCCTGCGCTATTTCCGGTTCCACGCCTGGTACGGGAATGCGGAGGACGGGCTCGACGCGGAGGCGCTGGCGGCATCCGCCGAGCTGGCCGAGGGGATCGAGCAGCTCTCGGCAGAGCGGGTCGGTGCCGAGATGCGCAAGCTGCTGGAGGCCCCGGACCCGGCCCCCGCGATCGGCGCGATGGAACAGGCGGGGATCCTCGCCCGCATCCTGCCGGGCGCATCGGTCGCGACACTGGGCGTGCTCGTCCATCTCGAGGAGCTGGCGGGGCAGGCACCCGAGGCGATGCGCCGTCTTGCCGCGCTGGGCGGTGAGGAGGCCCCCCGGCGGCTGCGCCTGTCGCGTGCCGAGGCCGGACGGCTCGACCTGCTGGTGCGCAGCATCCAGGGGACCGAGGGGGCAGCCGAACTCGCCTGGCGTCACGGAGCGGCCGTCGCGCGCGACGTGGAGCTTCTGCGGGCGGCGAGCTACGGCGCGTTGCTGCCCGCCGATCTGGAGGCACGCATCGCGAAGGGGGCCGCCGCGGAGTTTCCCGTGCGGGGCGCGGATCTGAAGGGGCGATACGAAGGGCCCGGGATCGGTGTCGCGCTGAGGCGGATGGAGGCGCGTTGGATCGCATCGGGCTTCGCGCTCGACCGGGAGGCCCTGCTCGACGGGGCGGATCCCGAGTGAGCGGGGGGCGGTTGCGCGTCGGGCCGTTCGGGCGCAGATAGGAGGCTCCCATGATCCGCAATCTCTCCTCCCTCATCGACGCATTCCGCCCCGCGGACGGCCCGCCGCCGCGCACGCTCTGGGCGTTCCTTGTCTGGACGCTCAAGGGGTCGTGGTTGTGGCTGGGCGTCTCGGCGTTCATCTCGTCGCTGGCGGGCGTGGCCGAGGTGGTCACGGCGCTGATCCTCGGGCGGATCATCGATTCGGCCGTGGGAACGGGCGTTTCGGACTATTTCTCGCAGAATACCGGCCTGCTGATCGGGGCGGTCGTGTTCTTCCTGCTGATCCGGCCGATCCTCTTCGGGGCGAGTGCGACGGCCAACTCGGTCATCGTGGCACCCAACGTCAATCCGCTGGTCCTGAGCCGGCTGCATCGCTGGACGCTGGGCCAGGCGGTCACGTTCTTCGACGACGATTTCGCGGGCCGCATCGCGCAGAAGCAGATGCAGACGAGCCGGGCGATCACCGATGTCGTGTCGGAGATCATCAACGTGGGCTTCTTCGCGCTGGCCACGCTGATCGGATCGACGCTGCTGCTGACCACGATCAACATGTGGATGGCGCTGGGCCTGGGGATCTGGGTGCTGGGCTATCTGTGGCTGATCCGCTGGTTCATGCCGCGCATCCGCGTGCGCGCCAAGGGCCGCGCGGCGGCGCGTGCGATGGTGTCGGGGCAGGTCGTCGACACGATCACCAACATCAAGACCGTGAAGCTTTTCGGGCATTCGGACTACGAGGATCGCGCGGCGCTGGGCTCGATCGCGCAGTTCCGCGAGACGGTCATCGATTTCGGGGTGCTCTCGGGGGCGTTCCGCTTCGCGCTGATGACGCTGGCGGGAATCCTGCCGGTGCTGCTGATCGGCGGGACGCTCTGGCTCTGGTCGGTGGGGATGGCGTCGGCGGGCGACATCGCGGCGGCGGGGGCCATCGCGATCCGCATCGCGCAGATGACGGGCTGGGTGTCGTTCACGCTCATGTCGATCTACGCGTCGCTGGGCGAGGCGGAGGACGGGATGATGACGCTGACGCCGCCGCACACGCTCGTCGATGCCGAAGATGCGCGCGAGCTGAGGGGTGGCGGCGCGGTGCGGTTCGAGGGCGTGACCTTCGCCTATGGCCGCGAGACGGGCGGCATCCGCGACATCGACCTGTCGATCGGGGCGGGCGAGAAGATCGGCATCGTCGGCGCCTCGGGCGCGGGGAAATCGACGCTCGTGGCGCTGCTCCTCCGGCTCTACGATCCCGAGCGGGGGCGCATCACCATCGACGGGCACGACATCCGCGACCTCACGCAGGAGAGCCTGCGCCGCCAGATCGGGATGGTCACGCAGGAGACGGCGATGTTCAACCGCTCGGCGCGGGAGAACATCCTCTATGGGCGCCCCGACGCGAGCGACGACGAGATGCGGCGCGCGGCCCACCGCGCCGAAGCGGGCGAGTTCATCGCGTCGCTTGCCGATTTCCGGGGGCGCGAAGGCTACGACGCCTATCTGGGCGAGCGGGGCGTGAAGCTCTCGGGCGGGCAGAGGCAGCGCATCGCGCTGGCCCGCGCGATCCTGAAGGACGCGCCGATCCTGGTGCTGGACGAGGCGACGAGCGCGCTCGACAGCGAGGTGGAGGCCGCGATCCAGACCGCGCTCGACCGGGTGATGGAGGGCAAGACCGTCCTCGCCATCGCGCACCGCCTGTCGACCATCGCGCAGATGGACCGGATCGTGGTGCTGGAGGGCGGCCGCATCGTCGAGGAGGGAACGCATGACGACCTCCTGGCGCGGCAGGGGACCTATGCGCGCTACTGGGCGCGGCAATCGGGCGGTTTCATGGGACTGGATGCGGCGGAATGACGGACGAGGTGACGATCGAGCGGCTGGGCCATCTGGGCGACGGTATCGCGGCGGGGCCGGTCTTCGTGCCGCGCACGCTTCCGGGCGAGGTCGTGGCGGGCGCGCGGGAGGGCGACCGCATCCCCGCGCCGAAGATCCGCACCCCGAGCGCGGAGCGCGTCGCGGCCGCCTGCCCGCATTACAATTCCTGCGGGGCCTGCGCGGTCATGCATGCGACCGACGCCTTCGTGGCCGACTGGAAGATCGGAATCGTGCGGCATGCGCTGGCGGGGTACGGGCTCGACGCGCCGATCGCCGGGATCGCGACCTCACCGCCAGAAAGCCGGCGGCGGGCGGTGCTGTCGGGGCGGCGTACCAAGAAGGGCGCGCTGGTGGGATTCCATGCCCGCGCGTCGGACACGATCACCGCGATCCCGTCCTGCCGCGTCGTGGTGCCGGCGATCCGTGCCGCGCTCGCCCCGCTCGAGGCGCTGGTCGTGGCGGGCGGGTCGCGGAAGGGCGAGCTGGCGATCACGGTCACCGACGGGCCTGCGGGGCTCGACGTGGCGGTGGCGGGCGGCAAGACGCCCGACCGGGCCCTGTCCGAGGAGCTGGCCGCCATCGCGGGCGCCGCGGATTTCGCACGGCTGAGCTGGAACGACGAGCTGGTGGCGCAGGCGCGCGCGCCGTTCCAGATGATGGACGGGCTGCGCGTGGTGCCGCCGCCGGGCGCGTTCCTGCAGGCGACGCTGGCAGGCGAGGCCGCGCTGCGCGAAGCCGTCGCCGGGATCGCCGCGGGGGCGGAGCGGGTGGTCGACCTTTATGCCGGCTGCGGGACCTTCGCCCTGCCGCTGAGCCGGATGGCGGAGATCCACGCGGTCGAGGGGCTGGAGGCACTGTCATCCGCCACGTTCGAGGGCTGGCGCGCCGAAGGCGGGCTGCACCGGCTGAGCGTCGAGACGCGTGACCTTTCCTCGCGTCCGTTGGTGCCCCTGGAGCTCGACAAGTTCGATGCGGCGGTGATCGACCCGCCACGGGCGGGGGCCGAGGCGCAGATGCGCGCCCTTGTCGATAGTGCCGTCGCCACGATCGCGGCGGTGTCGTGCAACCCCGCGACCTTCGCGCGCGACGCGGCCATCGCGGTGGCTGCCGGGTTCGCGATCCGCGAGATCCGCGTCGTGGACCAGTTCCGCTGGTCGCCGCATATCGAGCTTGTGGCGCATCTCGCGCGCTAGAATTGCAACGAGGCAATCCTCACGGCCTTGTGAAGCCAATGAATCGTGCGCGATGGCGGAAATCTGCGCTATGACAATCGGCAAAACAGACAATAGAGGGCGGGCAGGGCTCCGATGTCACTTATACGTATGACGCTGGCGGTATTGGCGCTGGCGATGCTGAGCGCGTGCGGCGATTCCAAGTTCCGCAGCTATGACGGCCCCGAGGTTACCCGGGTCGTCGTCTTCAAGACCGAGCGCGTGGTGCAGCTGATGCATCGCGACACGGTGCTCAAACGCTATGGCATGGGGCTCGGCTTCGCGCCTCAGGGCCACAAGCGGTTCGAGGGCGACGGAAGAACGCCCGAGGGGCATTACTACATCGACAGGCGCAATCCCAATTCGAACTATCACCTGTCGATCGGGATCTCCTATCCCAACGTGGTGGACCGGGCGCAGGCAGATGCGCTGGGCCTCTCGCCGGGGGGCAACATCTTCATCCACGGCGTGGGCAAGAACGTGGATCGCAAGACGGCCAAGGGCGACTGGACGGCCGGCTGCATCGCCGTTCAGGACCGCGAGATGGAGGAGATCTATGCGATGGTGCGCGACGGGACGCCGATCACCATCTATCCCTGAGACGGATCAGAACCCGACGGCACCGGCGGAGCCGGGCCGTCCGGTGACCATCGTCCACCAGATCTTTCCGCCGGGTTCCTGGAACCACGAGAAGCCCAGGTCGCGCGCCTCGGGGTTGAGGATGACCGCGCGCTGATCCTCCGCGCTCATCCAGGCGGAGAGGGTCTCGAGCTCGGTCTCGTAGGTCTCGGAGATGTTCTCGCCCAGAAGCTCGCCGCGATAGCCGACGCGCCGCGCCCGGTCGAGCGGAGAGGACCCGTCAGAGCCGAAATGCCACGGGCGGTTCTGCACCGACATGTCGCGCGAATGGGTCGCCGCGGCGGCCGTGAGTTCGGCATTGAGCGCGACCGGGGCCGCGCCCGCGGCCTGCCGTACGGCGTTCACCCCGTCGAGGAACCGAAGCTGGATCCGGTCGGAATCGCCCGAATTGATCTGGTAGAGCTGCGGCAGCGGGCGTCCGTCGGGCCCGTAGGCGACCTGTGCGGGGGGTGCCGAACAGGCCATGAGGGTCAGGCCGGCGATCGTCGTCAGCGCGATGGTACGGATCATCAGAGGTGGTTTCCCGCTATGTCACATACGGGCCATACCGCTTTCGCCCCGCGCGATCAATTCCGTCGCGAAACCCTTGGGAATAGCGCATGACGTTTCTTTGAATTGCGCGAAAGGCCCGCGGATCATAGTTTCGTGATCGATTCGTTCCCGAACATCCGGAGTTTTCCATGTCCCAGTCGTCGCATGACCGTCTGACCCGCCGCCTGTTCCTGGGGAGTGCGGCCGCCACGTTCGCCGCGCCGGCCCTCGCGCAGAATGCCGGCACCACGGAATTCCGCCCCGAAGTGTCGAACGTGATCCGCCGCAATGCGTCGAGTTTCCGAATGCTCGACTGGCAGCCCTATTTCGATTCGCTGAGGGGCGGCGCCATCCTCGTCGATATCACGTCCCGCGCGCTGCATTTCTGGAACGAGGACGAATCGGTCTATAAGCTCTACCCGACATCCGTGCCCGAGACCGACGACCTGACCCGCAAGGGCCGCACGGAGGTCATCCGCAAGGTCGAGGGGCCGAGCTGGGCCCCGACGCCCGCGATGAAGGAGCGCAACCCCGAATGGCCGGATTTCATCGGCCCGGGTCCGGACAATCCGCTTGGTACGCACGCATTGTATCTCAGCTGGCAATATTACCGGATCCACGGAACGCAGGACACGCGCAAGATCGGTCGGCGGTCCTCGAACGGCTGCATCGGCCTTTACAACAACCATATCGAAGAGCTTTACGGCCTGGCCGGGGCGGGGACGCAGGTGTTGCTAATTTGACAAAGTGGCCGGCGATTGGAACCCAAAACGGCCAAGCGAACTTTCCAGTCCGTCATTGTTACTGATTAAAAAGTCGGTGAGGAACAGTCTTAGGTGCCTGCTGAGGCCTCACCATCGAATAGGCACCGGGCGTATACTGGAGATACGATATGAAGAAACTTGCACTTGCCGCCGCTCTCTCGATCACCGCTACGGGCGCTTTCGCCGGCGGCATGGCTCCCCAGCCGGCCCCGATGATGGAGCCCGAAGTCGTGGTCGAAGAGTCCTCGGGCTCCTCGGGCGGCATCGTGATCCCGCTTCTGCTGCTCGCCGTCGTGGCGGCTGCCGTCGCAGACTGATCGGTCGACAATCTGATCATGAAGCGGTCGGGCAGAAATGCCCGGCCGCTTTTCGTTTCGAAGGTCCCGCCGTCAGATCCAGCCCTTGAGATTGTCCTCGATCACGCCGGCCAGCGCCGAGATATGCGCGTCGTCGTCGTTGAGGCAGGGAATGTAGGTAAACTGCTCTCCGCCGGCATGTTCGAAGCTCTCGCGGATCTCTTCGTTGATCTCCTCGAGCGTCTCGATGCAATCGGCCGAGAAGGCGGGAGCGATGACGGCGATGCGCTTCTTGCCCGCCTCCGCCTGCCGGGCGACTTCCTCGACGGTGTAGGGACGCAGCCATTCCTCGGGGCCGAAGCGGGACTGGAACGTCGTGACGATGTCGCCGTCGGACCATCCGAGCCGTTCCCTGAGCAGGCGCGACGTCTTCTGGCACTGGCAATGGTAGGGGTCGCCTTCCATCAGATAGCGCTGCGGCACGCCGTGATAGGAAGCGACGAGGATGTCGGGCTTGGTCTCCATCGCGCCGATCGCACGCTCTACCGAGCCGGCCAGCGCGTCGATATAGCGGGGATCGTCGAAATAGGCGGAAACGGTCCTGACTGAGGGCTGCCATTTCTCGCGCATGAGCGCGCGGAAGAACTGGTCGTTGGCGGTCGCGCTCGTCGCGCCGGCATATTGCGGGTAGAGCGGGAAGAAGACGATCTTCTGGCAGCCCGCGCGCACCATTTCGCGCACCTTCGAGCGGGTCGAGGGATTGCCGTAGCGCATGCAGAAATCGACCATGACGCGGTCGCCATGCGCCGCCTCGAGTTCGGCCCGAAGTTTGGCGGTCTGTGCCTTGGTGATGGTCAGGAGCGGGCTTTCGCCCGCCTCCTCGTTCCAGATCGACTTGTAGGCCGCGCCGCTCGAAAACGGGCGCTTGGTCAGGATCACACCCTGCAAAAGCGGCTGCCAGATCCAGGCGGAATAGTCGACGACCCGCTTGTCCGAGAGGAACTCGTTCAGATAGCGGCGCATGCTCCAGTAATCGTAGCCGTCGGGCGTGCCGAGATTGGCGAGCAGAATTCCGATCTTGGCGGGCGGCACGCGGGGATGGTCCTGCGGCGCATGGTCGGGCCGCGTGGCATCCTCGCCCGTGAAAAGCGGTTCTCCGTCGGGCGATTTGGCATCCAGCATGGTCAGAGCGTCCTTCGTTGGTGCACCGGGAATATCCCGTTCATGCCGGGGGTCAATCACCACCGTCGCGAGACGTCCCGTCGGGCCCCGTTCGCGCGGTTTCCAGAATGTCGGCAAGCCGCGCCTGGGCGGAGCCGGGACGGAGCGGTTTCTGCTGACTTTCGTGGGGGGCCCAGCCGGACAGGAAGATGAGCTCGAACGTCGCGCGGATCCGGTCGGGCGCGTCCGTGGCGGCGAAGCGGTCGGCATAGATCGCGCCCGCACGCTCGAGGATCCCGCGGCCGAGCGTGCGGCGGTCGCGTGCGGCGAGCGCGTTGCCCTCGCCCATCTCGCGAAGCTCGCGCATCAGGTGACGCGCGTCGCGATAAGACACGACGTAGGTATCCGTGTCGGCCACCGGCTGTGCGAGGCCGCCGCGCTGGATGAGCCCGCCGAGATCGCGGATCTCGCCCATCGGGGCCACGCGCGGAGAAATGCCGCCCCGGAGCGCGGTCTCGGCCTCGGCCAGCGCGATGCGGAGCTCCGACAGGGTCTGGCCCCCGAGGGTCACGCAGAGAAACAGGCCGTCGGGCCGGAGCGCGCGGCGGGACTGCACGATCTGTCCGACGGGATCGTCGGCCCAGTGCAGCGACATGGCATGGATGACGAGGTCGTAGCTTTCGGGCTCGAGGTCGATGCGGTCCTCGTCGGGGACGATCCGCGCGCCGGGAAACTGCGCGGCCCAGAATTCGGGCTGGCCGGTCACGACGGCGATCTCGGTAAACTGCCTGTTAACCTCTTCCAGTCTCTCCTTGAGTTCATCCGCGGCGATCTCGTGCAGGAATGCCGCGCCGGGGCGAAAGCGGCTGCGGTTGCGGGCGAGTTGCGCGCGGTCGGTCAGGCGAGGTGGCTGGGTCATGGGCCAGCAGATAGGGGATTTCGATGTCGATGCAATCGGCGCTGGCGTTGATCTATCCGCCGCATTGCGCCACCTGCGAGGCTCCGGTGTCGGATCGCGGCGGGATTTGCGGCGATTGCTGGCGCGACACGCCGTTCATCCTGGGGCTCTGCTGCGACGTGTGCGGCATGCCGTTGCCGGGGGAGGATGACGAGACCTGGCTTTGCGACGATTGCCTGAAATGGGGCCGGCCCTGGCTCAGGGGGCGTGCGGCACTCGTCTACGAGGGGCGGGCGCGGCAGCTCGTGCTCAGGATCAAGCATGGCGACCGGCTCGACCTCGTGCCGGCGGCGGCTGGATGGATGATGCGGGCGGCGGCACCGCTCCTGCTGCCCGAGACGCTGCTCGTGCCGGTGCCGATCCACTGGCGGCGGCTGTTCAGGCGGCGCTACAATCAGGCGGCGGCGCTTTCGCGCGAGATGGCGCGGATCGGCGGGTGCGATCATGCGCCGCGCGCCCTGCTGCGGCCACGGCCGACGCGGGTGCAGGACGGCAAGTCGGCGGCCGAGCGGTTCAGCGATCTCGAGGACGCGATCGAGCCGCATCCGCGCTACGGTGCCGCGATCGAGGGGCGTCCGGTCCTGCTGGTCGACGACGTGATGACCTCGGGGGCGACGCTCTCGGCCTGCACGGAGGCCTGCTATCGCGCCGGAGCGGGGAAGGTGGACGTCGTCACACTGGCACGCGTGATGCGGGGCACCTAGATAGCGGGTCGAACGACATTCCCCGAAAGGAGCCCCGATCAATGGCCCGTATCGAGATCTATACCACGCCGCTCTGCGGTTTCTGCCACGCCGCCAAGCGCCTGCTGACGAACAAGGACGCGTCCTACGCCGAGATCGACGTCTCGGGCGACCCGGAGCGCCGTCAGGAGATGATGAAGCGCGCGAATGGCCGTCACACGGTGCCGCAGATCTTCATCGACGACGCGCATGTGGGCGGGTTCGACGATCTTTCCGCGCTGGAGCGGGACGGCAAGCTCGACCCGATGCTGCAAGCCTGAGCGATGCGCGCGGCGCTGGTCCAGCTGACCTCGGGGCACGATCCGGCCCTGAACCTCGCGGCGACGCGCGCGGCGGTCGCGCGGGCGGCCGAGGGGGGCGCGGATCTCGTCACCACGCCCGAGGTCACGAACTTCATCTCGGTCAATCCCGAGGATGCCCGGGGGCGGCTTTTCGTCGAGGACGAGGACCCGACCCTTGGGGCTCTGCGCGAGGACGCGGCACGGCACGGCATCTGGCTGCATGTCGGATCGCTTGCCCTGCGGAGCGGCGATGCGGACGGGCGGCTCGCCAATCGCTCGGTCCTGATCGGGCCCGACGGGTCGATCGCGGCGCGATACGACAAGATCCACATGTTCGACGTGGCGATCGACGCGACCGAGACCTATCGCGAATCGGATCGCTACCGCCCCGGTGATCGTGCCGTGCTGGCGCGGACGCCGATGGGGACGATCGGTCTGACCGTCTGTTACGACGTCCGTTTCGCGCGGCTCTACCGCGATCTGGCGCGGGCGGGGGCGGGCATCCTGATGGTGCCGGCGGCGTTCTCGCCCGTGAGCGGTGCGGCCCATTGGGAGCCGCTGTTGCGCGCGCGCGCCATCGAGACCGGATGCTTCGTTCTGGCCGCCGCCCAGACGGGCCGACACGTCGCCTCGGACGGGCGGGAGCGGCGGACGCATGGCCATTCGCTCGCCGTGTCGCCGTGGGGCGAGGTCCTGGTGGATGCGGGCACGGAGCCCGGCGTGACCTTCGTCGATCTGGATCCGGCCGATGTGGACCGTTCGCGCGCGAGGATCCCGAGCCTCGGCCTCGAGCAGGACTATGCCGCGCCCTGAGGCCGCTGGGCGGTCATGACGTAGTTCACGGCGAGGTCGCGGTCCGAGATCCGCCACTGCCAGCTCAGGGGATTGAAGACGAAGCCCGCGCGGTCCACCGGGTCGATCCCGGCACCCCCCAGCATGGCGGAAAGCTCGTCCGGGGTAATGAATTTCTGCCAGTCATGCGTGCCCTTGGGCAGCCAGCGCATGATCCATTCGGCCCCGATGATCGCGGCCCCAAAGCTGAGGGTCGTGCGGTTGATGGTCGAGCAGATCACGATGCCGCCCGGCCGGAGGAGATCGCGGCAGGCCGCGAGGAAGGCATGCGGGTCGGACACGTGCTCGATCACCTCCATGGCGAGGACGATGTCGAAGCTTTCCCCGGCCTCGGCCAGCGCCTCGGCGCTGGTATGGCGGTAGTCGATCTCGAGCCCCTGTTCGTGCGCGTGGTGTTCGGCCACGGGAATGTTGCGTTCGGCAGCGTCGGCACCGACGACCGTCGCGCCGAGCCGGGCCATCGGCTCGCAAAGAAGCCCGCCGCCGCACCCGATATCGAGCAGGCGCAGACCCTCGAACGGGCGGGAGGAGCGCAGGTCGCGACCGTATTCGCCCGCGATCTGCGTGCAGATGTAATCGAGCCGCACCGGGTTCATCATGTGCAGCGGCTTGAACTTGCCTTCGGGGTCCCACCATTCGGCGGCCATCGCACCGAATTTGTCGATTTCGCCTTGATCGATGGTGGAGACGGGCATCGCGACCTCATTTTTGCGCGGAACTCCATGGCGAGGAGCGTTCGCGGATTATATAGACTCCCGATGGACAGATCGGCAGGACAAAAAAGCGCGGCATCGTACCTCTATCCGCGCATAGACCCGTTCGACCAGCGCATGATGGCGGTCGGCGACGGACACTCGGTCTATGTCGAGCAATGCGGCAACCCCGACGGCATTCCCGTGGTCGTGCTGCATGGCGGGCCGGGCGGCGGCTGTTCGCCCTCGATGCGGCGTTATTTCGACCCGGAAATCTATCGGATCGTGCTGTTCGACCAGCGGGGCTGCGGGCGGTCTCGCCCCCATGCGAGCGTCGAGGACAACACGACCTGGCACCTCGTTGCGGATATCGAGAGGATCCGCGATGCGCTGGAAATCGGAAAATGGATGGTCTTCGGCGGAAGCTGGGGCGCGACGCTCGCGCTCATCTACGCGCAGACCCATCCCGAGGCCGTGCGCCATATCATCCTGCGCGGCGTCTTTCTGATGACCGAGGCCGAGCTCGAGTGGTTCTATGCGGGCGGGGCCGGCCGGTTCTGGCCCGATGTCTGGTCGCGCTTCGTCGATCCGGTGCCGGAGGAGGAGCGAGGCGATTTGATCGCGGCCTATCACAGGCGGCTCTTTTCCGGCGACAGCGTGACGGAAACCCGGTTTGCGCGGACCTGGACCTCGTGGGAGAACACGCTCGCCTCGATCGACACGGACGGGCCCGGCGGCGAGAGCCCGGGCGACTACGCACGCGCCTTCGCGCGGCTCGAGAATCACTATTTTACGCATCGCGGATGGCTGGACCATGACGGGCAGATCCTGGACCGGATGGACCGGATCGCGCATCTTCCGGGTCATATCGTGCAGGGTCGCTATGACATGATCTGTCCGCCGCGTTCGGCTTGGCGGCTGCACGAGGCGTGGTCGGGATCGGTGCTTCGGATGGTGCCGCGGGCGGGACACGCGCTGTCGGAACCCGGGATCAGTGCCGCGCTGGTCGGAATCATGGACGCGCTGCGCCAGGAGGGCTGACCGGCTTTGCCGTCAGGCCGAGATCCGGAGGTCGTCCACGGCCGGTCCTTCGGGAAGAAGCCTTTCTACCAGTGCGATCAATTCGCCGCGATCGACGGGTTTGGTGAGGACCGCGTCGAAAAGAGATTCCTGCGAATCGTAGGCCGCGGACATGAGCACCGTCGCGATCCGGGACTGATGCGGATCGGCCTGCATCGCCTCCAGCATCCCGAGTCCGTTGAGGTTGGGCATGTGCATGTCGATGAAGGCAAGATCGACACGATTGCCCGCAAGCAGTTCGAGAGCCTCGCGGCCATCTTCCGCCTCGAGGATCGTGGCATGGGTCGGTTCCAGGAACTTGCGCACGATCATCCGGTTCACCTGCGCGTCGTCGACGATGGCGATGGTGCGCCCGGTCAGGTCGGGAAGCGTGTCGGGTGTCTCGGCCGATCCACGGGGGAACTGGGCGATCGGCGAGGGAATCTCGACCGTGAACTTCGTGCCGCGGCCGAGGCGCGACATGACGGATACGTCGCCCCCCATGGCCCGCGCGAGATCGCGGGCGATCATCAGGCCGAGGCCCGATCCGATCCCGGCCTTCGACGGATCGTCATCGAGCTGGCGATAGGGGTCGAAGATCGTCGCGAGCGCGTCGTCCCTGATGCCGGTCCCGGTATCCCGCACGGCGATGGAGAGCCACGGCGCCTGTCTGCGGTACTGGGTCGAGACGGTGAGGACGATTTCGCCCTCGTGGGTGTATTTGAGCGCGTTCGAGACGAGATTGCAGAGGATCTGCCGCACGCGCACCGGATCGACGAGGACGCAATCGGGATTTTGTCCGAGGAATTCTGTCCTGAGGTCGAGCCCGGCCTGACGGGCGCTGTCGCGGTAGAGACCTTCGACCGCGGAGACCAGATCGTGGATGACCGTGGGACGCGGCGCGATGGTGAACTTCCCCTCGGTGAGCTTCGCATGATCGAGCATGTCGCTGACCAGCGCGTTGAGGTTCTGGCAGGACATGCCCAGGACCTTGGCGCGCTCGCGCTCGGCCGGGAGGGTCGCTTCCTGTTCGAGGATCTGCGCGATCCCGAGAACGCCGTTGAGCGGGGTGCGGATCTCGTGCCCGATCGTGGCGAAGAAGCGTTCGCGCGTCCGGAGGGCCTCGTGGGCCGTCCGTTCCGCCTGGGTGAGATCCTTCTTCTGCCTGATGGCGGATCTGAAGATGGTCGCGACGTAGGTTCCGGTCATGAGGACGACGATGGCGCAGGACATCAGTTCGATCCGCGACGTGCCGAAATCGGCGAGCATGACCGGCGTGTAGAAGACACACAGAAGCAGCGGTGCCGCCGAGGAAAACCCGATGAGGTTCTTGTCGGTACGCAGAACCGCGCAATGCAGCATTGCCGTCCAGAGGAGGGCCTGCGCCGTGAAGAAGATGACCACTTCCTCCGAGGCCATCATGTTGAAGATCAGCACGGCGAGGAGCGACGTGTAGATCGAACAGAGCGCGCAATACGACAGATAGGCCGCGAGCGAACGTCCGCGCAGCATCCGGTTCTCGAGCCGCCAGGCCCCGAAATCGAGCGCGATCATCGCCATCAGGACGTAGATGCCCCAGATATACGGATCGAGCATCTGCGTGATGAGGATGACGACCCCCGCCACGACGTTGCGCACGGGCCGATCCCCCTGGATCCGTTCGATCTGTCGTACCAGCGGCGTGCGGTGCATCTGTTGCGGCTCCGTATCTGCCGGCACAACGTGGCGGGGAGAGATTAAGATTGGCTTCACGCGGGCCGGCCCTTGCAATTCCGCGCATCGGGGGGTAGGTGGGATGCAACACGCGGCGCATCGGGGTCCAAACCCGGTCCCCACCGATCCATCGTAACGGGCCGCGGCCCGTTTTTTTGTGTTTGTGAGGCAATCCATGTCCGATCTGATCGCCAAAGCCAGCATCGACCGCCGCCTCGCCGAGATCATCACGCCGGTGATCGAGGGGATGGGGTACGAACTCGTCCGCGTCCGCTACATGGGTGGCAAGACGCCGACAGTGCAGATCATGGCCGATCGCCCCGAGGGCGG
The DNA here is from genome assembly GCF_032931615.1 of Palleronia sp. LCG004. Classification (NCBI taxonomy): domain Bacteria; kingdom Pseudomonadati; phylum Pseudomonadota; class Alphaproteobacteria; order Rhodobacterales; family Roseobacteraceae; genus Palleronia; species Palleronia sp. LCG004. The sequence continues at coordinate 2,697,102 of NZ_CP136759.1, forward strand.
GATCGAGGTCGACGATTGCGGCGACATCTCGACCGCGGTATCGGCGCATCTCGACGTCGAGGATCCGATCGAGGAGGCCTACACGCTCGAGGTGTCGAGCCCGGGGATCGACCGGCCGCTGACCCGGCTGAAGGATTTCGAGGCCTGGGAGGGCTACGTCGCCAAGGTCGAGACCGACGAGATGATCGACGGCCGCAGGCGGTTCAAGGGCACGCTCGCCGGGACCGAAGGAGGCGAGGTCCTGATCGAGATCGAGGAGGGGACGATCGGGCTCAGGTTCGACTGGATCTCGGACGCGAAGCTCGTGCTTACCGACGATCTGATCCGCGACGTGCTGAAATCCCGCAAGAATGCCGGCGAGATCGACGAGGCGCAATTCGACGAGATCGAGACCATCATCGACAGCGAAGACGATGCGCGTCTTCCCGACCAGAAGGATCACTGAGACCATGGCCATCACATCCGCAAACCAGCTCGAGCTTCTCCAGACCGCCGAGGCCGTCGCGCGCGAGAAGATGATCGACCCCGCGCTGGTCGTCGAGGCGATGGAAGAGAGCCTCGCCCGTGCGGCGAAGTCGCGCTACGGCGCGGAAATGGACATCCGCGTCTCGATCGACCGCAAGACAGGCCGCGCGACGTTCACCCGCGTGCGTACCGTGGTCGAGGATGAGGAACTCGAGAATTACCAGGCCGAGATGACGGTCGAGACCGCGAAGCAGTATCTTGACGACCCGCAGATCGGCGACACCTTCGTCGAGGAGGTCCCGCCGGTCGAGATGGGCCGCATCGCCGCGCAATCGGCCAAGCAGGTGATCCTGCAGAAGGTCCGCGAGGCCGAGCGCGACCGGCAGTACGAGGAATTCAAGGACCGCGCCGGCACGATCATCAACGGCATCGTCAAGCGCGAGGAATACGGCAACGTCATCGTCGATATCGGCGCGGGCGAGGCCGTGCTGCGCCGCAACGAGAAGATCGGCCGCGAGAGCTATCGCCCGAACGACCGGATCCGCGTCTACATCAAGGACGTGCGCCGCGAGGTGCGGGGCCCGCAGATCTTCCTCAGCCGGACCGACCCGCAATTCATGGCCGAGCTCTTCAAGATGGAAGTGCCCGAGATCTACGAGGGCGTGATCGAGATCAAGGCCGTCGCCCGCGATCCGGGAAGCCGCGCCAAGATCGGCGTGATCTCCTACGACAGCTCGATCGACCCCGTGGGGGCCTGTGTCGGCATGCGCGGCAGCCGCGTCCAGGCCGTGGTCAACGAGCTTCAGGGCGAGAAGATCGACATCATTCCCTGGAACGAGGACATGCCCACCTTCCTCGTCAACGCGCTCCAGCCCGCCGAGGTGACAAAGGTCGTGCTCGACGAGGAGGCCGAGCGGATCGAGGTCGTCGTGCCCGAGGAGCAGCTTTCGCTGGCGATCGGGCGGCGCGGACAGAACGTGCGGCTCGCCTCGCAGCTGACCGGGCTCGACATCGACATCATGACCGAGGAAGAGGAATCGGCGCGCCGTCAGGCCGAGTTCGAGGAGCGTACCAAGCTCTTCGTCGATACGCTCGACCTCGACGAGTTCTTCGCGCAGCTTCTGGTCTCGGAGGGGTTCACCACGCTCGAGGAGGTCGCCTATGTCGAACCCGACGAGCTGACGGTGATCGACGGGGTGGACGACGACACGGCCGAGGAGCTCCAGGCCCGGGCGCGCGACTATATCGAGGAACAGAACCGCAAGGCGCTCGACGCGGCGCGGGCGCTGGGCGTCGAGGAGAGCCTCATCGAGTTCGAGGGGCTGAACCCGCAGATGATCGAGGCGCTGGCCGGCGACGGCATCAAGACGCTCGAGGATTTCGCCACCTGTGCCGATTGGGAACTTGCCGGCGGCTGGACCACGGTCGACGGCGAGCGTCACAAGGATGACGGTGTGCTCGAACCCTTCGGTGTGGATCTCGAGGAAGCGCAGGCCATGGTCATGACCGCGCGGATCCAGCTCGGCTGGGTCGATCCCGACGATCTGGCGGGAGCCGACGACGCCGAGGCCGGCAGCACAGAGATCGCCGAGGAGAACGAAGCCTGAGCCGCAACGCACATATCACCGATCCGGAACGAAAATGTCTCGTTTCGGGCGAGGTTTCTCCGAAAAGGGGCCTGGTACGGTTTGTGTTGGGCCCCGGCGATACCATATACCCTGACGTGGCTGGAAAACTGCCGGGCCGTGGGATGTATGTGAGCGCGGATCGCGAAGCGCTCGAGACCGCGGTGAACCGCAAGCTTTTCTCGAAGGGGGCGAAGCGTCAGGTCGGCATTCCCGACGGACTGATCGCCGCGGTCGAGGATGGTCTGTTGCGCCGGGTGCTCGACAGGATCAGCATGGCCCGAAAGGCGGGACGTGCGGTAACCGGCTTCGAGAAGGTCAAGGACTGGCTCGACAAGGATCAGGTCGCAATCCTGTTGCAAGCCTCCGACGGATCCGAGCGCGGCAAGTCTAAGTTGTACCGTCCGGGAGGACGCGGATCCTTTTTCGATATCCTGACCGCCCGGGAATTGGGTTTGTCCTTCGGGCGGGAACGTGTGATACATGCGGCGCTTGCCGCCGGCCGTCTGACCGATTTGTTCCGGGATGACGCAGTCCGGCTTTCAGGCGTCCGCAGGTCTGAAAAGCAAACTGGCGGGAACGATCCGGTTCCCGGAAAGGTATAGAAGATCCGATGAGTGAGAATGACGGCAAGAAGACGCTCGGTGTCCGCGGCGGTCCGCGTTCCGGTCAGGTGAAGCAGAGTTTCAGCCACGGCAGGACGAAGAGCGTCGTGGTCGAGACCAAGCGCAAGCGCGTCGTGGCCCCGAAGCCCGCCGCGGGAAAAGCCGAGGGCGGAGGGCGGTCGACGCCCGTCGGAGGTGATCCGAAGAAGCGCCCCGCAGGGATCTCCGACGCCGAACTCGACCGTCGGATGCGTGCCCTCGCCGCCGCAAGGGCGCGCGAGAGCGAGGAAGCCGCGGCGCGCGAGGCCGAGGAGAAGGCCCGCGCCGAGGAGCGTGAGCGCCGTCGTGCCGAGATCGAGGCGAAGGAGCGCGAGGAGCGCGAGCGCGAAGAGGCTCTGAAGGCGAAAGCCGAAGAGGACGCGCGCCGTCTCCGCGAGGACAACGAGGCCAAGGCCCGTGCCGCCGAGCCCGCCGCCGATCCGGCGGAAGCCGAAGCGCGCGCCGCACGTACCCAGAAGCCCGCACCGGCCCGCGCCCCCGAGCGCGAGCGCGACAAGCCCGCCAAGCCCGCGAAGGTGGGCGGCGAGAAGCGCCGGTCCGGCAAGCTGACCGTCAACCAGGCGCTTTCGGGCGGCGAGGGCGGCCGGCAGCGGTCGATGGCATCGATGAAGCGCCAGCAGGAGCGCGCCCGCAAGAAGGCGATGGGCCAGCAACAGGACCGCGAGAAGGTGACGCGCAACGTCAACCTTCCCGAGGCGATCATGGTGAGCGAGCTTGCCAACCGGATGAGCGAGAAGGTCTCGGACATCGTCAAGGCGCTGATGCAGAACGGCATCATGGCGACGCAGACCCAGACGATCGACGCCGACACCGCGGAACTCATCATCGAGGAATTCGGCCACCGCGTGGTCCGCGTCAGCGATGCGGACGTGGAGCAGGTGATCGATCAGGTCGCGGACAGCCCGTCCGATCTGAAACCGCGTGCGCCGATCATCACCGTGATGGGCCATGTCGACCACGGCAAGACATCGCTTCTGGACGCCATCCGCCACGCGCGGGTCGTGCAGGGCGAAGCGGGCGGCATCACGCAGCATATCGGTGCCTACCAGGTCGAGCAGGGCGACGCGACGCTGACCTTCCTCGATACGCCGGGCCACGCGGCCTTCACGTCGATGCGCGCCCGCGGCGCGCAGGTGACGGATATCGTGGTGCTGGTCGTGGCCGCCGACGATGCGGTCATGCCGCAGACGATCGAGGCCATCAATCACGCCAAGGCGGCGAAGGTGCCGATGATCGTGGCGATCAACAAGATCGACCGCCCCGACGCCAACCCCGACAAGGTCCGGACGGACCTCCTCCAGCACGAGGTGATCGTGGAGAAGATGTCGGGCGACGTGCAGGACGTCGAGGTTTCGGCCGTGAACGGCCAGGGTCTCGACCAGCTGCTCGAGGCGATCGCGCTGCAGGCGGAGCTGCTCGAACTCAAGGCCAACCCCGAGCGGTCGGCACAGGGTGCCGTCATCGAGGCGCAGCTCGACGTGGGTCGCGGCCCGGTCGCGACGGTTCTCGTGCAGAACGGGACGCTGCGCCGTGGCGACATCTTCGTCGTGGGCGAGCAGTGGGGCAAGGTCCGCGCCATGGAGAACGATCAGGGCGAGCGGGTCAACGAAGCCGGTCCGTCGGTTCCGGTCGAGGTGCTCGGCCTCAACGGCACACCCGAGGCGGGCGACGTGCTGAACGTCGTCGAGACCGAGGCGCAGGCCCGCGAAATCGCGGAATACCGTGCCAATGCCGCCCGTGACAAGCGCGCGGCGGCCGGTGCGGCGACCACGCTCGAGCAGCTGATGGCGAATGCCAAGGCGAACGAGAACGTGGCCGAGCTGCCGATCCTCGTGAAGGCCGACGTCCAGGGGTCCGCCGAGGCGATCACCCAGGCGATGGAGAAGATCGGCAACGACGAGGTGCGCGTGCGCGTGCTCCATTCCGGCGTCGGCGCCATCACCGAGACGGATGTGGGTCTTGCCGAGGCGTCCGGAGCCCCGATCATGGGCTTCAACGTCCGTGCCAATGCCAGCGCCCGGAACACGGCGAACCAGAAGGGCGTCGAGATCCGTTATTACAGCGTGATCTACGACCTCGTCGACGACGTGAAGAAGGCGGCATCCGGTCTGCTGTCCGCGGAGGTTCGCGAGAACTTCATCGGGTATGCCCAGATCAAGGAAGTGTTCCGCGTCACCAAGGTCGGCAACGTTGCAGGGTGCCTCGTGACCGAGGGGATCGCGCGACGCTCGGCCGGTGTGCGCCTGCTGCGCGACAACGTCGTGATCCACGAGGGTACGCTGAAGACGCTGAAGCGCTTCAAGGACGAAGTCGCCGAAGTGCAGTCGGGTCAGGAATGCGGCATGGCATTCGAGAATTACGACGACGTTCGCCCCGGCGACGTCATCGAGATCTTCGAGCGCGAAGAGGTCGAGCGCAACCTCACCTGATCGCGGAAATACGAATGCAAAAGGCCCTGACGACATCGTCGTCAGGGCCTTTTTCGTGTCGTCCTAGAGCCAGTCGCGCAGGATCGGGATGAGGGGCAGATCGGCCGGCGGCATGGGATAGTCGCGCATGTCGCGCGGGCGGACCCATTTCAGCACCTGCCCCTCGCGCGCGCTGGGTAGGCCCTGCCATTTCCGGCAGGCGAAGAGTGGCATGAGGAGGTGGAAATCATCGTAGCCGTGCGATGCGAAGGTGAGGGGCGCCAGGCAGGACTGCCAGGTGTCGATCCCGAGCTCTTCGGAAAGCTCGCGGATGAGGGCGGCCTCGGGGGTTTCGCCGGGCTCGACCTTGCCGCCCGGAAATTCCCAGAGGCCCGCCAGAGACTTGCCTTCGGGGCGTTGGGCGAGGAGCACACGCCCGTCCGTGTCGATGAGCGCGACGGCCGAGACGAGGACGATCTTCATCGGGCTGCCGGTCTCACGACCGGTAATCGGCGTTGATCGTGATGTAGCCATGCGTGAGGTCGCAGGTCCAGACGGTCGCGGCCCCGTCGCCGAGGCCCAGATCGACGCCGACCTCGATCTCGCGCCGCTTCATGTGGGCGGCACCGGCTTCTTCGGTGTAGCTTTCGGCGACCCAGCCGTCCTCGGCCACGAGCACGTCACCGAACCGGATCGACAGCCGGTCCCGATCGGCCTGCGCGCCGGATTTGCCGACGGCCATCACGATGCGGCCCCAGTTCGGGTCCTCGCCCGCGATGGCCGTCTTGACGAGCGGTGAGTTGGCGATCGACATCGCGACCTTGCGGGCGTCGTCGTCGTCGGCCGCGCCACTGACGGCGACGGTGATGAACTTGCTGGCCCCCTCGCCGTCACGCACGACCTGATGGGCGAGCTCGAGCATGAGGTCATGGAGCGCCAGTTCGAACGGGCCTCCGCGCTCGGTCACCTGCGGGCCCTTCATCGTCGCGGCGGCGAGCAGCGTATCCGAGGTCGAGGTGTCGCTGTCGACGGTGATGCAGTTGAACGTCGCATCGGAGGTGGCCCCGACGATGTCCTGCAGGAGGGGCTGCGCGATCGTCGCGTCCGTGAAGATGTAGACGAGCATCGTCGCCATATCAGGCGCGATCATGCCCGACCCCTTGGCGATGCCCGCGATGCGGATCGTGCCCTCGGGGGTCTCGACCTCGCGGGCGGCACCCTTGGCGAAGGTGTCGGTCGTCATGATGGCGCGCGCCGCATCGGGCAAGTTCGCCGGGCCGAGCCCGCCGACGAGGCCGTCGATCGCCGCACGGATGCGGTCGTCGGGCAGGCGTTCGCCGATGACGCCGGTCGAGGAGGTGAAGACGCGCGCGGGCGGCACGTCGCAGGCGGAGGCGACGGCCTCGCAGATCCGCGCGACCGAGGCCTCTCCGGCGCGTCCCGTGAAGGCGTTGGAATTGCCGGAATTCACGAGGATGGCCGCGCCGCTTTCGGGATCGCCGCCGAGTTTCGCCTGGCAATCGAGAACCGGGGCCGACCGGGTCGCCGAGCGTGTGAACACGCCCGCGATGGAGGCACCGGGATCGAGCACGGCCAGCATGACATCCGTGCGGTCGGCGTATCGGACGCCGGCCTGGGCGGTCGAAAGCCTCAGGCCCGCGATTTCGGGCAGATCGGGAAAACGGTCGGGCGCGAGCGGAGAAAGCGTCGGCATTCGGTCTTATCGCCCCAGAAGCGAGGTGTCGTTGATGATCGAGGGGTCGAAATCGGTATCGGACATCTCGATATCGGCAGCCTCGCGCGCGGCGGTGATCTGTTCCGCGATGCGGGTGTTGAGGATCTGGCGACCGAGTTGCTCGCGCACCTCCTCGAGCGGGGGAGCCTCGGCGTTGCGGCTGTCGTTCAGCCGGATGACGTGCCAGCCGAATTCCGTCTGGACCGGCCCGGCGAGATCGCCCACCGACATGTCCTGCACTGCCTGATCGAAGGCCGGCACCATCTGGCCGGGGCCGAACCAGCCGAGCTCTCCGCCGGAGGGGCCGGAGGGGCCGGTCGAGTTCGCCCGTGCGAGCTCGGCGAAATCGGCACCGCCCTCGAGCTCCTCGAGAAGGGCCTGAGCCTCTTCCTCGGTTTCCACGAGGATGTGCGAGGCGTTGTATTCCTGCGTCCCCTCGAAGCCGCCGAAGGCCTCCTCGTAGGCGGCGCGGATTTCCTCGTCGCTCACCTCTTCCTGCGAAAGTTCGTTCACGGCGGCGCGTGCCAGGAGCGAGCGCTCTTCGTTCTCGAGATAGAAGCGGTCGGCATCGTCGAGCGTCCGACCGGCGGCCAGCGTCGTCATCGACAGCATCTGGTCGAGGATCGCGTCGTAAAGCTGTTCGGGCGGCATCTGGCCGGCCTGCTCGCCCAGCGATTGACGATAGGCAATCATGTTGCCGAGGGTGATCTCGACGCCATCGACCGTCGCCACGACGGTCGAGGCATCCTGCGCCGCGAGCGGCCCGGCGAGGCCGACCGAGAGGGCGCAGATCGCGGCGCGGAGCTTCAGTTTGGACATCGCTTCGGTCCTTATACTTCGGGGCACCCTGTCGGGGCCGCCGTTGACACGGTGATGGGCGCCCCTTACATCGCTTGCAGCCTTTGAAGGGGGGACTCGCGCCTTTCCTACGCGTGCGCACTCTGTCCGGCAAGCGCGTCGTCCTCCGACACGATGCCATCAGGAGATATCATGCTGGGTCTGGGAACTGTCGCCAAGAAGGTGTTCGGCACGCCGAACGACCGCAAGATCAAGGCCACGCGGCCGATCGTGGATCGGATCAACGCGCTCGAGGCCGAGTTCGAGGCGAAATCGGACCAGGATCTCAAGGACAAGACGCGCGAGCTGATCGCGCGCGCCGAGACCGAAAAGCTCGACGATCTGTTGCCCGAGGCCTTCGCCAATTGCCGCGAGGCCGCGCGGCGCGCACTGGGCCTGAGGGCCTTCGACGTGCAGCTCATGGGCGGCATCTTCATGCACCAGGGCAACATTTCCGAGATGAAGACGGGCGAGGGCAAGACGCTGGTCGCGACCTTCCCCGCCTATCTGAACGCGCTGGCGGGCAAGGGCGTCCACATCGTCACGGTCAACGACTACCTGGCCAAGCGCGACTCGGAATGGATGTCGAAGGTCTACAATGCGCTGGGAATGACCTGCGGCGTCGTCTATCCGCAGCAGCCCGACGAGGAGAAGCGCCACGCCTATCGCTGTGACGTGACCTACGCGACGAACAACGAGCTCGGCTTCGACTACCTTCGCGACAACATGAAGGGCGAGCTGAAGGACATGTACCAGCGCGGGCATTTCTTCGCGATCGTCGACGAGGTGGACAGCATCCTGATCGACGAGGCGCGCACGCCGCTGATCATCTCGGGGCCGGCGCAGGACCGCTCGGAGCTGTACCGGACGATCGACGCGGTGATCCCGCATCTGCAGGACGATCACTTCAAGCTCGACGAGAAGACGCGAAACGTCACCTACACCGACGAGGGCAACGAGTTCCTGGAGCAGCACCTGCTGCAGGCGGGCATCCTGCCCGAGGGCCAGTCGCTCTACGATCCCGAATCCACCACCATCGTCCATCACGTCAATCAGGGCCTGAGGGCGCACAAGCTCTTCAACCGCGACAAGGACTACATCGTCCGGAACGGCGACGTGGTCCTGATCGACGAGTTCACCGGCCGCATGATGGCCGGACGGCGGCTGTCGGACGGTCTGCACCAGGCGATCGAGGCGAAGGAGGGGCTGGAGATCCAGCCCGAGAACGTGACGCTCGCCCAGGTGACGTTCCAGAACTACTTCCGGCTCTACGAGAAACTCGGAGGGATGACGGGAACCGCCCTGACCGAGGCCGAGGAATTCGCAGAGATCTATCGCCTCGGCGTCGTCGCGGTGCCGACGAACCGCCCCGTCGCGCGCGAGGATCAGCACGACGCGGTCTATCGCACGGCGCGCGAGAAATACGAGGCGATCGTCGCCTCCATCAAGGAAGCGCACGAGCGCAAGCAGCCGATCCTCGTCGGCACGACGTCGATCGAGAAATCCGAGTTCCTGTCGAACCTCCTCAAGAAGGAGGGCCTGCCGCACAACGTGCTGAACGCACGTCAGCACGAGCAGGAGGCGCAGATCGTCGCAGATGCCGGCAAGCTCGGGGCGGTGACGATCGCGACGAACATGGCCGGTCGCGGCACCGATATCCAGCTCGGCGGGAATGTCGAGCTGAAGGTGCTGCAGGCGCTCGAGGCCGATCCCGACGGCGACCCCGAGGAGATCCGCGCCCGCATCGCGGCCGAGACGGCCGACGAGAAGGAAAAGGTCAAGGAAGCGGGGGGGCTCTATGTTCTCGCGACCGAACGCCACGAGAGCCGGCGGATCGACAACCAGCTGCGCGGCCGGTCGGGTCGCCAAGGGGATCCGGGCAAGTCGTCGTTCTTCCTCTCGCTCGAGGACGACCTGATGCGGATCTTCGGCTCGGAGCGGCTCGAGAACGTGCTGCAGAAGCTCGGGATGCAGGAAGGCGAGGCGATCGTTCACCCGTGGGTCAACAAGTCGCTCGAAAAGGCGCAGGCGAAGGTCGAGGGGCGCAACTTCGACATCCGCAAGCAGCTGCTGAAGTTCGACGACGTGATGAACGACCAGCGCAAGGTGATCTTCGGCCAGCGCCGCGAGATCATGGAGGCCGAGGATCTGGGCGAGATCGCTCGCGACATGCGCCTTCAGGTGATCGACGATCTTGTGGACCAGTACATTCCGGCCAAGAGCTATGCCGACCAGTGGGACGGCGAGGGGCTTTATGTCGCCGTGCTCGAGCAGCTCGGGCTCGACGTGCCCATCATCGCATGGACCGAGGAGGACGGGGTCGACGACCAGGCGATCCGCGAGCGTCTGTACGAGAAATCCGACGAGTTCATGGCCGAGAAGACGAAGCAGTTCGGCCCCGAGAACATGCGTGCGATCGAGAAGCAGATCCTGCTCCAGACGATCGACACCAAGTGGCGCGAGCATCTTCTGACGCTGGAGCATCTGCGTTCGGTCGTGGGATTCCGCGGCTACGCACAGCGCGACCCGCTGAACGAGTACAAGAACGAATCCTTCCAGCTTTTCGAGACGATGCTCGATTCGCTGCGCGAGGACGTCACGCAGAAGCTGTCGCAGATCCGCCCCCTGAGCGAGGAGGAGCAGCGCCAGATGATCGCCCGGATCGAGGCGCAGCGCGCGGCGACGCAGAAACAGGCCGAGGCGTCCCCCCCGCAGGGCGAGGCGCAGGCAGAGGCCGCGGCCCCGGGCTTCGTCGAGGCCGATCCGGAGACCTGGGGGAATCCGGGGCGCAACGATCTCTGCCCCTGTGGATCGGGCCGGAAATTCAAGCATTGCCACGGTCAACTGGCCTGAGCACGATCCCTCAAGCGGGAGGATGCCTGGGGGAGGCACGGGTTTCATGCGACGAGTTGGTGCGGCCATTCTGTGGCTCTGGATCGCCGTGCCGGGGGTCGCGTGTTCCCAGGAGGTGACGCTCGAGGCGCGCGACGGCGCGCTTTCGATCAGCGGTCGGATTTTGGGGTACGACGGCACCTTCTACCGTCTTGAGACCGAGTTCGGTGAGGTCAGCGTCGATGGCACGCGGGTCACCTGCACCGGTGCCGCCTGTCCGGATATCGATGCCTTTGTGCCGGAACTGAGGATCTCCGGCAGCGCGGCGGTGGGCGATATCCTCCTTCCCGTCCTACTCGAGACGTTCGCGGTGAGGCGGGGCCTTTCGCTCACGCGCGTGGATAGCGCGGACGACACGACGTTCGAGATCCGGGAGGAAGCCGACGGCGCGATCCTGTCGAGGGTCACGCTGACGCTCAGCACGTCGGACGAGGGGTTTGCGGATCTCATCGCGGACGAGGCCGATCTCATCGTTTCGCGTCGGGAAATCACGACGGACGAGGCGCTTTTCGCGCGTCAGGCCGGTCGTGGCGATCTGACCAATGCCGGCCGCTCGCGGATTCTCGCGCTCGACGCCATCGTGCCGGCCGTGGCGGTGGGCAATCGCGTCGGCACGATCTCGATCGATGCGCTGCGCGCTGTCGTCTCGGGCGAGATCGTCGACTGGACCGACCTCGGCGGCGATCCCGGCTCCATTCGCCTTCACGTGACCGATCCGGGATCGGGGCTCCTGCAGGCGTTCCTTCGTCTTGCGATGCAACGCGGCGAGGTCGCCCTGCCGGGCGGGACGGTGGTGCACGAGGATGACGCGACCCTCGCGATGGCCGTCGCCGAAGACCCCGCCGCCCTCGGACTCGCCGCGTTCTCGAGGCTCGGGAACGTGCAGCCGCTGATCGTCGCGGGGCAATGCGGCAAGCGGGTGGAGGCCGATTTCCTGACGCTCAAGAGCGAGGATTATCCGCTGACGGCCCCGATCTTTCTCTATGCGCCGATGCGGAGGCTGAGCGGTCTTGCCCGTGACTTCGTGGAATACGTGACCTCTCCCGCCGCGCAACCGGTGATCCGACGGGCGGGCTTCGTCGATCAGTTTCCCGAGGCCATACCGCTCGAAGCACAGGGTCGCAGGCTCGCCTACGCGATCTCGAGCGCGGGAGAGCAGGTCTCTCTCCAGGATCTGCAACGGCTGGTGGAGGCCATGGACGGCAAGGTGCGCCTGTCGCTGTCTTTCCGCTTCGAGGGTGGCTCGACGGAGCTCGATGCGCAGAGCCGGGCGAATGTCGAGCTTCTTGCCGAAGCGCTGGAGCGCGGGGTCTTTGACGATCGCAGTCTGACCTTCGCGGGGTTCTCGGACGGGGCCGGCGATGCACTGACGAACCTTTCGCTGTCACGCGACCGGGCGGGCGTGGTCCGCGATGCGGTCCGGGCCGCGATCGACGATCTCGATCGAGACCTGGTCTCGCTCGAGACGGCGGCCTTCGGCGAGGCCATGCCGATGGCATGCGACCGGACAGATTGGGGCGCCCGAGTCAATCGGCGGGTCGAGGTCTGGCTCGACTGACAGCCTAGAGATAGCCCGATGCGCGGAAGCTGAGTTCGGTCGCGCGTCCGACGATCAGGTGATCGTGGAGCGTCATGCCCATCACCTCGCAGGCGCGGTCGATCTGTGCGGTCATGTCGATGTCGGCCTGCGACGGGGTGGGATCTCCGGATGGATGGTTGTGCACGAGGATGAGTGCCTTTGCATTGAGCTCCAGCGCGCGCTTGATCACCTCGCGGGGATAGACGGGCACGTGATCGACGGTGCCGCGGGCCTGTTCCTCGTCGGCGATGACAGTGTTCTTCGTGTCGAGAAAGAGGATGCGGAACTGCTCGGTCTCGCGGTTGGTCATCGTCATATGGCAATAGTCGAGAAGGGCCTGCCAGTCGCCGACCACATGGCGATGGAGGATGCGGGAACGTGCGATCCGGTGGGCGACCGCCTCAGACAGCTTCAGCTCTTGAACGACGGACGGGCCGACATCGGGCAGCTTGAGCAATTGATGCGCGGGGGCGGCAAGAACGCGGCCGAGATCGCCGAACCGGTCGATCAGCGTACGGGCGAGCGGCTTGACGTCGCGCCGCGGGATCGCCCGGAAGAGGATGAGTTCGAGCATCTCGTAATCGGGCAATGCCCCCGGCCCGCCTGTCATGAACCGTTCGCGCAGGCGCGCGCGGTGATCGCGGAGGTAGGACGGAACGCTTTCGCCTTTCGCCACCGTGACTTCGTCGGGCGCGAAAAGCGGCAGGTCGGTCTCTGACGGCGGGGTGTTGCGCGATCTCATGCCGCCATCTTAGGCGGCGGGCGATTTAGGATCGGTTAGCGCGGCCCGTCGAAAAAAGCCCCCGCAGCGATGCGGGGGCTTAAGGATCACTGGTTCAGGCCGTCCCAGAAGGTCTTCACCTTGCGAAAGAACCCCGTGCTTTCGGGATTGTTGTCCTCGCTCATGTGATTGAACTCCCGAAGAAGCTCCTTCTGCTTTCCGGTAAGGTTCACCGGAGTCTCGACGGCGAGTTCGATATACATGTCGCCCGCACCGCCGCCACGCAGGTGGGGCATGCCCTTGCCACGCAGGCGCATCTGCTTGCCCGACTGGCTGCCGGCGGGGATCTTGACGCGGGAGCGTCCGCCCTCGATCGTCGGGACCTCTATGTCGCCGCCGAGTGCCGCATCCGTCATCGACACAGGTACCCGGCAAAAGAGGTTCTCGCCCTCACGCTGGAAGAGCGTGTGCGGCTCGACCTCGATGAAGATGTAGAGATCGCCCGACGGTCCGCCACGCAGGCCGGCCTCCCCCTCTCCGCCGAGGCGGATCCGGGTTCCGGTCTCCACACCCGCGGGAATGTTGACCGACAGGGCGCGATCGCGTTCGACGCGTCCGGCACCACCACAGGCATTGCAGGGATTCTTGACGATCTGGCCGGCACCGGAACAGGTCGGACAGGTCCGCTCGACCGTAAAGAAGCCCTGCTGGGCGCGCACCTTTCCCATCCCCGAACAGGTGGGGCAGGTGGTGGGTTCGGCACCGCCTTCGGCACCGGAGCCTTCGCAGACGCCGCAGGTGACAGCGGTCGGTACGGTGATCGTCTTCTGAAGGCCCTTGTGCGCCTCTTCGAGCGTCACCTTCATGTTGTAGCGCAGATCGGAGCCGCGTGTCGCGCGCTGCCCGCCGCCACGCCGCTGTCCGCCCATGATGTCGCCGAAGAGATCGTCGAAGACGTCGGAAAAGGCGGAGGCGAAGTCGCCCTGGCCACCGTAGCCGCCGGCACCAGGCCTGCGACCTCCGCCACCTCCGCCCACGCCGCCTTCGAACGCGGCATGGCCGAAGCGGTCATAGGCCGCCTTCTTCTCGGCGTCCTTCAGGACTTCGTAGGCTTCGTTCGCTTCCTTGAACTGGGTCTCGGCCTTGGGGTTGTCGGCATTCCGGTCGGGATGAAGTTCCTTGGCCTTCTGGCGATAGGCCTTCTTGATCTCGTCGGCGGAAGCACCCTTCGAAACGCCGAGAATCTCGTAGAAATCGCGTTTTGCCATATCAATCGTCCTTCACGTGAAAGGGCCGACCCGATGGATCAGGCCGGCCCCCATCCGAGGAGCAAGAGCGCCTTAAGAGGCCCGCTTGTCGTCGTCGAGATCTTCGAAGTCGGCGTCCACGACATCGTCGTCCCCGTCCGAGGAGGACCGGGTCTCGGTCTCGTCGCCGCTGTCGGCCTTCTCCTGCTCGGCCTTGTAGATGGCCTCGCCGAGTTTCATGGAGGCCTCGCTCACGTTCTGGATGCCGGACTTGATCTTGCCCGCGTCGTCGGTCTCGAGCTGCTCCTGCAGGTTCGAGATGGCGAGTTCGATCGCCTCGACGGTCGAGGGATCGACCTTGTCCTTGTGCTCCTCGAGCGACTTCTCGGTCGAGTGGATGAGGCTCTCGGCCTGGTTGCGTGCCTCGACAAGTTCCTTGCGGCCCTTGTCCGCCTCGGCATTCTCCTCGGCTTCCTTGACCATCTTCTCGATCTCGTCGTCCGACAGTCCGCCCGACGCCTGGATCGTGATGTTCTGCTCTTTGCCGGTGCCCTTGTCCTTGGCAGAGACAGACACGATGCCGTTGGCGTCGATGTCGAAGGTCACCTCGATCTGCGGCATGCCGCGCGGCGCGGGCGGAATGTCCTCAAGATTGAACTGGCCGAGCATCTTGTTGTCGGCCGCCATCTCGCGCTCGCCCTGGAAGACCCGGATCGTCACCGCATTCTGGTTGTCCTCGGCGGTCGAGAAGATCTGGCTCTTCTTGGTCGGGATCGTGGTGTTGCGGTCGATGAGACGGGTGAAGACACCACCCAGCGTCTCGATCCCGAGCGACAGCGGCGTCACGTCGAGAAGCACGACATCCTTGACGTCGCCCTGAAGCACGCCTGCCTGGATCGCTGCACCAAGCGCCACGACCTCGTCCGGGTTCACGCCCTTGTGCGGCTCCTTGCCGAAGAACTTCGTCACTTCCTCGACGACCTTCGGCATCCGGGTCATGCCGCCGACCATCACGACCTCGTCGATCTCGCCCACGGAGATGCCCGCATCCTTGATCGCCGCCTTGCAGGGCGCGATGGAGTTCTTGATCAGGTCGCTCACGAGGCTTTCGAGCTTCGCACGCGTCAGCTTCATGACCATGTGCAGCGGCTGACCGTTCGAGCCCATCGAGATGAACGGCTGGTTGATCTCGGTCTGGCTGGAGGACGACAATTCGATCTTGGCCTTCTCGGCGGCTTCCTTGAGCCGCTGGAGCGCCATCTTGTCCTGCTTGAGGTCGGTGCCGTGCTCTTTCTTGAACTCCTCGGCGAGGTAGTTGACGATCCGCATGTCGAAGTCCTCGCCGCCGAGGAACGTGTCCCCGTTGGTGGACTTCACTTCGAAGAGGCCGTCGTCGATCTCGAGGATCGTGATGTCGAACGTGCCGCCGCCGAGGTCATAGACCGCGATCGTCTTCGTCTCTTTCTTGTCGAGACCGTAGGCCAGTGCCGCCGCGGTCGGCTCGTTGATGATGCGCAGCACCTCGAGGCCCGCGATCTTGCCCGCGTCCTTCGTCGCCTGCCGCTGCTGGTCGTTGAAGTAGGCGGGAACCGTGATCACGGCCTGCGTCACTTCCTCGCCGAGGTAGCTCTCGGCCGTTTCCTTCATCTTCTGCAGAATGAAGGCGGAAATCTGGGAGGGAGAATACTTCTCGCCACGCGCCTGAACCCAGGCGTCGCCGTTCGAACCCTCGATCACGTTGTAGGACAGGTTCTGCTTGTCCTTCGCGAGTTCGGGGTCGTCGTTGCGGCGGCCGATCAGGCGCTTGACCGCGAAGATCGTGTTGTCGGCGTTTGTGACCGCCTGACGCTTGGCGGATTGGCCGACGAGACGCTCTTCCTCGGTGAAGGCGACGATCGACGGGGTCGTCCGGGTGCCTTCGGCGTTCTCGATCACGCGGGGCTGGCTGCCGTCCATGATGGCGACGCAGCTATTGGTGGTTCCAAGGTCGATACCGATGACTTTGGCCATGTGTCATTTCCTCTTGCTAGGCGATATACTTGCGGTCAGGCCCGGTTTGGCACCCGACCGGCGATCCCATTCCCCGGGTTTTACGCCCTCGGGGTCGGCGTTGAGGCGCTATATAGGAATGGGATTTCAGGGCTGCAAGCGATGTGCCGCGGGGAGGGGCCAGTCTTTTGAAGCGTGAATTGCCCGGGGCGGAGACGCTCGATCTCGGCGGGGTGGCGATCCACCGCGGCTTCCTGGGCCCCGAGGCGCAGGCCGCCGCCGTAGATGCGCTCCGCCAGGTTGCCGCCGCTGCCCCGTTCCTGCGGCCCGAGACGTCGCGTGGCAAGAAGATGAGCGTTCGAATGACGTCGGCAGGGCAGGTGGGCTGGATCAGCGATCGTCGTGGATACCGTTATGACGCGGCGCATCCCGCCGGCACCGAATGGCCGCCGATCCCCGATGTCTTTCTCGACCTCTGGGCCGAAGTCGCGGAATGCAAGCGGCCGCCCGATACGTGCCTCGTCAACTTCTATGGCGAAGGGGCTAGAATGGGCCTGCACCAGGATCGCGACGAGGCGTCGACCGACTTTCCGGTCGTGTCGCTTTCGCTCGGCGACGATGCGCTTTTCAGGGTCGGTGGCCTCGAGCGTCGCGATCCCACGCGGTCGATCTGGCTCGGATCGGGAGATGTCGCGGTACTGGGCGGCGCGGCGCGGATGGTCTATCACGGGATCGACAGGATCCGCTTCGGATCGAGCAATCTCTTGCCGGAAGGCGGGAGGATCAACGTCACGTTGCGGGTCGCGACCGAAACCTGCCGCCACGGATAACCTTGCCGTTTGCACGCGGCGAACTCATAACGGGGGCGTGAAAGCGCAGCCCGCGATGTCGAAAGGACAGCAGATGGATCACGAGCTTCTGGTCAGGACGATGCGCAGGCTCGCCCTCGATGCGGGCGAGGCCATCATGGACATCTATTCGCGCGAAGATTTCGACGTCAGGACCAAGCTGGACGAAAGCCCCGTCACGGCGGCCGACGAAGCCGCCGACGCCGTGATTTCGTCTGGATTGCGTGCGGCCTTTCCGGACGTGCCCCTGGTGACCGAGGAGCAATCCGCATCCCACGATCAGGACGTCGACACCTTTCTCATCGTCGATCCGCTCGACGGGACCAAGGAATTTGTCCAAAGGCGCGGCGATTTCACCGTCAACATCGCCTATGTCGAGAATGGCCGACCGATCCGCGGGGTGGTCTTCGCCCCCGCCAAGCGGCGTCTTTTCTACACGATGGCGGACGGCACGTCGGTGGAGGAGACGGGTGAACTCGGCCGCGGTGAGGCTGGGGAAGTCACGCCGATCGGGGTGTCGAAGCCGGACAATTCCGCGCTCATGGTCGTGGCCTCGAAATCCCATCGCGACAGCGCGACGGACGACTACATCGCGAAATACGACGTGCGCGACATGAAGAGTGCGGGATCGTCGCTCAAGTTCTGCCTGGTCGCGACCGGTGAGGCGGATCTCTATCCACGGCTCGGACGGACGATGGAATGGGACACGGCGGCCGGTCATGCGGTTCTCGCCGGTGCGGGCGGACATGTCGTCCGGTTCGACGATCACGACGATCTGCTCTATGGAAAGGCGGGTTTCGAAAATCCGTTCTTCATCGCTCATGCGCCCGGGGTGAACCTGCGGCAGGCGTGATCGTTGCAGAATATCCAGGGCTTACATTCAACCGGTTCGCCAACCTGGGCGGGCTTCAATGATCGAGGACTTTCAGATGGTCAAATCCGTTACCAAAGCCGTTTTCCCCGTTGCGGGTCTGGGAACGCGGTTCCTCCCGGCGACGAAGTCGATTCCGAAGGAGATCATGACGCTCGTCGATCGTCCGTTGATCCAGTACGCGATCGACGAGGCGCGCGGTGCCGGTATCACCGACTTCATCTTCGTCACCTCGCGCGGGAAATCCGCGCTTGAGGATTATTTCGACCGCGCACCCGAACTCGAACATGCGCTCGAGGCGAAGGGAAAGACCGACCTCATGGAGGTCCTCGAGAACACCAACATGCCGTCGGGCGCGATTTCCTACGTGCGTCAGCAGCAGGCCATGGGGCTCGGGCACGCGGTCTGGTGCGCCCGCCGCCTGATCGGCGACGAGCCCTTTGCGGTGGTTCTGCCCGACGACGTGATCGCCTCCGACGAGCCGGTCCTTGCCCAGATGATCGAGGCCCATAACGAGATCGGTGGCTGCATGATGGCTGCGATGGAGGTCGAGGCCGACAAGGCGAGCGCATATGGTATCCTCGATCCCGAGAGCCGCGACGGCAACGTCGTCAAGGTGAAGGGCATGGTCGAAAAGCCCGATGCCGGAACGCAGCCCTCCAATCTTGCCGTGATCGGACGTTACATTCTGACGCCCGACGTGCTCGACAGCCTGCACGAGACCGGGCGCGGTGCGGGGGGTGAGATCCAGCTTACCGATGCGATCGCCGAGCAGATCGGCAAGGATCCCGGTGTTTCCGGCCTCATCTTCGACGGCGAGCGTTTCGATTGCGGTTCCAAGGGCGGCTTCCTGCAGGCAACCGTCGCCTTCGGCATGGCGCGGGGCGATCTGGGCCCGGAATTCAAGGACTATCTTCGCGGCCTCAAGATCGACGGATAATCCATGACCAACGTGCTGGTAACGGGCGGTGCGGGCTATATCGGCTCGCATGCCTGCAAGGTTCTCGCCCAGGCGGGATACACGCCCGTGACTGTCGACAACCTGTCGACGGGCTGGCGCGATGCTGTCCAGTTCGGTCCGTTCGAGCAAGCCGATCTTCTGGATCGCGAGGCACTCGACCGGATCTTCGGGAAGTATTCGCCCGTCGCGGTCATGCATTTCGCGGCATTGTCGGACGTGGCGGAATCGGCCCGCGACCCGGGCCGGTACTGGCGCGTCAATGTCGGCGGTTCGCTCAATCTCGCCGAAGCGGCGGTGGCGGCGGAGTGCCGTCACTTCGTCTTCTCCTCCACCTGCGCGACCTACGGGGATCAGGACGGCGTCCTTCTCGACGAGGAGACGGAACAGCGTCCGATCAATGCCTACGGCGCATCGAAACGCGCGGTCGAGGCGATGCTGCAGAACTTCGAAACGGTCTATGGGCTGAAATCGGTGATCTTCCGCTATTTCAACGTCGCGGGTGCCTCGCCGGATGGAGACGTGGGAGAGCATCACCGCCCGGAGACACATCTGATACCCCTGATGCTCGACGCTATCGACGGAAAGCGGCCTGCGCTGACGATCTTCGGCGAGGATTACGAGACGCCCGACGGAACATGCATCCGCGACTACGTCCACGTCATGGACCTCGTAGATGCGCATCTGAAAGGGCTGGAATGGCTGCGGGACGAGCGCGGCAGCCGCGTCTTCAACCTGGGCACGGGGTCGGGATTTTCCGTCAAGCAGGTCGTCGAACACTCTGCGGGCGTAACCAATCGCGAGGTTCCCATCGACAAGGGTCCCCGGCGTGCGGGCGATGCCGTGGCGCTGGTCTCGGGATCACGACGGGCCGGAACGGAACTCGGCTGGACCCCCGAGCGATCGACCCTCGATCGAATGATCGGAGATGCGTGGCGGTGGCATCAGTCCGGGTCCTACGAAAAATAATTCGATACTGACATTCGTGCCGGACGAAAGCGTCGAGTTCCTCTCGACGCATCGATGCGCTGTAGGTGAGCTTGGAATCGCTAGAAGGAGGCGTCCGGTCAAATGACACGTGCGGCTCAGGCCGCGCGTGTCACGCTCCGATCGGTCAGGACGGCGTGCAGAGTTTGCGGATGGTCATTCGCACGGAGCTTGGCGCAAAGTTCCGGATCGCGGAGCGTCCGCGAGACGGATGCAAGCGCCTTGAGATGCTCGACCCCCGCACTCGACGGTGCCAGCAAGCAGAAGACCAGATCGACCGGCTGGCGATCGACCGAGGCGAAATCCACGGGATGCTCGAGCTTCAGGAAGAGCCCGCGCACCCTGTCGAGCCCGTCGAGCCGAGCGTGGGGCAGTGCTACACCGTGCCCCACGCCGGTCGGACCCAGCTTTTCACGTACCATCAGTGCCTCGCTCGTCATCTCGGAATCGAGCCCGTGCACCTCGGCCGCAAAATCGCCGAGCGTGTTGAACAGCCGCTTCTTGCTGGTGATCGAGGCGACCACCCGGACTGAATCGAGCGTGAGCAAGTCTGAAAGAGTCATGAAAGCCTGTCTGACTGTGCCTGACGCGGTGTCAGGTCGCTACGTTGGGGTCGATCCAACCTATGTTGCCGTCATCTCTGCGATAGACGACGTTCACGACGTTCGCCTGACTGTCATTGCGAAATACCAGCACAGGTGCCCCCGCCAGTTCCATCTGCATCACCGCTTCACCCACCGAAAGAGACGGAATATGCGTCTCCATCTCCGCCACGATGATCGGCGTCAGGGTATCGGGTTCCTCCGTGTCGTCGGACCCGTCGGCGTTCGTTCCGGCGAGGATATACGAGGACGCTCCCGAGAGTTCAACCGGGTGCGACCGCTCCTGATGATGGTTCTTCAATCTGCGCTTGTAGCGGCGAAGCTGCTTTTCCATCTTGGCGTTCGCCGCGTCGAAGGCGGCGTAGATCTCGGTGCCCTTGGCCTTGGCCTGAACGGTAATGCCGCTGGAAAGATGCAGCACCGTCTCGCAGGCATATTCGTACGCGTCCTTGGAAAAGACGATCAGAGCGTCGGTAGGCCGGGTGGGATATTTCGAGATCACCACCTCGATCTCGGACTTGCAATGGGATTGCAGAGCTTCGCCGATATCTATCTGCTTGCCGCTGATCTGATAACGCATGATCGGTCCTTTCGGGGTGGTCGGAGGGCGACATCTGCTGCCGGGTCGCTCCATGGATGCCGGCTGCCTGACCTCAGGGAGGTCAGGGCACCAAGCCGCTGTTAACACTCGATTAATGCGTGTTCCTTGCGTGTCAGAACGGCTCTCAGCCTAACTATTTGGGACCGGTTTGGATCCCTCTGTCAAGACATGCGCCGCCGGTGATGCGTCTCAGCCGAGTTCGAAGCTGCGCCCCAGATAGACGCGCTTCACATCCTCGTCTGCCACCACCTCGGCAGCCGTACCGCTCTTCAGGACTGTTCCGTCGTGGAGAATGTAGGCGCGATCTACAATTGAGAGGGTCTCGCGGACGTTGTGATCGGTGATAAGCACGCCGATTCCGCGTTCGGTCAAATTCGCGACAAGTGAACGGATATCGCCGACCGCGATCGGATCGACGCCGGCGAAAGGCTCGTCCAGAAGCAGGTATTTCGGATCGGCGGCGAGGCATCTCGCGATCTCGGCGCGTCGCCGTTCGCCGCCGGAAAGCGCCGGCGCGGGGGTCTTGCGGAGATGTTCGATCGAGAATTCGGCCAGCAACGTCTCGAGCCGCCTGCGCCGCTTGCCGCGGTTCGATTCGGTCAGTTCGAGGATGGCCATGATGTTGTCCTCGACCGACAATCCACGAAAAATCGAATTCTCCTGCGGGAGATAGCCGATACCGAGCCGGGCACGGCGATACATGGGCAACTGCGTGATCTCGCGCCCGTCGACCAGAACCGATCCAGCCTCGGGGACGACGAGGCCCGCGATCGCATAGAAGCAGGTCGTCTTTCCCGAACCGTTCGGCCCGAGCAGCGCCACGACTTCACCGCGATCGAGCGAGAGGCTTACGTCGCGGATGACCGGTCGCCTGCGATAGCTCTTGCGCAGGTTCCGCACGATGAGGCCATGCCCCCCCGCCGGGAATGTCGCGTCCTGATCCGACACCTATCGCGTGCCGGTCTGGAAGATGGTCCGCACGCCGCCCTGGAGCCGGCCGGTTCCCGAGGCGAGATCGATCGTCAGTTCATTCGACGACAGCGCGTTGGGGCCCTGTGTCAGGATGACGTCTCCGCGCATCACGACCTCGCCGGCCTCGATGTCATAAACGGCCTCCTCGGCCTCGGCCGCGTCCCCTCCGTTGACGAGGGTCACGCCACCTGTGGCCCTAAGTTCCTGGATGGTGCCCGATGATGCGCCGCCCGCCGCATAGACGACGCGCATTTCCTGAGCGGAAAGCCGCATTTCGCCCTGCGAGACAAGGACGTTGCCCGTGAAGGTCGCGCTTCCGTCCGACTGGCTGACCTGCAGCGCGTCCGACGTGATCTCGACGGGTAGCGAGGTGTCTTGGCGGAGTCCCCCGAACTCGATGGCCGTTCCCTGGGCCAGGCCGGGTACAGCGGAAATGGACAGGAAGGCCCCGAAAAGAAGGCCGGCCATCGCTTTCATCGCGTCACTCCTCGTCCTGTCCCCGAGGCTGATATAGCAGCTTCACGCCGTCGGTGAAGTTCAGAACGTAGTTGCCGTCCCGGCCATCGACAGTCAGACCGC
The DNA here is from genome assembly GCF_032931615.1 of Palleronia sp. LCG004. Taxonomy (NCBI): domain Bacteria; kingdom Pseudomonadati; phylum Pseudomonadota; class Alphaproteobacteria; order Rhodobacterales; family Roseobacteraceae; genus Palleronia; species Palleronia sp. LCG004. The sequence continues at coordinate 2,719,683 of NZ_CP136759.1, forward strand.
CGGCATCGAGCGTTCCGGGCGGCCCCTCGCCGCGCACCGGGGCATCGGATACGATCCGGCCTGTTGCGCGCGAGATGTCGAACGCGCTGCCTTCGATGCGGTAACCGTTCGAACTGCCGAGCGCCACGCCTCCGACGAGCTGGGCCGCGCCTTCGCCGGAGCCGAGGTTTCCCGTATCGGACGTGAGATCGATGCGGGTGCCATCGGAATATTCGATAACCGCGATGATGTCGCGCAACTCGGCCACGCCATCCGAGGATGCCACGTCGCGCGCGGCCAACGTCAGGGCGCTCCCGTCTTCGGTGACGGTCGTGTAATTCGGCCCGGCAATCTGCTGACCGGCCGCGATGCGGTCGATTTCCACCGAGGAAAAGGGCACCGTGTCCCCGGTTCCGCGTCGATCCGCGACCAGGAAGAGCGTCGATAAAATCGCGAGCGCGAGAAGCGGCAGGATCACCTTGAGAAGGGCGACACGCCGACTGTGTCTGTTGTCATAGACAGCCATCAAGCCCTCCGATCCCGGCCTCCCGCATCGAGGAGGGGAACCGGGCGGATTCCCGGCGCGGAAAAAGAGGTCCGATCAATGGGCAAAGATGTCGATTTCGGGCCAGCCTTCGAGGTCGAGCAGCGCCCGCGTCGGCAGGAAATCGAAACAGGACTTCGCCAGCTCCATCCGTCCCTCGCGTTTCAGCCGTTCGTCGAGAGCCTCGCGCAGCCGATGAAGATGCAGGACGTCCGAGGCGGCGTAATCGATCTGGGCGGTGGAAAGCTCGGCCGCGCCCCAATCGCTCTGTTGTTGATACTTCGAGATGTCGACGTCGAGAAGTTCCTGCAGAAGCTGCCGCAGGCCGTGGCGATCGGTATAGGTGCGGGTAAGCTTGCTCGCGATCTTGGTACAATAGACCGGTGCCGCAAGCGCGCCGAAGGCATGGTACATCGCGGCGATATCGAAACGGCCGAAATGGAAGAGCTTCAGAACGGACTCGTCGCGCAGGAGCCGTTCGAGATTCGGGGCACTCGACTGATCGAGCGCCACCTGAACCAGATGGGCATCACCGTCGCCCGCGGAAAGCTGGACGACGCAGAGCCTGTCGCGATGCGGGTTGAGGCCCATCGTCTCGCAATCGATGGCAACGGCCGGTCCGAGATCGAGATCCGCGGGCAGATCGCCCTGGTGAAGATGATTGGCCATGGGGATCCTCGTCGGGCTTCGGGCAGGTTCCCCACGGCCATACCCTTTTGCATGTCATGCGGCAATCAGCGCGCGCGCAAAGCCTCGATAAGCTCGTCCTTCGTCATGTCCGAGCGGCCCTCGATCCCGACGTTGCGGGCCTGATCGTAGAGTTCGTCCTTGGTCCATTCCTCGTAAGGGGGGTGCGATCCGCCCTTCTGGCCGGGATCCATGTTGTCGTTCGCCTGCGCATTGGCGATCCGGGCGGCCTTTTCCTTCGAGGCGCCATCGTCTCGCAGCGCCTCGTAGACGTCGTCGTTCTTTACAGACGTTCCGTGATTCTTGGTCATAGCGCCCTCCAACACTAGCTTGCAGCCCGAACGAAGATGGCTCGTACGGGGTTCCCAGCCGGACGGGCGGGAAAGGATCGCATGGCGCAGGCCGAAGACAATCTCAGACGCGACAACAAAGAGACCATGGCCAAGACGGGCAGGGCCGAGGAGAAATCGGTCAACAGGGCGACCCGCCTCACCGCGCCGTTGATCTACGAGGTGGTCCGTCGCGACGGTGCGGAGGAGATGACCCGCCCGAAATCTTCCCTCGTCTTCTCGGGGCTCGCTGCGGGGGTCCTCATTTCCTTCTCGATCATTACCGAGGCAATCCTGCGCGCGTATCTTCCCCAGGATGCGACCTGGGTCCCACTCGTCGAATCGTTCGGCTATACGGCCGGGTTCCTCTTGGTGATCCTTGGACGGATGCAGCTTTTCACCGAGAATACGATCACGACCGTGCTGCCGCTGATGGCCCATCCGTGCTCGGAATACCTTTGGCTCACCTGTCGGCTCTGGATGATCGTCCTCGCGGCCAACGTCGTCGGTGCCTTCGTTGCGGCCGGCTTCATCGGCTATAGCGGAGTCTTCGGCCCGGAGGTTCTCTCGGCGGTCCATGCGATCAGCGAACACGCGACGACGATGCCCGCCTTTGAGGGTTTCGTGAAAGGCATGCCCGCGGGCGTTCTCATCGCCGCGATCGTCTGGATGATCCCGACGCAGCCGCAGAATCCGTTCTTCATCATCTTCTTCTTCACGTGGCTGATCTCGGCGGGCGATTTCACGCATATCATCGCGGGATCGGTCGAGATGGCGTACATGATGTTGCACCACTCGCTCGGCATCATGGACGCGATCTTCGGGTTCTTCATCCCGGTGTTTCTCGGGAACGTTGCCGGCGGCACGGTCGTCTTCACGCTGATCACCTGGGGGCAGGTCAAGGAAGAAGTCGAAAGCTGAAATGCCTGGGGCAAAATGTGACCGAGGCAGTTCTGGCGTCCCAGGTCGAGACGTCATAACGTGATCCCGGGACATGTGTTTGGGGGCGTTCGTGAAACGATTTCGCTTGGCAGCATCTCTGGGATGCGCGATCTGGCTTATCGCGGCACCCGTCGCGTTCGCACTCGACGACCTTCAGTTCGCGGTCGAGGGTGACGACGATCTTCGCGAGCAGCTTCGCAACTCCTCCCTTCTGGTCGCCGCGCAGACCGAAGGCGTCTCGGATCCGCAAGAGCTTCTGGCGGCAGCACTTGCCGATTACGGGCGTCTGATCGGTTCGCTCTACAATCAGGGCTATTACGGCGGCGTCATAAACATC